>JAKFUT010000207.1 GCA_021732565.1 Candidatus Obscuribacterales bacterium
GGCTCTACCTTGCCGAAGGTCATCCGTCGGCACTTGTTTTTGATGACTCCACCGCAGCAGCCGGAATGCCAGGCTACTACGCTCCATACTTTTTGAAAGGCCCAATCATAATAAAAGATTCTCGTGATTACGCGGACGATGCCGCTGAACTAACCAATGATACTACCTGCGAGTGGATGCACCCTCTCGGTGAAATCTTAACCAGCGTCATCGACGCCGGAATGTCGATACGGTGGCTTCATGAACATGACTCCGTTCCGTGGCGAATGTTCGAACAACTCGTAAAGGACGACCACGGCATGTACCGGTGGCCAGCACAAAGTTGGCTTCCGCTGGCATTCTCACTGGAGGCAGAACGTCTTAGTTAATTCAGGTCATGTGCTCGATGGACAGGTTCGGCGTGACTCACGAACATGACTCTGTGCCGTGGTCAGCACAAAGCTGGCTCGGCAATGTTTACCGATATCGGCAATGTTTACCGATATCGGCAATGTTTACCGATATCGGCGATGTTTACCGATATCGGTTATCTTCCATTAGGTGTTACCTGAAGCCTGCAGAGGTTAACTTGACCGGCCTGTCCGGGAAATACCTGTCCAACACGATTGCCCCAAAACCGGAAGGTGATGAGGTATTGTTATTCAATTCGCAAATCGAATGAAGGGAAATAATTACGGAGTCAACGGCGGTGGAATTTTGATCCATAAGGGAGACCTGTAGCTTCCCACGCTTCCCACTCCTTTTTCAAGATACTCGGTGAACCTGAGACAAGCGTCTGATAGCCAGTGTTCGGACAGATGTTCGCGTGATTGGGAGTACCAGAATCTTACAAAGTAAAGTTGAACATGCTTTCGGCTTATACCGTGGTGATAGGTCCGCACGTACTCCATGAAGTTCTTCGCGACTTGCTGCTGGAGTTGCGAAAGCTCAATTCGAGTTTCCCGCTTAGAATTCGTGAGAGAGGTAGTCTGCGGGAGTTTCGCGGAGCGTGACGTTCCAGCGAATGGTCTCTTGTGTTCGAATTTCGTGCCCCCTGCCGAAGTGATATTTTTCACCGGCACATACTTATTGCCAATCTCCAGTGCGACAAGACCTTTCAATTCGAGCATTGTGCATATTGCCGTCACTGTTCCAGTAGGATGATCGCTCCTGTCGCACAGCAGATCAAAGTTGATTCCATCCTTTCCGATCAGGTCTAGAAGGTCTTTCTCAATCTTGGTCAACGGACCAGAGACATCGAATTCCTCAGGCTCATCGGGAGTAGCGTCAAAAGTGCCATCTTCGTGCTCCTCTAGAGAGTTTTTGTGCGCCTTCTCGCCAGGCTCATCTTCTAACTCTGTGACGAGGTCCTCAGCCGCTGCTGAGGGTTCTTCTTCAGGTTCGTATTCAGCGGGAGAGAAATCGATAATGCCTGCGGCCGAGTCGAAAAGTGAGTCTTCTTTGGGTTCGCTCTCTTCAATTCCGTTTTCAATCTCCATAGCTTTCTGTTCGGCGGAAGGATGCTCACCGCGCGGAGTATCAGTACTGCGCTTACAATAACTGCCTATGAAAGCTTCGGTCCCGTACAATTCCACCTCATTGTCGTCGACGGAGTTGAGGATCACTAATCCCGTCGTATGCAGTATATTCAAACATGTCGATGAACACACTCCTGTCAAGTTTGCAAGCCCCGTCGAAGACAGGATGACGCCTTGCTCCTGCAGCCAGATGGCCGCCAGCCACGCAAGTGGCTTTTTCATGTGGTCGAGAAATGTGCCGGACGTAATCCAGTTGTTGTGTCCGCATTTCGGACAGGACATGTTTCTTACAGCACAATCTACCGGCAACTTAGCTGCGCACTTAGAATTACGACAGATCAAAAGCATCCGATGGAATTTCCGGTACAGCTCCTTCAGCGCTGCTTCCGGCGTCGGAAACTTCGCCCTGAATAGTTTGTACAGCATGGCTACTCGCGCCTTGTTCTTATCTCTATCGGACTTTCTTCTTGTCCGATCATTTCCATCTTTCTGAATCATTTTCCTAACCTGATAGCCAATTTTTACAATTAATGCAGACAACGTTCAATACATGTTAGCGAATCTATAATTCGCTTACCAAGGAACATTCTCTGCACGGACGATGCCAGTGATATTACCTGCAAGCAGAGAACCTGTCATCGGCATCATCGGCAAGATCACCACGACTTTAAAAGGTGGAAGCTAGCGCTAGAATGCAATTTGCTGCCCTATGACTTTCAACCTGAACCTGTGAGACTGGTTTGTGCTTTCTCAAGCCCCGAACCAGAACCGTTTTCTCTGATCACGGCACCGGAGTTTGCGTGAGCGCCGACCTCGATCACAAAGACGAAGGAGTACCATTGAAGAATCTGGTCAGGATGGTGGAGCCCACCAACAAGTCAAGGAAATGCCCGCACAGTTTGATTTTCCTGCATCATACTGTCTTCTGGTTGCTATTATGTAAGAGTACGACCGAATCAGAACGAAACCTTAAATTAGGAATTTGCAGCCCTAATCGTTCACTGAATCGCGTAATCCCAAAAGCGAATTGCCCAACCAGGATCAGATTGGGTCTCTCGGGAGAATGAATATGAACGAGTCATTTAAGAAAGTCGCGACCCAAAAGGTGAAGTTGGTAGGTGAAGCTGCAGCTGTTCACGCAGGAACAGTAACGAATGTAGCCGCGGGCCATGCCAAAATTTTTGCTGCAGACATCATCCATGCGTTAAAGCATGATCGTGCTGCACAGTTAATGACTCTGATTTTGATCTTCTGCCTCGTCTGTTGGGACATACCTGGTATCAGCATGGCACTTTATCCCTTCAAGTTATTTGTGACCATTATTCATGAAGCGTGCCATGCTCTTGCAACTAGAGCAACTGGAGGGCAGGTCTCCGTCATTGGTATCTTCGCCAACCGCGAAGGCGTCACCATGACCAAAGACGGCTTCATGCCTCTTATCGCAATGGCGGGATATGTAGGCACATCCGTATTCGGCGGATTGTTGATTTGGTGGGGACGGAAACCAGCCAATGCTAAATTGGTATTGCACAGCATCGGCGTGGTGATATTGGCTATAACCGCCTTTTATGTAGGCGGTGGCTGGTTTAGCTTTTTGTGTTCTCTGGTGATCGGTACCGCATTATTGTTAGTGTCAAAGAAATGCTCAGTTCAGTTCTGCCACTACTTTCTGTTAATGCTAGCCGTTATGACGACATTGGAAGGTCTGGTGTCGATTGAAGAACTGTTCATGATTTCAGCTCTGACAGATGGACACAGCGACGCAAAAATAATGGAAAGTATCACTCAAGTTCCAGCCGTAGTTTGGTCTGTTTTGTGGGGGATAATTTCTCTTGGAATTCTTAGCTTCGCCTTTTGGTTCTCTTACAAGCCGTCCAGGGAATCCATTGATGTGGATAACACGGGTGAAATCGGATGATCTCAAAATTCGACCATGTCTCAAAATTCGACCATGTCTGTTAGCAAAGGGACAAATGCGATCGTCCAGCTTCAACGTGGATCGCATTAAATTGCGATGGTGCCCCTGACAGAGAACCAATGCGTTCTGTGTTCACAGCAAAACGAATCTACGAAAACTGAATTGTTTTTGTTTCGTCCTTCTGCCGTTCAACAGGTTCGTCATTCGTTAAACGAACCAGCGACTCGCAACAAATCCAACGCGATTCGCCTTCCATACACACCCTCTGATTACTGCGCGGGAAATTCGGTTTCAATAACTTCGCCTATTTTGTGATCGGGAGTCACTTCAAATGTGACTTGTGGACCATGATCGAGCGCGAAAGCCTTCTGCCCATTTTCACCAAAGATTGCCAGCTCAGCAAGATAAGCCGCGGGTTCAAGATCCTTTCCGCTAACCTTGAGATCCCACGGAACATTGGTCTTTCCCGCCGGGTGCTCTCCCAGCGGAACTTGTCCTACCAAAACCGAATAGCTCCCATTCTCGAACTTCGCAACGGGTAATACCCGCCCTTCGCGGTTTCTTCATTAAGAGAACTAGAGTGCCCGGTGCCACCACTGAAAATCCAGAAGGCTGAGCACTGGTATTCCCTTACCACCGGCGCTAAACGCGACAGGAGCGGTCGAGCCGATCAGTATCATGCAACCAGTAATGGAAATTATCAAAGATCTTGCTTTCAAAACATTCCCTCCGTGTCCCGAATCTTCCGCCGATAGCTAACTATCACTTTACAGTTGGGCAAAGGGATGCGCGTTCTCATCCGTGAGCACTCGACGGGTTCAAATCCACCCACCGCCGAGCTGAGAATTATACAGTAGGCAGGACAATCGCAGAGGTAAGACCCTGCATGCATAACCGCGTCAAGTGTTGAATCGAGCATCAAATCGGTTATGAAACTGCCGAATGAAGCAAAACGCAAGAATACTCGCGCGGAGTGGGGCGCGAGTATTCTCAGAAAGTCCGCTGATTCCTTCTAGTGTTTAGCGATCTCAACCCTTGACGTTTCCACGAGTAACGGCCAAATCTTTTCTTACCACAGATTCAGGGAGATTCAGCTCACCAATCTCCACCGCTACCAGTACCGCTACCGGTGGATCGGCTACCGCCGGCGGTGCCTCTATTTCCCGACTCTTGCTATTGATCAACCACACTGCACCGAGAATAAGCGCAGCTGCGCCCATTGTTGCGGGTCCCAGTGGTTCGCCACAGACTGCCCAGCCAAGGAAAACGGCAATCACAGGGTTCACATAAGCATACGTGGAAACTCTTGTCGGGCTCACATTTCGGAGCAACCAGATGTATGCACCATAACCAAGTATTGAACCGAAAACAATCAGGTAAGCTACCGCAAATAGTGATTGGGCAGAGACAGTTCGCACATCAAAATGCACATGTTCACCCATTGTCAAAGAAAGCGCGCCCAATGCTATACCGCCACAAACCATTTGCATGGCGACAAACATCATGGTGGAACGAGGCTTTTCAGCAGAACGAGAATAAATTGAACCGATGGCCCAACTTGACGAGGCAATTAGCAGAACAATAATTCCAGCCAGATTTACATTTCCAGAGGCAAAGCTCGCAGGATTAACAAGCATGCTGATTCCCGAGGTACCCAGGATCAATCCGGCGGCTTTTCGCCGGCCAATGGCAAACTTAGGGAAGCTCTCAAGCACCGCTATAAACATCGGGGTCATTGCCACCAAAAGCGATACTATGCCAGTGGATATCCATTTCTCGGATAGTACCACTCCACCATTTCCGACAGTCAACAATAGACCGCCAATAATTGCCGCGGAACGCCACTGTCGCAGTGTCGGACGTTCTCTTTCACTCGCGGGCAGAACACAGTAAAGGAGCAATCCGGCAATGATGAATCGAAGTGATCCCATCATTAATGGAGGCACTGTATCGATAGCCACCTTGATGGCCAGATAAGTTGAACCCCAAACAACATAAAGAATGGCGAACGCCAGGATTATCTTGCGGCGGGACGATTGCAAGCTGCAGGTGGTCTTTTCCATGACGTGACTCCTTTCAGCCTAACTACATTAGGCATATTCAAACAACTTCCTAATTCTATCCTACAAGTAGCCAAAATCACCTAATCTGGTAAACTTCCGAATAGGATTCAGCGAACAGAGATAGACCCCATGCCATACGATGAACTCGACTTAAAAATTCTTGCCCTCTTATCGGACGATTCTAAGCAAAAATATTCTGATCTCGGTGAAATATTGAAGCTCTCGGCGCCTGCAGTCCATGCTCGGGTCAAGAAATTGGAGCAAACGGGAGCCATCTCATCATACGGAATTAGCATTGATCCTACAAAACTCGATCTCAAACTCTGCGCTTTTATTCGGATTACAAGCGAAGGGGTCACTTGCGGAGAAATCTTCGCTGAGTTGCGAGATATGACCGAGATAGAAGAACTACATTCCGTGGCTGGAGAAGAGTGTCTCCTGGCCAAAGTACGAACGACTGATTCGGAGGCTTTGTCCTCGCTCCTGGATCGAATCAGAAAAGTCCGCGGGATCAGAAAGACTATAACGAGTGTGGTGCTGACCACGCATTTCGACAGAGGTCCTAATCCGCTTTCAGCGATTCAAGCGCCGGTCTAAATCGATTTCCCAAAATCCTTCGAGCCTGTTCACCGCATTTGGTGAACAGGCTCAGCGAGTTAATCGAGAATACATGGCGCCTATCAGGCGTAGATGCGAAGATTGGGAAGTTGCGGACGTTGGGGTTGAGCTTCAGGCTTGGGTGCCGGAGTTTCAGGTTGTTTTACAGGCACCACCGGTTCTGGAAATTTGAACCGTTCCATGTGCTGTCGTGCAGGAACTAATGCGTCTTTGATCTGTTCCGCGCTGGCACCTCCACGAAATGTTGCTGAATTTGTTTGCGGTGAGTAACTATCACCGGCCTTTTCCGGTGGAGCAATCGGCACCACCATGGTGGTGGGATAACCCACTTCACGACGAACATAGTCCGCGTATGCTGCAATTGGACTTTTTTGTCTTTCCTCCGGAGTCATGTTGTCCAGCTTGTCGACATCAAATGACATGTACGTGGCACCCGGGACATTCTTGCGAGCTTGCACGTAATCGCGCACAGCTTGTGCCGACATCGATGATTTACTGGAGTAGAACAAAGCCACCATCGGTTCTTTGTTTTCACCAGCTGCGCGCAGGACCTTGTTGTAATCTGCTTGTGTGGTTACTTCAAATGAACGAGGTTGAGTTCTTTCTGTGGGGCGCGTCCTCTCGGTTGGTCTAACGGGTGCATCGAAAGCGGGCGGCTGTTCAGGTTTGGCTGGCTCGATTCGAGGTTTGACAGGTTCGACTCGCTTATTGCTCGGACTAAACGGATCATAAAGGTCGTCTTTCGCAGGCGCCGGTTTTGGCACCTCCGGTTTTGCCGCTTGTTTCAACGCTGGCACTTTCGCCAGCATCATCACATCGGCTCCGTATCTGCTATCCACGACATGCGAAGATCCGGCGCGAAGATCAGAGGGACGCAGTCCTTCCGATGGACGGGCTAATATCGTTGTGGGATAACCATTTCGGGCAACATAATTGTCGAAGTGTTTGGATAATTGAGACCCTGGTTCAAGTTTACTTCGGTCGACCAGTAAGATTTCGGCTTTGTCGCCGTACTGCTTTTTAGCTGCTGCTAGCAGCTTCAATTCTTCACCGCTAACATGACTGTTTCGATCGGTAAAGGTTGTAATTAGCGGAACACCGCGCCGTTGAGCTCTCTCCACCGCAGCATTGAACTGTTCATCGTTCTTAGCCGTAGGTAGTTGATCTATTTCTGCTCTAGTTGGCGCTGAAGCACGGACAGGACGTTCCGTCGGTGTCACCACATCGGGTACCACTGTTCCCGGTGTGACTTCTTGACGGTTATATGGGCTATACGGAGTAACGGGTTGATATGGCGCAGCAGGTCTTTGATACGAGGGTTCTGCTCGATAAGGCTGCTGATAGGGTTGCATGTATGGTAAAAATGGGTTTCCCTGACCGGGAGAACAGCCGCTAGGCCCTCACGCTGCTAATTGAACTTCTTTTACATCGAATTCTGCCATTTAAACTTTCTCCGGTTATTGAAGATGTCTTAAATAACAGCCCACTGTCTCCGATGAGCAAAATATTAGGCTAACTCATTTTAATGCACAATCGTATTTCCCCCCAAATATTGCTCTTTCTTTTTCCGTCCTATCTTGCCCCGCTATGCCCTGGTGCGGACAATGAACACACCCCTCACCCTCAATTGCTCCGTTACGTTTGCTACGAAAAAAGCGAATACGTTTGAGGCGGCTTGTCAAGGATGATAGATAGATTGTGTCCAGGAGGTAGTGTTTGACACTAGACGGAACGAGCCGCCAGAACGCTTGGACGAAAGTTCGAGAGCCATTGCTGTCCGCCCTTGTTGGACTAAATCTCCTTGCAATTGCGGTGGTGCTCTTTCCCCCCGGTCTTATTCGTTCTTCATTGCTTCCCGGGTTCTTACCCTATTTGTACGCCACCGGCTTGTTTCAGAGCACCGGCGTGTTCGTACCCAATCCAAAGAAGTACAACGTCACGTTGTGGGCGAGAATATTGTTCGCCGATGGTACGTTGAAGGAATGGCACATGGTAGATTTCACGAAACTCAGCCCCTTTGATCGTTTCTTACAGGGAAGATTCCGACGGTGGGATGATAACATCTGCAATTCCAATCCAGACTCGCCCTGGCTACATGACGCGGCTCGTTACATAGCAAGGCAAGGCGACTCACCGAACAATCATCCCGTTGCAATTGAGCTGATCAGACATCGCTGCAATATTCCTGCACCCGGTTCCGACTCGATCGCTGAGCCATTTGACGATCTACTGTACAGCTGCAAAATCACCTCTGGAGACCTTCAATGAGGGCACAGTTGGCACGACTTCGGGATGCATGGCGCAAGTTCTTTTTTCAACCTGTACCGGCAGTGAATCTCTGCCTGTTCAGAATTTTCTTTGGTTTAGTTGTTCTTGAGTCCGCATTTTTGAATCTTGCAGATGTTCCGACCTGGTACGGAGTAAACGGCACGCTTGGGCGCGAAATCGTCACAAATGTCCTGGGTTCAAAGTGCCTGGATCTCTTGCTTTTCCTGCCTCCAACAGATTCAGCCGTATGGTCGTTTTACTTTGTACACATCATTAGCGCATTCTGCTTCACCATCGGACTGTTTACGCGGGTAAGTTCGATAGCATTGTATTTCACAATGTCTAGCCTACATTTCCGAAATCCAGTAATAATCAATGCTGGCGATGATCTCATGCGAGTCTATTCGTTTTTCTTGATGTTTTCGCCAGCCGGTGCAACTTTATCCATCGACAATTTGTTGCGCAAAAGAAAGCCTGACTCCGAGCACTCGAAGCGTGGATCAGAGCCCGCTGTTGCTGAAGACTGCACAATAACTCCATGGACACAACGCCTGATACAACTGGAATTGACTCTTGCCTATTTCCAATATTTCTGGACCAAAGTTGGGGGCAATACCTGGATCGACGGGACCGCTGTCTACTATGTGCTCAACAACACAACCATTGAGCATTTTCCATGGCCGCTGGATCGCCGCAACATCCTCGTTGCAAAATTGCTGACGTGGGGCACTCTGGTAATTGAATTCTTTCTGTGGAATTTGATCTGGGTAAAGCGCTTCAGATACTACGTATTGTTTGGCGGAGTGCTTTTACATTTAGGACTCGAATACACATTGAACATACCAGTATTCCAGCATGTCATTTTGGTGTCTTATATTTTGTTTGTTGACCCTGTTCATCTCAAAAAGATATTGGACTTCGTGCGAAGTAAAGCTTACGCATCTGGTCTTCTCTCACGCGCCCGTCCGTCGGACAAATCGGCCTAGCTAAGCTGACTAGTTCTCTTCTATCGTTTCAAACGGTTTTCAGATTCGACGCCTATTATGTGCCCATCCCTTGAAGGAGTGGCGAACATGGACAGGCAAGCACAAGTCCAACAAGATTCAAAGACCGAGGGGAATCGTCTTGCTCATCTCTATGACGGTAGCAAAGATCAGTCATCTGTGGATAAGCAGGTGCATGATGCCTTATTGCAAGATGCGATCAAAGACCACCACTCCGAAATCGACTTGAAGGTTGTGCGCGACACCATGCAGCAAGAGTCTGAGAAGACGAACAACCGTAGTGCCATTTTGAAAAATGAAGACTATAAGATGGTTCGCAAGTGGGGTCTCCCGGTGGTCGGTCTTGAGATCGAGGGAATGGTGCTATATGATCCCATCGAAGCTTCGAAGGCAGTGGCTGCAGATGATAAGCGCCGCGAAGCTGAGAAGACTCCCGCCACGCCCCAACAAGTATTGCTGAATCTCAATCCTTTTGAAGCCTTTGGTATACCTGCCGCCCTTGGCTACAAGGGAGAAAACAAGTAACACACCGATTAGGTGTCTACCACCGCAGTCAACTAAGACCATGTTGGACCGTGCGCGAGATTTGTATGCACGAAATATGAAAAATCGCCCCTATTTTCACCGGCATGAATGCATGCCATCAGTGGCGGTGCCTTGTTCCGGAGGTTCCTATTTCAAATTTGTTTCGCCACGCTGGCAATCATGAAACCTCTAGATCGCCCAAGTCCCCGCCATGGCTGACTCGAAATGAACTCCCTCGACGCCGGCGCTAGAGATTGGCACCTGTAGCGAGCACGATTAGATGATCCTTCCCCTCCATTAAAAAGATAGTCGCAACGACTTAGCCAAACGGGCTAAAATTACCGCGGCAACATGTGTAGTCAAGTTCAATTAGAGTTCGCCCGATCAGTCCTCAAGACACCGGTCTGGCATATCTCAAGGGGAGACTGGCATGAGAATGAATTGGCTAATAGCCGCTATATTACCTGTATTTTTGACAGCAGTTTTGCCTGCCTCGGCACAGGATTGGGCGAAGGCAACACTAGAGAAATCATCGCGTCATCTCGAGTGGGTTACCGTCAAGGCCAAGGATCGCGCAGTAAAATGCTTCATCGCTTATCCTGAAATTAAAAACAAAGCCACCGCGGTGGTTTTGATTCATGAAATCTTCGGACTGAGCGATTGGGTCCGCAGCATGACAGATCAACTTGCGGCAGCAGGATACATTGCGATCGCACCGGACCTGCTGTCAGATGGAAAGGACGGCACAAGCGGCTACAAGGATCAAGATGCTGTTCGAAAAGCTGTATCATCCTTGCCGCCAGATCAGGTGACCAGTGATCTTGACGCTGTCACGTCCTATGTATCAAAACTACCAGCGGCAAACGGAAAAGTTGCTGTAGCGGGATTTTGTTGGGGAGGAAGCCAGGCTTTTCGCTTTGCGAACAACAACAGTACCATTAAGGATGCATTCGTCTTCTATGAAACAGGACCATCCACGGACGAGCAAGCGGCAAATATCAACGCTCCGGTTCATGGTTTCTACGCCGAGAATGATGCACGAGTCAGTGCCACTTTAGACACCACCCGAGATATCATGAAGAAGAGTGGAAAAACGTTCGAACCCGTTGTTTATTCGGGCGCAGGGCATGGTTTCATGCGCGAGGGGCAAGCACCGGAGGCTTCGCCAAAGAATTTGGCCGCCAGGGACGCCGCATGGAAACGACTGACTACCTTGTTGCACAAACTTTGAATTGGCACCACCACGAGTTTTGCTCATCCCCCATGTGGGTTTGCTGAATATCGCCGTAAATGACAAAAATCCTGCACACGGATAGACAGCTGCGCGGCAGTTTCCAGAAATGGGAGGAAATTACCAGGCAGGAGGGACCGAAATTAATGGTGAAGTAGTGGATTTGCTATTTTATTTGCCAAACGTGGCAATAAAGTAGAAGAAGGGTTTAACTGCTCTCGGGTTTCTATGAAAGCCAGAAAGATTAACCGTGTTCCACTGACTGCTCTCTGCTTTTGGGCGGCGGTACTTCTGCTTTGTTTTTTGGTCAAAGGGCAAACACATTTGCACGTACCCGTACCGGGCGTCGATGGAATACATACGCGGTTGATCGCGCTAAATCAAGGTCCTCGCGAGCTACGCAAAGAGGCTCAGCGACACGACCGCAACGGTGAAGAAAAACTTGCAACCCAAGATTACGAGAGTTGTGTAACTTCGCCTGGCTTCGCAGATCTGAGACCCGCGATCAGATCTGGCTACCGCGAGTTAATCGACGTGAGGGTGCATGCACAAGACAAAGATTACTTTCACGAACTTGTCTGCCGTGACCATGTCGGCTACTGGAAGGCAGATCGCATGCCGATTAGAGTCTATATTCCAGGAGAAGAGGAAGGAGATGGCTTCTCGTCGGTAGATAAGAAGCTTATTTGCGACAGCTTGAATGACTGGATGGCTGAAATCCCCGACAAGCTCAGCTATAAGTTAGTGAATAACTACAAAGACGGGGATGTCCGGTTTTCTCAAAAGCGGAATTGCTCCGATTTGAGTGCCACCGAGATCGCCCTGGGGCATACGGTTCCGCTGACCGATCGACCACCAAAGTGGTCTGTAGTCTCTATAAATAAAGTAAACGTCGATATTGCCAGGGAAGACTCGCCCATTAAGGACATCGACTCGGCAGGAGCAATCGAACGCCGCAGAGTGTTTTTGCACGAAATAGGTCATGCTCTTGGAGTGAGCGGTCATTCTTGCAACGCCGGCGACATCATGTTTTTCACTACGCTAGACGAAGAATTTTCCGTTCCAAAACTAAGCCAGAGAGACAAAGCCACCATTCGAAAAATCTACGAGGAGGAATCGCTCGAAAGCTTTGCAGAGAAAACGATTCGCACTCGCGCTACGGAAGGAGACAAATACGCACTGTTTCGCATGGCCGATAACCTCGCAGATGAAACGCCAACTCCAAAAGTAAAGCAAGAGATATTCCTTCTGCTCAAAAGAGCAGCCGACGCTGGCTTGCCCGATGCTCAAACCATGGTCGGGAACTTGTATTTGCAAGGTGAAGGGGTTACTCGCGATGTTAAACAAGCGATTCATTATTTGACATTAGCTACAAAGCAAGATGCAGGCTCCGCGTTCCTTTCTCTGGCGTCGATTTACGAGGAAGGCACAGGCGTGTCCAAAGATTTATCCAAGGCAGAGGCATATTACCAACAGGCATTGCCGTTCGGCTCACGATCGGCACAAGTTAGTTACGCCGACTTTCTTTGTTACCAGAGGGGAGACCAAGAAAGTTTCGCCAGAGCAGTGGAGCACTACAAGATTGCAGCTAATGTGCTTTCCACTGAATCGATGGCACGGTTAGCCACTATCTATGCAAACGGATACGGCGTACCCACGGACAAAGTAAAGTCGCAGTTCTGGCTGAACAAAGCTCTGGCAATTATCCATACGACAAACCCTTCCGATGCTGCGGGATATTTCATGAGGGGCAGATTGTGGAAGTCTATTGGACACTCCAGAGACGCTATCGCCGACTATAACGCAGCACTGGCTTTAGATCCCAAGAAAACAGCCATCTTTTTCAAACGTGCATCGGCGCATTTCTCCATCGGCGATGTTGAGAGTGCAACCCGCGACCTGGCAGAAGCAATCAAGTATAATCCCGAAGAACCGGCCAGTTATTTTCTTCGCTCATTATGCTATCTGGCGCACCACCAGCCAGAAAAATGCATTACTGATGTGGATAATCTGTGCAAACGCGCCGTGGATCCGGGAAGCACTTATCTTTACGGGCTCATATACGGCACATTAGCTCACAAGATGATGCATAACGAAATTGCAGCCAAACAGATGATTGAGGAAGCAAGAAAACGCACGGTCCAAGGCTCCTGGCCTCGTCCACTCGTTGAATTTCTAGACGGAAGTATCACTGCCTCCGAGCTTGAGAATAAGTCGCACGGCGATGATCAAGATGCCGAGTCGAAAGCCGTCATAGGATTCACACAATTAGCTAGCGGCGACCGCGAAAAATGCATACAACAAATGCAATGGATCAAAGACTATGGCGATGAGCGTTTTTATGAACACTCCCTGGCTGTAACCCTTCTGGCTCGGCTCAATCCGGATAGGAGCACAAAACAATCTGCATCTCAGGAATCCGAGATTAGCGATTCGCCGTCACAACGTGTTCGTCAAAATCACACAATGAATTCCGAATCTGTTATTTTGCGCGCGAGCGGCAAGTGATTCGCGCAGTACGTTCGCGTACATTCATCCAGATGAACTACCATGAAGCCGTCGTTCGACTTGCTTTGGATTGCGGGCTCGGCCCGTTTTTGATAATAACTCGATTTCAGATTGGTACCTCTGTCTCTCTGTTATACCATCCCGGACTCTCGCCCCCGCTAACTCTCGAACTCAAATTCCGAGAGCTGACTCGGCGGTGCGCATCAGCCTATGCGCCCTGCCCATCCCACCTGCGGAAGGTAATTCCCTGACCTCAAGCGATAGAACACTCGCCAGGTTACATCTTGTTCGTCTTGCTCGTATTGCTGTATTTTCCGTAAGCAAAACTTCGCTAGCAGCGGAGGGCAATTCCGCTGTAAGTTAGGTTAGCACACGATCTTGGCATCAAGAGCACATCGACTAACTTCCAGCACCGCCGACATCAATATTTTGGCGTAGCAACAACAAGATCAGCAGCGGAAACGGATGAACCTGAATTCAATTTGGACAAGGCAGCATTGACAGATTTTTGTCTGAGGCATTCTTTGATCTGCGGGATAGCTGCAGTCGCAGCCCTGTCACCAGCGTTAATTGCCGAAAATATCTCAGCCTTTTGCAGTGAGAAAAAATTGATTTTGGAGACCTCAGGGCTCAACGTAATGTCAGCACTGTCGCGCTCAGATCGATCGAGTCTTTGCAACATAAGTCCGATCACGCGATCAGCTACCTCAGGAAAGGTGTGCGTTGCATCTCGTTTAATAGGTCTGCTTGCATCAATTTCAACTGCTATTACATAATCAACACCCAGGCTTCTTGCATGGCTCACAGGAAGATTGTTCAGCACACCACCATCAACAAAAACACCATCTTTTGTCCTCACCGGTTGACATAACAATGGCACAGCACTGCTGGCCTGAAGCGCCTCGGCTAGATCCCCCGTGCGCAATGCATGTTCTCGTCCCTCTAAAATGTCTACGACCACCGCCGAAAAAGGCTTATCAAGATCGTTAATGCATTGATGATTCGCGGGAATCAGCTTCTTGAGCGAACGAGCAACAGTTCTCCCGGCAAAGACTCCTTCGGTGTTCTTTCCACACACCATCCCCGGCAACCTGGCGACGGGCGCACCAGCCGCCATAGACTTGGCCAATCTACCGCTAACCAGCAAATCCTCGATCTTATCCAGTGAAACTCCAGCACAGTAGAGCCCACCGACGATGGCCCCCATACTTGTTCCAGACACCGCATCAACCGGTATTCCTTCCCGCTCGAACGCTCTCAATACACCTATATGACATGCACCGCGCATGCCACCACCTCCCAGGGCAAGCCCCACCCTGATCCGTTCACTCGACTCTTCCGACCTGGCCGGTGCCACCAATCCGAAGAACGAGATGAATAGCAAAATGAATGTAATACGAAAGGCGGTCATACGGAAGCACCTTGTTTCAATTGGCATCAACCAGCGGGAGGCCACGTGCAGAGTTCACTTGCCGCAACGAGGCTATTATCTCAAGCTAAGCCATAGCGTAAGAAGATTAACAGGCACTTCATCAACTGTCTGTGAAAGGATCAATTACCAGGCACACCGGATGTCGAGATCCCCGATCGCTGTTGCCGACATGACCTAGGCCGACCGAGGCCAGCCTGCCAACCCTATTGGTGTTCCACCGCTGACACGTATATCAGTCCAATCGGGAGTTTCCTCAAGGATCTGGCGCTTATGCTTGCTAAGCACCTCAACTACGCCTTTCTCAAACGGTTTTCGGACTAAACCAGGGCTCTCCATCCATTGCCTCTCCCTCCAAATGCAAAACTCATTGTAGGAGAATCGCCTACTGACACTCAACATGCGCTACTTTTCGAGGCAACTGTTACCGAACCGACACAGATGGCAGGCGTCCGCTTTCGCGAGAACGGCCGGCCTCGACCTGAGAATCGCCGGCGACCAAGTTGTCTACTGTCATCAATGGAATGTTTCGAATTTGTCCGTTCTTGAAATTCCGGACCCGAGCCGCAAGAGCCTTGCTGGTATTACGTTAACGCTCCGTTTCCGGCTCCGCTATCCGGCGGCCAGGTGATAGCATCCATCTACATCGCCCTGAGTGTGGGACCTGTAGGCAGCTCGCTGCTGTCAGCCATGCAACGCCATCGTGTCCGCAGAGTCCTCCCCTTCGTCCCATTTCGTAGCCTTTTACAGACCGCCCGGGTGTCCGGATTTACCGCCCCCGGCCTGTTAGCCTCCTCTGCACTGAGAGAACCCTTCAGCACGGCAGCGACGCGCATATTTGCGAATTTGCTATCAATATACTCTTCCGCTGTCATATAATTTATTCTAATCACCGGAGGAATGTATGTCCTGTCCAACCATCGCCGACAATTCAGATGAAGATCCCACCGGTAAAGATGAATCAAAACTAGAGATCCAGAATGACGCATCTGCCAGCCTGACGACCGGGGCTGGTTCATCGCCATCGAACACCGCATCTACCGACCAACCGAGTTCGTTTGGAGAGTATCACCCGGAGAGTGGATTTGGCAGCGAGTTTGGCAGTGACAAACATGAACCGGGAGTTCATTCAGGCGAGTCTGGTGGCTTCGGTAGTGGCTTTGGAGAGGATCTAGGATCAACTTCGGACAGCACTTCCGAAGAACACGATAATACAACATCGCCTTCACCCCCACACAGTTTCGTCAAATCCGCCGATGGATCGCCAGGGTCAGGTTCCGAGCGAAGCCCTCTCGACCGTCAGTCCACCGAACCAGTTGACGACAGCCCTTCTCGCTGCGACGACACATTCAACTCAGATTCCGAGAAAGGCATTCTCGACAGCCGGCCCGAGGAGCCAGTTGACGACAGCTCTTCTCTCAACCACGCAGTCCTCTCAGGCTCCGAGAAAAGCATTCTCGACAGGCCGTCAGACCACGAGGCTTCTCTCAACTGCATCGCAGCCTCAGATTCCGAGCGAAGCCCTCTCGACAGCCAGCCCGGGGAGCCAGTTGACGACAACTCTTCTCTCGACCACGCAGACCTCTCAGGTTTCGAAAAAAACATTCTCGACAGGCCGTCAGACCACGAGGCTTCTCTCAACTGCATCGCAGCCTCAGATTCCGAGCGAAGCCCTCTCGACAGCCAGCCCGGGGAGCCAGTTGACGACAGCTCTTCTCTCGACCACGCAGTCCTGTCAGGTTTCGAAAGAAGCATTCTCGACGGTGCATCCGCACCAACCGACGAGGATTCGCTCGACCACACAGTCATCGCATGGTCCGACCGACGCCCTCTCAACGCACAGATTGCGAAGTCAGCCGACGTCGAGCACTCCACATACTCCCGCTCCGCGGCTGTTGCTGACGCGGAGGGCGGAGTTTCCGACCCCACCATCGAACCAGCGGCTGAACCCACCGACTCTAGTTCCCATTCTAACGATCAATTGGATAGAACTTTCGGGACGAATTTGGGGACCACCTACCCATCCGGTTCTTCTCATCATCCGGCAGAACCCGCACCCACGCCTATTTCGAGCAACGTCCTTGGCGAGTTTACTACATCACCAGCCACTGCATCCAGTGCCCCTGTCAGTACGTTCCAACCACTTAATACCTGCTTTGCGACCGTAGCAGCGACAATCGCGTTTTCGTGCTTACTTTCGCTCTTGTTGATACCCTCCAACATGTTTGGCGACAAATTGTCCTTTGGTTTGTCAGTGTTAGCACTTTTCGCTTTTATGTTTCAGTCGCTGGCGTTGCTCTTTGGTGCATGCGGATTCGGAGTTTGGATTTCAACGGCCTACAAGAATCTAAAATTCGGCGAAGTGAAACCTCTTCGCTTTAGTGCGCCCCTCTTTATGGTCTGCGCAGCAGTGCCTGTGGTCAATGCGGTCATTTCGTATTGGACATTGGAGGAACTATGGAAAGCAAGTGATCCTGACGAAGCACCACAATCATGGAAATCGGCTCCCTCGTCGGGACTTGTTCTTGCATGGGCACTTACATGGATTTTTGGAACGCAGATAACTTCATGGCTTCTCCTTCTCTCCGACTTCAACACTGATGCTGCAAGCAAGACTTCGATTAACACAATTGCCTGGGCCGCAGGCAGTATCTTCTTTACCGCCGCCGGAATTTTGTGCGTCGATGTCCTGAAGAAAATCACAGAGCGGCAGCAGCGAAAGTTCACCGCTACGTTGCCGAGGGAATACACAAAACAGAACAACACCCCTGCGGGAACGGTGGGAAATGTCCTCATTCCACTGGCGGCCTTGGCAGGAACTCTTCCGTGTATCATTTCTTCGATAATGACCACTGGCGCATATTCCACATTGGAGACAGCGAAAGAAGCATTCAACAGCGGAAATTACGACAAAGCCGTGGCGTTGATGAAAACGGTGCGACCAGGGGCGGCAAATTGGGTAATTTCAGATCCATTTACAATTTTTCGCGGTCAGTGTTATTTGAAACAAGGCAAGTTTGAGGATGCATTGAGCGAATTCAATTCAATCATCAAAGCTAATCCTTATTGCATGGATGCCTGGATCGCTAGAGGGGAAGCCTTTCACGAAAGGGAACAGTATCTCAACGCAGTAGCCGACTTCACTCATATAATCGACGAATATCCTACGAATGCACAAGCGTTTTATGATCGTGCCCTCACTTACTTTTCGATGAAACAATACACCGATTCTATGCAAGACGCCGACAAAGCTGTGGAGATAGAACCACTCAACGAAAAAGTGCATTCGTTGCGCGCTGATATCCTAACGGCACAAGAACAGTACAGACCAGCCATATTTATCTATCAAAAAGCAAACTCTTTGAGTGTAGATGAAAACGGAAAACATAGAGACAATGCCGATCTGATCTATAACATGGCGGTCTGCTACCAAAATCTAAATGATGTTGATAACGCTCGTAAGAATTTTCTCGAAGCAGCCCGCATCTATAGAACTAATGGAATGGCTGAAGAAGCAAAAGATGCGGAAGATGCGGCTAAAGATGTCGACGCTCCCAAAGCAGCAGCGGAACCAACTCACAATCCGTTTGAAGCGAGCAATGAGCTCCATGGCAGCAAACATTTAGCCGGTCCAACGAGGTCAAACTCTACCAAGTCAATTCCACCAACTCCAGCTATGGATAACGGTACTGACGTGGATAAGAGCAAGATACCGACCATAGACACCAACAATTCTCAACCGATTTTTAGATAAGCACAGGCAGCCAGCAGCCAATCGCACTCCCATGTCTGATTCATTGCTATTTCAACGTGCTTACTGTCTCTACACGGCGGGGCAATTTGCCGCAGCCGAAAGAACACTACGAACGGAGTTAGCCGAAGAACCTGATGAGGCTTGGAACCATGGGCTGTTGGCGGACGGCCTATTGCGACTGGGACGGGTTCAAGAAGCCAAACCAACAGTGGCACAAGCAATCAAGCTGGAACCGCAAGAATCGTATTTCCATTATGTGCTGTCGATTGCACACTCCATCGCTGACGATTTAGACTCCGCTGAAACTTCCATCCAAAAGGCAATCGAACTCAAGTTCTCTAATCCTGTCTGGCGACCAATCCCAAGCTAAATTGATGAGAATCACGCGGAGCCCTGTACAAGGGAACGCAATAGCCCGTAGCAGCAATCACCCACTACATCCCTTTGTGCTTCTCCTCTCCATCAAAGATCTCTTGAAGTTTCTTGTAGAGGGGAATGTATACAGGTGCCAATTCTTCTGCATTGGGTGGAAGTGGTTGGACCTTTACAGAGACACCATTTTTCTTCAATATCCTCGCTACCTGAACAACCGAAGAACCATCGGCTTCGTTAAACCCGAAAGATCCCGGCCATATGTCGGTGCTAAACCCGTTAGGAGCGTTCAGAATAAACGCCGGGCTCAGAGTGTCACCGCCCTTCCCCTTTTCAATCTTATTCGAGAGAATTGCGGAGCACTGATTAAGAGGAACAGTTGTTTCGTAAGCACTCAACACGGTATTGAACTTTACACTTTTTTCGCCAACTTTTACATAATCGTCAAGCAGGACAAACCAGCAAGTTCCAAACAGTACCCACATGATAGCTGCCAGTTTAAAGATGCTAATCCACTGACTGTGCACAAGTGTTTTGACATCGGTTGTTTTTAGCAACTCCATCATACGTTCACTAACGGCTTGATCCTTGTTGGAAACGTTGGACGTAGCAATATTTGCTCGACCATAGAGGACCGTGCAAGCTTCAAAAACCGGAAAAGGTATCAGGAGGATCTTTCCAATCAACGATCCAATTACGATGCTAAGCATCATCAACGGTATAACAGCCCAGGGTACAGTACCGGACGGCACCAGAACCGTGCCGTCGTTTGAACTCCATAGCAGCTGCTGAAGTCCATCGTCCAGGCTTACTCCCCATCCCATGGCGACCGCCAGCATGGGTGCCAATATTATAGTCACTCCTAGCAGCGCAGGCACACTCGTGCAATACCATTTGGGCAAAGGTCCGCTGAATCCGGCAGTCGGAGAATCCGCTATTGCGCCGTTCTTCCTGGTGGATAATCCAACAAAACAAACCAAACTTACAAAGGTGAGCACCATGCCCAAACTCAGACCAGCTTGCATATAAGGAAACCTCTAATGATTGCTTCCACTATTAACTCACTTCAATATTGCTAACTTATGTCAGGTCTTGAGCGAGGAAACTCCTCGTAGCC
Source organism: Candidatus Obscuribacterales bacterium (assembly GCA_021732565.1). GTDB lineage: Bacteria > Cyanobacteriota > Vampirovibrionia > Obscuribacterales > Obscuribacteraceae > JAKFUT01. Next base: position 20,325 of record JAKFUT010000207.1, read on the forward strand.
AAACCCACAGCTTTAGAATGCGGAGGTCTCTTTTCGCAACGCTACCTCGAAGCCCAAAACTCGCCCGGCAGTCTCTCAGCCTGAATGGCAGCTACGAATTTGAAGACTGTTCGCTGTAAATCAGTCCCGAAAATCTATGAACGTTCACTTCGCCCGATACGGACCGCGGTATTTGAGTACTACATCCACTGTGGCCGCAGTCTATCTTCGAACCTGTGGATTTGAGATTGATATTGTCTGCCGCGATAAAATTGAGGCCGGAATCCGTAATTGCGGTGGAACCTGTGAGTGACACCAGCCCCGTACCTTTATCAGTTGCGGACACATCACCAACCACAGAGACCGACCCAGTACCTGCGGTAAGCACAACGCTGCTGACACCGGTGATGGTAGCACTAGAATTAAGTTGAGAGATCCCGCCGTCCTTCGCGGTCAAGACTATGCTTGATCCAGCTAGCGGGCCATTAACTTGGATCGACTCGCCAGCACCAGTCAGAAGGACAGTCAGCCCACCTGTGGTTGAGCTGCTTCCCAGTAATGTCACCAATCCACTTGTGGCTGAATCCGCTATATTAATATTGCCGCTTGCTGAAGCCGTGAGGGATGTTGCGTTGATATCACCAACAACAATTGCGCCCGAACCGCCTTTTGTAGTTGCAAAGTATCAGAAGTCTAAGCGGCATTCGGCACCAGGTTGACTTTGTTCAGCCGATTCTGAGCGATGTGTTGGTTAGTTGGTTAAATCGTCAGACAGCCAACGCGATATTGAGCACTATTCAACGCGTTGATCCGACACTTTGTGCCGTGAGTTGCTGTTGTGTTCCGTCCAACGCCGCTTGTCGTCTTGGCGTCCTCCAAGTTTGCCTGGTCCAAAGAACGTTGATGGCGCTCGCTGGTGTTTTTAACAGATTTCACGTCTATTAAGAGGGTTGTGTATATGGAAAACCCCTAAAAATATCTAATCCTTCGTCGGGTTGCTAAGGGGTTTATTTGTTTGGGGGTTACAACATTGGTAGAACAACGTTTCCTGCCGGCCAGGGTTGGCATTCTTGTTGCGCTGACCTTTTTTATTTCAAATCCAGAAATCGCTATAGCGCAGACCGTGCCAAACCAGGAATCCGCGTCTGCCAAGCCAGTTACTGCCAAGGCTGCTATTCCGCTAGATCTTGGTTCACCAGATAAGCAGCTTTCAGTGGCCAGCCTACTCCAACAGTCTGGAACAGACACGGTCTCAATAATTCAAGGTGGCAGCGCGGTCCCCATCCACCACGCGGATGCTGTAACCGCGGGGCAGTATGCAGCTGTTTTGCAGACCATCACGGGCGGTGCACAAAATTTAATACTAGACGCCGCCGGCGTTGCCGTAGGGGGCAACTTCACTCTCGATCAACATCTTGGCGGAACACTCGGGAGTCTGGTCATTCCTTCACAAGTTCTCGTACGGCATGACTTTGGGGCATCCTCCGCCCTCAACATCGCTGGCAACTTTACTAACGCCGGAACATTCCTGGGAAGCAGTTCCATTAGCGGAGCAACGGCCGTGCTCAATGCGGCAAACATTACAAACCTCCAGACAGGTTTGATCGCCACAGGCGGCACAACCTTAAATCTGGTGCTCAACACCCCGGGTATATTGTCGAACTTCGGCACCATCAGCAGTTCCGGCAATCTCACACTGGTGGCTGGCAGCATTGTAAACGGGCCGGGTAGCACCATTCAAGCGCAAGGCAACATAGCAGCAATTGCAAGCGCATCATCATTCTTCAATGCCGGTTTGATTCAGTCTCTAACAGGAAACGTAACCTTCGCACAATCAGTCCTTGCAGCCGTAGATACAGGCACTGCCTCGCTGTTGAACAACGTTAATTCACAATTGTCGCACGAACTACTCTTGAACAATCAAGGTGGAGACATCAGAGCAAAATCCATCACCATATTGGCTTCTGATTTGACGGAAATTGTTAACGTTCGCGGGGGCAACCTCGTCAGCGACGTACTGGAAATTAAGGCACCATCAGCCACCATCAACATCAACACGGGCAACCTGACAGGCGAGTTGCACTTATCCGGACGTGAAGCACACGTTAGTGCAGCCACTCCAGTCCTTAACATCGGAAACGTGTGCCTCAGTGGCGATCCCACTTTCTATAATACCGCCGGCAATATCGTCATAAACGGCTCCCTCGCGTTCTCTGGCGCACCGCTGGCACTGGTTGCGTTCGGTGACATTCTTGCCGGAGCTGGAGCAGGTCCCATCGATACAAGTTCGTCCATCGTAAACGGCGGAGACATCCTTCTTGTAGCTGGAGCAAAGTTCACATCAGACGGCCCGGTCAGCGTACTACCTCCAGCTGCGGGCGACACAACTTCCACGCTAAGTATCACTGGAGCCTCGTCCACAGGCGGAAAAATTGATTTCAGCACTGGCGATCCCGTATCTTTCATCAATTCGGGAAGCACCACGGCTAATGGCAACGGCGGAGCCATCCGCGCCATTGCCTTTGCCGGTACGGGTGGACCGGGACCAGCCGGGGCCGGCGGTACGATAAACCTTGGTACCACACTGAGCATCAATTCGGCAGGCAATGGAACGGGCAAGAACGGCGATGTTTTGATAATTGCCGGTGCTGCTTCAGGAAGGAGCATCATTCTCGGAGACGCCCTGACGACTTCCAACGGAGCCACTGGAGGCGGTGGCAACATTCAACTACGCACCGCAACCCCGACCATCACCGGTGGCGGTGCTTGTAGCCCTTGCGTCGAAGTTAAGAACGGCGCCATCATCAGCGGCACATTTGGCGCGGGCGCGCTTCAAAGCGGCGCATCCATTGGAGCCAGCAGTATACTAACAATTAATGGTCCGACCGCAGCAAACGGCACCATCGTAATCGACAATATCGATCAACTTCGACCGTTTAGTCCGGGCTCCGCAGTCAATATCCAGGGCGGTGGTGATATCAGTACCGGTTTTATAAGAACCTTTGGTGGATCAGGCTTCTCCTTCGGGGGATTAGGGTTTGCCGGGTTAGATGGCGGCAATGTATCCATCACTTCTAATTTCGGCAACATAACTGTGAATGGTGACATTAACACCTCAGGTGGTGGCGGAGGCGGTGCCAACATCGGATTCGGAACGGCAGGCGCTGGCGGCAACGCAGGCAACGTGACTTTTACGTCGAATGCCATAGTCACGGTGAACGGGCCTATTCTGGCTGCAGGCGGAGGCGGAGGCACAAGAGTAGCAGCCGCACTTAGCTCTGGAGGCGGAGGCAGTCTGGGAAGCGGAGGGCTTGGTGGCTTCAGCGGGGGCGGATTAACCAGCGGAACTCTTGGTCAGGGAGGCGGCGTTTCACAGTCTGGTATTGCGAATCATGTTGGACTACCTGGCGATGCCATGGCTGGAAAAGCAGGCGATGTTACTATTGTGGCGCCAGATGGCATTTCCGTTACAGCGAACGCGGGTGGCTCATACGGGCTACAAGGTAACTCAGTTTTCTCGCAGTTTAGTCAGACATCTATTTACGGACATAATGTAAGTCTGGGCGCGCTGCAGCCTGTCACGGTAAATGGCGAAATAGTGTTGCAAGGCACACAGACAGGTGTTGCAGCAGACGGCAATGCAGCTTTGAACATCAACGCCCCCTCAGCAACCACAGGCGCAATTGCATATGTTGGTGCAGCTAACGGAATGTTGAGTCGCTCGTTGGATGTTAACCTCGCAGGCTCATTGCAATCGGGGAATGTGGGGGTTAAGACCGGCTTTGTGTTCGGCAACAGCCCGCTCAACATCTTTGCAAATTCCAATACCGGGTCACTCAGTGTGGGCGATATTGCCACCGCCAGCGGAGGACGAGTTTTTCTCGGCGCGGACAAAGGTAGTGTCACCACGGGTAATATCAACACTTCCGCGTGTGCTACCTGCTTTGGAATCAACGGTGGCGGCATCGGCATCAAAGCTCAATCCATAAACACCGGTTATATCTTCTCCTACGGAGGGGGAGGGCAAAAAGGACAACGAGGCGGAAATGGCGGCGATGTAGCGTTACTGTCAACCAACGGTGGTATCTCAGTGGGCTCATATGGCATCAATACTGCCGGTGGTGGCGGCGGTGGCCGTGATACCAGTGTAGGACCACCGTATCTGCTGCCGCAATATGGCGGCGATGGTGGAGATGTGCTCATAGCAGCTGCCGGCAACGTTAGCCTGGCAGGTCCAATTATCGCATTGGGTGGCGGCGGAGGCGATTTCGACAGCGGGGGAGGCAGTTTTGGAAACGGAGGTCGTGGCATTCCCGATGGCGGCGGATTGAATTTCGGCACTGTCGGAACTAATGCCGCTCGGCCGATTTCCAACATCGGCGGCAGCCGACTGTCGGGCGGAGCTGGAGACATTCTTATTGGAGCTGCAGGCTTGTCGTTCGGAAACAATGTCGGGCCAGCATACGGTTTGACGGGAAACGCAATTTCCTCACCATTTTCTACGGCGGTATTGGGCGGTCACAACGTCACGCTGGCAGCCAACGGTATCATTACATTGCCCGGCGATATTTTCGTACAGGGAAAACCAGACGTTGATCCCACTGCAGTGGAATACGCGGTGATGCTGTCGTTGATCATAGTGGTGTGTATTACCGCAGTTGCAACCCTGGGTAAGGGCGGCTCTGGCGACTACATACCGCCGGTGCTCGGTGGAATCCCGAACAACACTACTGTCAGCAATCTTCTTTTTTCGGCCACGGCTCCAATTACGCTACAGAACATTAACTTTCTCGGTGGCGCTATCAATCGTAATGACCTTGTTATTTCTGCCAATACCACAAATTTCGCTTTCGGTAATGTGAATGTATTGCCTGGTTACGCAGTAGGGCTAGGTACGCTAAATGTGAATGTCGGCAATACTGGTGACATCACAACTGGAAACATAAGTGTTCCGGGAGTGAGCAGCTTCATTTCCGTCACTTCCAATAACGGAAACATCGCCACAGGCAATCTCACCGCTCATGGTGGCGCTCTCATTCTCAACAGTTTGTCGAATACTGGCACCGTGGCAGCAGGTAACTTAGACACCACCGGTCTTTCATCTTTCAGCAATAGTGGCGGATTTGTCTACCTCAATGGAGTCAATGGAATCACCACAGGCTCAATCAATACTTATGGTTGGCAATCAAGCGCGCAAGTTTCCAATGGCGGCAATGGCGGTTCCGTCTACATCACGGCCCCTAACGGAGCGATCACCATTAACGGCGCTGTAAATACTTCCGGTGGAGGCTCAGACGGGGGCTCGCTTCTGTCCGGAGTCGGCGGAAACGGCGGCACGATAGTGATATCGGCGAAGAACGCACTCACAATAAATGGCCCTGTGCTGTCTCCTGGTGGCGGGCGCGGATTCTTTACCGGTGCTGGAGGAAATGGCGGAGGCAGTCTCGGCATCGGAGGCGGGCCTAATGGTGGTGGACTCAATCGCGTGGTTCTTGGCGTAGGTGGGCAGGGAATCGGCACAAAAGGAACCAATGCCGGCGGATCAGATGGTGGCTCCTCCGGTGCGCAACAGGTCCTAACCGGATCATCAGTTACAATTACCAAAACGGTTGGGCAGTTCTACGGAGTACAAGCTCAAGCCAACACAAGCCCATACGCCAATTTCACTCAATTTACCGGGTTCATTCAGCCAGGCAAACCGGCAGTGATAGCTCCCGTAGCACCACCAGTAATTCCTGCACCTCCGCCAATACCGCCAGCCCCGGCTATTCTCGTTCAAACGATCACCAACTCGACAATCATCGCCACCGATACTCTCGATCGCCAACTTGAGTTTCCTGACTCCATTAAATCGGTCAAGAAGAGAAAAACTGCCAGCGCCGGCAGTATCAGCTCCAACCACGCTGAGGAAATCAGACTCATAGTTATAGAGGATGTTAACGGCAACGTATCGGCAAAAATTGAACAACCAGAATTGGAAGAGGAAGATGTCTTTCGCCCTGTGGCTCACGCCGAGGCAGCAACAGCAGGTGCGCCAAATGCAGTGTCATGGACTAATGACGGTCAGGGCCTCTACGTTATAGCAGGAAGCAATGCACTTCGCAGCGGCAACACCATTCAGCTCAAGAACGGGGAAATTATGACTGATGGTAAGTCAGCACTTACGGTCATAACTGAATTTGGCCGGATCAACCTGCGTTCCGGGTCCATCGTAATCATGACTGCGGCAGAGGGGCATATTCGAGTAATGGATGTGACCGACAGTAATCGCGGAGATGTCACCTTCCAAGCCGGGCCGAGATCCATTCGATTACACCCTGGCGCCGAAATATGCATTAGCACCAAGGGCGAAGATACCGCCCGTAGAAAATTGCTATCCGACGGACTCGCTCGCAGAGGCGTTCAACACTATAAGGGAGATAGGGATCTCGTTATGTTGCTAAGCGACTGCTCACTAATAGACGCTCTCTCCCGACACTCCCTGCTCAAACAGTTTCCGAATGGTGGCGGGTCAAAACAGGTCATTGCTGGAAAAATACTGAAGACCGCAGCTGCGCTCATGAGGGTGACAGCCTCTCGCGGAGCCTACTCCGCCCAACCGTAGGTCGATTCTTCAAGCCAAACGACCCGCGCAGGCCCGGTGGTTTATGAAGACCGGATCCACGGCTCCGCGGACCTGACCAGCAGAGAGCCGCCTTACGACTCACGGGTTCAACCGAAGTGACTATCACGCGGAAGAAAGCGGATAGCGAGTAAGTCGGACTTCAACTAAAACAGAACATAACGAGTCGGTGGAGTGGGTCCGCATTCAGACTGGCCTTAGCTCTCGCAAGTTCGGCTCGGTAGCCTGCAGCCGTAATTGAGGGTGCATTTCAAACACACTGTCATACGGTTAGTTTTCCCTTCACCACTATCGCCGTCAGATCACGGAGTACCTCACTCACCACTACCTTGTTCACATCTGTCAATCGTCTGTTGACGGCATCTGATGGCGAACACAATGCTCCATTCTGAATACCCTCAACGAAGAATAATCGCTCAATTGTTTGATCGTCCCAGTGCTCCATGTTTCCCACCGGCAAACCCTCGTGATACGTAACTATGGCAGTCAGCTCATAGCCAATAAATTGCTTGCTGTGATGGTTGAACAATCCGTTCTCGACAGGACCTCTAGTCCATCCACGCTTCTCAAGGCCGAATACCAACGACTGAGCAGGCATCGTAACACTAGCAAAGCGCGTAATGTCATTCAATATCTCCTCTTCTTCATTCAGGCAATATACCGAGCGTCCCAGCTGCGAAAATGGTGGCATAAGCTTGTAGTCGCTAAAGACTTCAGACCATACCACCTTATCTCTCTCGTTGAGTTGCAATGGATGAACCATGCCGACGAAATCACCTGTCTCTGGCTGAAACACTTTATCCGCCAAGTCCGCAAACGAAGGATCCTCAGTAACTCGGAATGTGCATTTGATGTCTCCCTCGCAGTCATAGGTTCCCCATAGGACTAATCGGGTGAGCATCCTCATCACCGGGTGTGTGAGTAGAGTTTGAAACTCCACGAGGCTCCAGCGCCGCGCCGTGACCATGGCCTGCTCCAAGCGCTCCGCCTGGATCTTCGAGACCTCGCCAACATGTTTCTTGAACATCTTCCATTCTTGTGTGGCTGCATGAGCGCGGTCGAGGTCATCACTGGTATCCGGCGCGGGCAGGTCGGTTTTGATAACACCGCTTTCATCCTCGATAAGAGGTTTGAGATTGCCATCTAGAAATGAACGGAATTTGCATTTCCCGCGACTAGTTCTACTGTCACAACACGATCTGCCTTTGGTCCACTAGTACGATCAAGGCGCGCATTGGTCTGAAGGTGTTTTGCCCCCCCTTGCAATTTGCTCGAGTTCCTGCCTCTTCTGGCGAAAAATCTGGCTAGTCATTTTCGATTACCCTCAAACCTCAACTGCACCGGCGCATCTCTAGATCCACTTCAGTCAAAGCCTAAATTCTCGTGAAGTCTCTGCAAGACATGGATCTTCCGGCGGAGTTTCCAATTCGCCCTCTGAAGGAGTTCTTCCTTTCCTCTTCCTGCAAGTCGGTAGCACCTATGTCTCAGATAAACCGGAATATTGCTCCCGCTAGTTGCGCATCACTTCAACCTATTCCTCAGCTCTTACCACGAAGACCCAACGCACACAGTACCTTTGAATATTCTCACAGTGCGACGCCATTCGTATTTATACCAATGACACTTTGACCGCTTGCGGACAAGATTAAATTCCCTATTTTTTAAGGATCTTCCCATGCAGATGGAATCTCCCTGGTCTGTGCAGGCGTCGGAAAAATCGCCGCTGGAGCCCCTTCTCCAGACCTTGGAATCAACATTCTCAGAGAATGCCCTTAAAGAGATTAACCCCATATTAAGGGGCTCCAATGTAGCTCACGATGGCAAGAAGATTTCGCTTCTACGAGAAACAATGGCTCGCGTTCCTCTACAGGGTGACTTCCTCAACGGGCAATTCACAATAAACTCAGTGGAATTCGGCAACATTTCGTTCACGTTGGATAAGAAGACCGGCACAGCATCGGACATAGACGGCATATCTGTTAACGTAACCGTGTTCGGCACACCGCAGCTGGTGAAAGTGGAACAGCTACAGGTCACTCAAGATGCCCGCGGAAACCGAACTCTGAATGCCGAAATTTCCAATCCGCTTCCGGAACCGGCACAACGAATCATAGGAATGCCGAAGACACTCAAGGTGCAGTTTCCCGTTTTGCCCGAGGGAAATCTTGGTGCACCAAAGCTCAGCAAAGTGTTCGAAGACGCGGCCTCATCAACGGGTCCGTCCATAGCCGGTCTACTGGCCAAAGATGCGCTAACTGAGGGTTCAAAAGTAGCATTATTTATTGAATCAAATCCGAAATGGGTCAGCCATGTGGTTCAGCCGGTCTTGCACGACATCTACAACACGCTTCGACCGGGCCAGGTAGGACCACCAGGACCACCAGGAACGGGCATTAACATGGGAACCAATAAACCAGGTGATGCCACCGGGCAGAACAAAAAAGATGCTCCCGCAACGCCAGCCGATGTTCCGCCTGTAGTGGCCGACAAACCATATACTCCTGGAGATCACGTCTACAAAGTCACCATAGATGGTGCCGAGCGCACTTACCGAATGCATGTGCCTCCGAGCTATAACGGAAAGACCCCCATGCCACTGGTGGTGTTGTTACACGGTCACGGACAAACTGGTGAAGAAATTGCTCGCCATACAAAGATGAATGACCTGGCTGACCGTGAGGGTTTCATTGCTGTATACCCGGACGCCAGAGCGTGGGCGGGACGCGAAGAATGGCGAGCCTGGGATACAGACAATGGTCTCATTCCTCCGGGATCTCATGCCAATGATGTGGGTTTCCTCAGAAACATAATTGAGTCAACAGAAAAGAATCTCGCCATTGATCCCAAGCGAATTTTCCTCACCGGTCTATCTAATGGCGGCATGATGGCATTTCGCGCTGCCGGCGAATTGTCCGACAAAGTAGCAGCCATTGCCGTGGTAAGTGGTGCCATGAGTGGAATCGAGCCTCCGCCGAAACTACCAATTTCCGTTCTAAATATTCACGGCACAGAAGATGAGATCGTGCCGTATGAAGGTCTCAAGAATGTGCCAGCTTCACTTACCGCTGTCGGACTACCGAAATTCAAGCCGATGGACTATGCCACCAAGTTTTGGGTCGAGCAAAATAAAATAACGAATCCCGCCATAGTTCTGCGCAACGGCAATGTCACCGAACGTCGCTACATAAATACAGATACAGGTGCGGAAGTCAGCGAATATACAATTCATGATGGTCGCCACGTCCCTGATAACGTTGAACAGTTGACCGGCACAATCTGGAATTTCCTGAAGTCACATCCAAGGGCCACCGGGTTGGCCACAGAAAAGCCGCAAGACCCTCCCGAAGCCCCGTTCAACATTACTGAACGACTAAAGGCACATGTTAAAACACGAGGGTTGAAAGGGCTAGAAATCGATACAGGCAAAATTCTCAATGAAGTGGAATATCTGCGCAGTGGATCGTTCTCACCCAGTGCGACCTTGCTTCAGTTTGAGCAAAAATCCGGCATTACACTAAATGATAGTGTAAGCGAATTCTTGAAGTCCATGACCTCCGTTTCGAAAAACGATAGACGCATCTCGTTAGCCCTGACCACTCCGCAAGAAATCAAAATTGGCAATTCGAGTAATGACGGCTTAGTCGGGTTGTCGTCGATCACTGTATCCAATACCAGCTTTGACCTGAGTACCGATAACAATCTACCAAGATTGACCAATATCACCGGCGTGAAGGCAGATTTATACGCGTTAGGACGCGAGTTCTCCGTGGGCATTCGAGAGGCATCGCAAAAATTGGATGCTGCTGGCGATCCCTACTATCGGATAAAGGCTGAAAATCCCGTACCTCGTTGGGCAAGAATTGTGATGATGTCCGACTCCGAGATTCCAGTTGAATTCCGCCTTGGCGAATATGGAGACACCTCCATCCTCAACGAACGTGAAGTAAAGAATGCAACGCTCGGTGTAAACCCGATCACTCGCGGATACATCGACACAGGCACGCATATGTACAATCTCTGGAACAAACCCACACTGGGCTCAGGATTGCATGTGGTAAAAGATCTTGCCATCTACGGCGGAACGGGTTACGGAGCGTACCGCCTGGCAGCACTCAAGCTAGGAACAAAAGGACGCATCGGCGCGATTGCCGCAGCAGGTTTAATAGTGGCTCCCGCCATCATTAACGGAATTGAAAGATTGATCGATTAGCTATGAGCCAATAAGAGTCGCGGATTATCTGCAAGCATTACCTGCAGCAACCGGTCCTTCACTCCGGCGGCCGCCAACTGACGCGATTCATTCTCGTTTGCTTTCCATGATTCGGTATGTTTGAGTATCGGCTCCACAGAACAAACATCGTCGGGATTTACAAGAGTTTCTATGTTCGCGAAACTTCTATCTTGTGACTCGACGGTGCGAATCTCGTTGATGAGCAGGAACAATAGGAATTCGTACTCCATAGCCTCTAGTTCCACGTCAAATTCATCCGATGTGGACACTGTAATCACATGAGCCAAGTGTTCTGCGTCCAGCGGTCCAATTGCTCTTTGCAGCGCCTTGTGAAATAACATTGGCGCGTCACGTTCCATCATCTCCACTCCCCCGTTCATTGTTTCTTTGGTGCATGCATCGTATCACCAAATGCACCACGCACTTACTGCTTTTCGCAAGTATCCTCAGGCTGAATCGATGAGTCTAATTTTTTGTCTAACGCCAGCAATCGTTGAAGAAGTTCTTTGTAACCGTGTTTTTGACAAATTCGAATATAGACCGCAATTGTTCTCTTTTGGTTAACGAGAGGAACGCTTTCTTTCCCCAACAGATTCAGCACCTGATCAGCCTTGACCAAGTTGCCTAATTCCAGATACCCTCGCCCCAGTTGACCAATAGCCTGCCACCGCTCCCCGCCGGAGTGTTGCGTTGGCATAGCTATGACCTGCTCGTCTAGCGCCATCATTTTCGAAAAATCCGATCGATGCTGATAGCACCCGGCACGAAGCATTAGACATGAAGCCTTCTTGATCGGCCGTCTATATTTCTCACACAGTAGTTCCGTTTCTTCCAAGAACGGAACTGCCTGCTGCTCGTTGTTATCAGCGATAAGGGCTCGAGCATAGTATAGTCTTGCCTCAATGATCTCGCCGCTATGGGCGGCTTGCGAAACGGGTGCCCGTAGCAAACGTTGGTACATAGGCAAGATTCTCTTTTGTTGTCCATTTGACAAAAGAGATGGAGTCAGGTTTCTATAGACCAAATACAGCGACTCGAAATCGGATGAACCATCATCCAGTTGTTTCCAAATACTGGTTAAGATCGTTTCCCAATCGGCAGTTCTTCCTTCCCCTTTGTAGAATGAAGCAAAATCCAAAACGGGTGTCACAGTTGAACGGTCGACCCTCCAACTCTCACTAAGAGGCCAGGCGGAGTGCAACAAACGATCAGCGGTGAGCCGCGAATGAAATGGCGCAGTTATATAAGGACCTATTATTGCGTTCACGCGTTCTATCACAACCTTCAGGTTTATTCCTTCTAAGGGCGATGGAACCTCTGCCACAATCTTCGATAAAGTTGCTACCACTTTATCGGACAGGCCTACATTGTTTGCTGCATCGAACTTCGCTAGATATTCGAGCAGATCTAGCTGCGATATCCGGGGAACTTGATTCATTGCTTTGTCGAATATCTTTAGAGCCTCAGGATATCGTTTTGAATTCATCAACCCTTGCACGTGAAGAAAATAATAAAGCGGAAGAAAAATAGCGGCAGCAGACTCGTGTCCTTTTTCCAACAGAATCAGTTCTTCCTGCTGGCATAGGTCATAGGAGAGTTTGTAATGCCTCGCATGACACAATGAAGTGGCCAGAACATATTTTGAATGACATGCGTCTTGAACTTTCGGCTCTAATTCAAGGGCCTCAACCACGACGGAATCTGTCTCCTTCGTATTACCAAGATTGTACAGGTATGAAATTCGATTAGCCAAAATTAGAAGACGCTGGAAATCAGGAATTGAAGGTGTTTCGGGAGAGTTCAATAGCCATTTCAATTCTGCGTCTGCCTTGTCAAATTGCGAGATTTCCTTATACTCAGCGGCCAACGTACAACGGCAATGAACAATCTGAGACCCGAAGGTTGCCTCGTCCATGGTGTGTTGCCGGTTGTTCTCCAGACGGTTCCTTATCGAAAGAAGGTTTTGAATTAGCTCATCAGGCTGCTGGCGGTACTGCTGAATACCAAAGAGATCATCCATTACCTGGTCGATGAGTTCGCCGTCATGGTGCTTTATTGCTTCGTCAACCAGTCTCATGGCGATCTTCACCGCTTTCTTAAGGTCATCTTCGGATTCAGCGGATTTGGATGAGAGTTCTTTTGCCCGCCCGTAATAAGCCTTGACGGCATCGATGGAATCAGTAGAGTTGTTACTGATCCAGGAATTGAGATACTTCACCCTCTCTGCGGGTTTCAGTTTAGAGAGAAGTTTGGTGTCAAGAAGTCTACGAAATGCTGTCGGTGCGGAATTACATGATAAGTCGATTTTGCCGTCGTTATGTACGCATCGTAACGCGACAATTGTCCCAACGGCTATGATCGTGAAGACTACAGCGGCGCCAATTAAGTAAGGCCAAACATGGACCAGAGGCGAGTCGTGCAAGCCTCCCCCTGCGGTTTGCACCATCGTTGAGCCATCATCGGCAGCAATCAACGCCAGATCATTGCGAAGTTCGCGCATTGATTGATATCGTTGCGCACAATCCTTAGCCATGCATCGTGAGAGCGCTCTCTCAAAACCGTGCGGCAATTCCGCAGGCTCAATGAACTCAGACAGCGATGGTGCCTGTTCTGTAGCATGTTTTCGCAGTAATTCAAACGGAGCTTCAGCATCGAAAGGGGGCACCCCTGTCACTGCCCTATACAGAACGCACCCGAGAGCGTAAATGTCCGCACGGTGGTCAACTCGGTTGCCGTATGCCTGTTCCGGGCTCATGAAATGAATACTTCCCATTATGGCGCCGGTACCGGTAAGTCCTTGTGCCACAGTTTCTCCTTCAATGAAAGAGAAGCCGAAATCAATCACTTTGACACAATCATCAGCTCCGTCGCCGTTGGTGAGCATGATATTGCTTGGCGTCAAATCACGGTGTACCACTCCGCTTGTATGCGCTGCCTCCATCGCATCGCAAACTTGAACTGCTATATTCAAACATCTCGCAACTGGTAAACGTTTTTCCCTATCGAGAACCTGCTTTAGCGATTCACCGGAAACATATTCGGTCACAATGAACGGAAATTCCTTTCCCATCAACCCGAGACTATGTATTTTGAGAATATACGGATGCTGCAATCTTGCTAAGATGCGCCCTTCTCGCAAAAACCGCTGCCTGCTTTTATCATCGCTCATCTTGTCGGCAAGCATGAATTTGACCGCGACAATGTTGTCTAATCTTGTGTCCAAGGCTTTGTAGACAGCGCCGAGTCCTCCTTGCCCCAAAAGCTCCAGGAGTCTATATTTACCATCAATCATCGTTCCGGCGGGGAAAATCAGAGATTCGAACTCCCAATGTACCCGAAATATACCCGGCTGCGAGAATCTCATGAACACATTCCGGACCTCACCAATCTCTGGTATACCCGGAATAATGGTTCGTTATTTAGACACCAGCTCGGTGATCCGCCTCAATGATTCGGCACAGTCATTGCGCTCAAGAAAAATCTCCACAAACACCGGTTCGGAATGATGTTCCTCCGCCAGTGTTAAGGCAGCCTCCAGGTCTCTTTCTGTCTCTACCCGGGCGCTTGGACAGCCGCCAAATATACGGGGCAAATCGGCATAGTTCCATCGGTTAATGTCGTTGTATGGTGCCTCGTGATGCAACATTCGTTCAATAACATAGCCATCGTTATTGATCAGGAAGATTAGCATCGGCACTTTTAATCTGATGATGGTGGAGAGTTCCTGAGCGGTCATCTGAAACGCTCCATCACCTATAACTAGCAATGTGCGCTTTTTCGGTTCTGCCAGTGCTACGCCAAGCGCAGCAGGCAATGAGTAACCAATTGAGAGATAATAGCTTTGATTGACATAGCGATCGAGCCCCGGCATTTGACTGGTCTGAAAGAACGCATCGCCGGTGTCAGAGACCACGATGGTGTCAGAGCCAAGTATTTGATTCAAGCGGTCAAAGAAACGCGCTGAAGTTATCCTCGCCAGCGGATCTAATTCGTGCACACAACCATTGGGCAAAACTTCAGGCACCATTGCCTTGCCCGCCGGTAGTGCTTCAACCAGCGCCGGCAAGAAATCTCGAAGGAACACCTCTTTGTAAACGTGATGCCCGATCTGCACGCACTCCGGATCTGCCTTGATCAGTCGGCCTTTATCAATTTTGCCGGTGAAGCCGCCTGTTGTAATATCAGTGCGTCGCACTCCAAGGAAAAGCAAGCAGTCGGCCGATTCGATTACGGACTGAGCATCTCCGGTACCAAAACGCCCCTGATAAATTCCACGATAGCAAGAATGCCCCGGAGATAGGGTTCCGACGGCATCCATAGTAACGGCAGTCTGGTAGCCGTTACTATTTAATAATCGCAGGAGTTCTCCACGCAAATCATCGCGATCGATGAAGGCTCCTGCAAGCACCGCCGGGTTTCGAGACGCAGAAAGCAAGCAGATTGCTTCCTGAACACATTCGGAAAGTGCATCTACATTACTTGGCCGAGGGACAATGCAGAAATCCTCTCGCCCCGGCTCACAAAACGCAGAGACCATGTCCATGGGCAACTCGATAAACACAGGCTTTCGTTGCTGCAGGCAACGAATCAGGGCCTTGTCTATTCGCTGCGCTGCGCTGTCCGGATGATCGATCACAACGCTCGCCACAGTAATGTGCCGGTAAATTTCCTTCTGGTGATCATAGTTTTGCACCAGGTGATGCATGGGTAAACCCTGGCGAGCTTGCGCCCGCGAGGGAGCACCGCTGATAACAACTAGAGGCACGTCTTCGGCGTAGGCCCCAGCAACTGCATTATACGCGCTGAAGCTCCCGACGTTGTAGGTCACAATTAGGCAGCCCAGCCCATGCATCCGTGCATACCCGTCTGCAGCGTAGCCGCCATTGAGTTCACTGCAAGTTCCGACCAGTTGGATAGTACTGTTGAGCACAATATCCATGAATCCCATCACATAATCACCCGGCACGCCGAACGCATGTTTCAAACCAAGTTGTTCCAATCGCCGAACGAGAAAGTCTCCTACGGTACATTGACCCATCTGCCAGATCCTCCAGGTAGAAAAATGAACGATTTAAGGCGCCAAACGGGTCACAGGAGCAATTACATGCTCGGCTTTTAACACAATGTTGAGATTTGATCCGCGAAAGCCAGGTCGAATTGCCATTGAAGATTGTGCAATTGCGTC
>JAKFUT010000041.1 GCA_021732565.1 Candidatus Obscuribacterales bacterium
CCAGCGACCACGCTCTTCTACAGCGGTCCGCCAACGGAACATTGCTCATTCGCGACGGGTCGCGCCATGGCACCTTCGTGAACGGGCAGCGCATTGCAAAAGATCAATGGGTGCCTTTGGAACCCGGTGCAGACGTAAGGTTTGGCGGCAACAGGAAGGTCACTCCCGGCTTCCGGGTTGGTGAAGTGATCGTGGAAGTCTCTCGCGAACCGTTCAAGCTGTATCCGGTGGATCAACCCGATGCTCCTCAGCGAACATATGCTGACAGTCCACTAAGGGTAGATGCTCCTCGCCGTGACGGAAACTCCGGCCACGACAAGTACATGGGCGTGATACGTTCGGCCGACGGGCGCGAATTGCCAGTGTATGTGCACAATCAAGACCGACACCGAGACGGGGCTACAAAGTCAGAGAGTCGCTTGCGCAAAGAGTTGGCAGCCTATCAGCTCAGTCAATTGATCGGTATCACAAATCCTTTCCCTGTAACTGCTCGTCGTGAAAACATGCAGCTACTTGAGGGACGCACCAGTAAGAAAGGGTGGATTCAGGAAGATGCCGGTCAGCAATTTGAAGTGGCCATGCGAGAGGCAGCCGGAGAGCGCTACGGTAGAGCTGGTGACAAAGAGGTCTCGCGTCTGGTCAGTGAAACTCCTCTGCTGAAAGCAGCGATTGAAGAAGCCTTCGTTGAGAGACTTATCTACGGAGACAATGACGACCATGCCGGCAACTTCGCCATGAAGCAAGACGGGCAATGGCGAGTTCGCAACATTGATCTCGACTATGCATTCCAGCCCAATACCATACCGGAATGGCAATCGTTCCCGTTCCAGGGCGTCAACGGTCGCCTTCATCTTGACTTCTCGGAGCAGTCGTTTGCTGAACCGTTACGAGCCAAGGTGGAGCTTTTCGTGCAACGGTTTGACACTATTGCCGGGCGGCAGGAGCTCTTGCAGACCGGTCTCAGTCACGAGGAAGTGAACGGCATGCTGGGGCGGGCGCGTTGGCTGGCGGAAAACGGAAAATTCCCTAGAGCCAGCACATTTGCAGATCTGCAGAAGGAACAGCCGACCAAACCTGCTGGTAAATCAGGAGATCTGGCGATGTGGGCCCGACGCACAGAGGCTCAGAGCCGTTATGGTGATGCCACCATCAGCGATGCAGCCGCGCGCAGTGCCGACGCCACCACTGACACCACCGTGAACATTCGCCGAATAGCGGAGGCACAACCCTGGTACTCGGAGATAAGCGATGGTGATACGCTCAACAAATCGACGCGCTTTGCACGCGAGTTACTCGCTGAAATTCAAGCCGACGGTGTAACTGCCATTGGAGTTGGCATTGAGGATGCCAATGGCATAATCAGTCACAACTACCTCCTGGCTCAGACGGAACGCGGTGTAGTCATTATTGACCCGACTGTAAGTCAATTTATTGCGACTCATCGCGACGTGTTCATTGGTACCGGGGAAGAGCTGATGGCATTGGCCAGAGCGTTTGATCCGGTGCGCGACTGGAGTGTGGTGTGGTCGGACAAACCGGTGGTTCATCCGGTGCCGGTCAGCGAGCCCGGCGTTACAGAGCGAGAGCAGTTTGTGAAATTGTGGGGCGAATCGGTGGTCCAATTCAAAGACTACTCTCCTCAAGTTGCCAACTGGGCGGCCGATCTTGAATCGCAGGGTATTGACTGGCGCGGAGTGCTCAGACGTCACGGCGATCGCGAAGACTACATCGGAAATATTGAACGGATGGTGCATCAACGAAGGGCTCCTGGCGACTTCGCCATGTGGGGAACGGATTCACCGGGGCGGCAGGTTACGTTTGAAAGTCTCAAGGTGACCGCTGCAATAGAACCACTGGCGGTGCGCACAGCCGACGGTGGCACTGAGCATGTTAATACGCCGATGCGGGCCTATAGTGATGCGCAACGTTCAGTATCAGTAACCGAAAAGTATGCAGCGGAGCTGGACGGGATAAGAAATCTGCGCCATGCGGTAGCGGAAGATCGTGGTCTGGGCGAGCTGACAGCTCAGCAAACTCGTGATTTGCTGGCCGAGCATCCGCTACGCAATCGAGTGCTTCCGGAAGACGTGCTGCAAGCCATGCGTGATCTTCCAGACTCTTCCATCATTGAAAAGGCGATATTGCGCGGCGATGCAGACCCGTATGATGCTACTCCCCACACGCCTGTCCCTGGCATGGAAGCAGGCGAAAACGGTCGAGAAGGAGGGCGTATCATTGAGTTCTTCAAGATGAATCGTGAACCGTTTGCAAGCGTATTCCCTCATGAATGGTCTCACGCACTCGACCATGATCCCGATGTGAGCTTGCGATTCCGAGTTGCAGCGGCTATGGAAACTGACGGCTATGTGACCCGTTCTCGAGCCAAAGACAACCCCGAAGAGAACTTCGCCGTTCATATGGGCGAAGCGATGCTGGCCAAAGACGAAGCCAAATTCAAAGAGTTCGTTCACAACGCTCCCATGCGTGCGATGGCTCTGGCAATGGCTTTGAAAGAGAGTCTGGAGCGAGGTGGTGAAGCTCCTTCGGGCTTCCGCCGCGAACTTGTTGAACGCGTCGCTTATGTGGAACGTGAAGTCGGACCCGCTGCGGCAGCTCGCATAAAGGAAACGGCTGCGGAGCTAGCTGTAATCATGCACGATTTCCAGGCTGGCGATCACAACGGAGACTCTTATGATCGACTGGCAACGTTCATTGATAAGCTTGGTCTGGGCCACTACGATCTGCAATTGATAGCCTTCCCGGCCATCAACTTTATACAACGCACCAGCTTATTTGAGGCGCCGCCCGAGCAACCGTTCACTAGCCCGCGCACCGCAGGTAATGGCGATCTGGCAATGTGGAAAGGCGAAGAGAAGCCTCCGCGCCTCAGCGTCGAACAGGCCAGGGCCTTGCAGGCGTCGCCGGTTCTGGAGTACCTCACTCAAATTACCGTGAGAGCCGAGCGAGCCACTGCTGCATTCCAGTGGACCACCAGCGACGGACAGCCGATGACGGGAGCCGCAGGCGATTGGAAGATTCATCGACCTGATGGATCAACCACATCGGTGAAGCCGGACATATTTGAGCAAACCTACGGTGCACTTTCCGGTAGCCCGGGTGAGTACCAGAAGAAGTCGATTACTTACGCACGACGCCTCGAACAGGGCTGCGATATTGTAACGCTGGAAGGGCGTGCCCATGGCAAAAAGGGAGACTATCTAGTCACCGGACCTGACAACGAGCAATACATTATCTCGAACGATAGATTTGATATATTGTATCGACCGGTCACCGAAAACGAGCGACAGCGCGCTCTAGCGCGCGCGGTCGAGGCCTCGCCGGAAATGGAATACATCGCCACGGGGGCGGTTCGAGCCGAGCTCATCACTGAACCCGTCGATTGGATCGCGCGAGTGGCAACCCGCCCCGGAGACACAGTGGTGCGCACCGCTAACCCCGGTGACATGCGAGTCTACGAAGCCAACGGCACCGATTGGTACGTGGTGCCCGCTTCCGAGTTCCGTGCTACATATGCGCCCAATCCGGGCTTCCCCGACGAATTCCTTAAAATGTCGGTGGTTTGTGCTCAGGTTATGCAAGATCAAGCACCGGTACCCGGCAGACCTTACTGGGGGAAGAGAGGTGATTATCTTGTCACCAGAGATGATGGCAAGCAATACATCATTCCGAAGGAGAACTTCGAAGCGCTATACGGCAGCGCGCGCAAATCGGGCGAGCCTGCTTCCTCTGCATTGCGACTACCAACTGCACTGGCAGAGGCTGTACCGCGCCCGGATCTCGGACCCGGTCTCACCGTTCAACCGTGGGAAGTGGGCGAGATTATTCGCAACGATCGTAACGGTACCGTGACGCTGACGAATATCGAAACCCAAACCTACCGCACATATTCGCAAACCGAAGGTCGGCTGATTGCAGAAAGTCGTGTGGCGGACAACCATGTGGTCACACGACATTTCAGCTACGATCTCGCTCCGCAAGCGGTGGAAGCCCGCACCACCGCAGAGCTGATGAGACAGGCTTATGCACCGGGCTCACGGCTGGCAAGGCTACAAGAGATTGCGCTCACTCAGTCGTCTACCGAAAAAATTAGCTCACCGGTTCGCCAGGCGCTGCGTAGCGCCATAGAGGATCGCCTGGTCGATCACGCGATTAATCAGGCCGATCGCGGCAAGAAGTTGGTGATCGTAACCGGCTTGCCTTCAGCAGATCAGGCCGGTGTGATGAAGACATTCGAAAAAATGGGTCGCTTTGCGGATCTCAACGTTGAAAAAGTGAAGGAGCAGTTGCCGGAATTCAACGTAGTTGTCGCTGATCCAGAGCTTCAGGTGGCCGCTAATAACGGGTTGGGAACATTTGCTGTCGCCGCTGAAAGTGCCCGCATTAACGATCGTATTCTCGATCGACTCCTGGTTGAAGGTTCAAATATTATGCTGCCTGACGGCGGTCTCAATAGAGAATTGACTGCTCAGTTAATCGCACGGGCGAAGAAAGCAGGCTATGAAGTTCACCTGGCGGCTGTGGATGTGCCGGTTCACGATGCCATAGCGCATGCTCAAGCAAATGCTGAACACGGACAATATTCGGACTTCCAATGGATGACTACCCACTCGGCACGACCGATGACTAATTTCGATCAAGTTAAATGGCAAGCTGATTCGTTTACTCGAATCTGGCAGCATGAAACAACTGCTCGCATAGTTGAGCAAGGGCGCGCAATTTCAACCGATTCGTATTCACCGCTCTTGCAGCAGCACTTGCGAAATGCGGTGGCTCCACTGGTGGTGAGAACCAATCTAACGGCTCGGCCTGATTCTGTTACGCCGGTTGTCGTCCCCCATCAGCATATCGCCTCGGCCGGTACCGTTGACTCTTCTTCTCCTCCTCGCCCGCCGCAGGTTCCACGCACGGTGCCTGATGCCGGTTCAATGGAGAAACCGCAGTCTGCTTCCAAACCACCGAAGGAGACACTGGCAGACGGTACAATCATTATCAACAAGCCTGATGGGACCACAGTGACCGTGCATCCCAATGGTGATGTAACCACACAGAAAGATGGCGTAAGCTCTACGAGGCAGAAAGACGGGTGGGTCATCAAACGCGATGCTGCCGGTAAGGAAATAGAAAGAACACGTTCACGAGGGAAAAAGCGGCCGGGGAGTTGAGGGAATCAAAGCGAGAGATCACAACGAATCGAAGCAAGGTCAATAGACTTGGGGCTCCAACCGTACATTGATACTCGTTTTCATGCTCAACTGTTCAACTCATGAAACGGGTAGTGAATAGAACGAGCTTCCCGGGTACAGGATGCAAAGAACGCAGCCAGGCTATCTTGACGCAAACCGGGCGTCACCAGCCGCGCAGCCCGACAGAACGAGTATAATTACCGTGGAGATGCAATGAATACGCTAGTCATCGACAATCCGACTACAGATGAAGATCTTCCTGCGACAACGCGGGCGCGCCTTCAAATGTATCTTGAAGGCGGCATATCTCGTGAACATCTTATCGTCTGCGAAAACGGAAGTGTTTTTGTCGACGAGGAAGTGATTATGTATGAACTGCAGATGAGGCGCATGTATCCGGAGCGTCCACGAGAAGACTACATGTCGATCATCTATCCATCCAAAATCGTTGTAACTGAAGAGGGGTCCTGATTTAAGGAAAGAGGATTTCACGTGTCGAGTTCAGAGTACGAGCAGTTACTTAACCACCTTGGTTACATTCTCACAGGAAGCGGTGGCACCGCGCTTGTCGGGGAACGTCTTCGCGCCAGGCGCAAAGATGATGCCAACCACCTTGTGGTGATTGATGTTGTCGACTTAGTTGCGCAACCACATTTGGAACCTTTGTGCAAGAATATCGAACATGCCCAGTCAATTCCGGTGCGGGCCGAAATCGCACCGCTCTACGACGGAATTTTTGTGCGCGATGAACTCTTTATGGCCGTGACCACAGTGCCCGCAGATGCCCGATCGTTCTCTCGATTGGAATCGCTCTCCTCATTTTGGTCCTACGCTGCCAGACTGGTGCAAGCGCTGCGATTTTTGCATCGCCGCGAAATCGTGCATGGGGCGCTTTCGCCTGATAGTATCTTTGATACGGGAGAAGGCCCCTTGCTAAGCGGATTCTGGTGGATGCACACTGCAGACGGAATCCCTCAGGGACCGTTCACCACTGAAGAAGTCACAATGCTGATACCAAATGCGGTGCTACCGTATCAAGCTCCTGAGCAGCTTGAAGGTGAGTCACCGAGTCGGGAATCCGACATCTATTCTCTGGGAGCCTTGCTTTATTATGCAGTGAGCGGGCAGGCTCCCCGCAGTCAGCGAAGAAAGGAATTCACCGTAGCCAATCGTAAAGATCTGCTGCGAACGCCAATTTTGCCAGTACAGGAGTGGGTTCCCGAAGTCGACAACGATATAGCCTTATTTATCGAAAAACTCTTATTGAATGATGCCGCCAATCGCATCAATATTTTTACGCTTGAGGCCATAACACTAGATCGCATTGGCGAATTGCCCGCTGAAGACGATGATGAAGATGATCTGATAGATCTGGACGAGGAGCTGGTGCTGCCTCCACAACAAGAGCAGCGCACTGAAGAACAACGAGATAAACGCACCGAAGATCAACGCACCGAAATTAAAGAGCCGAGGTTGGTGCGAAAGTTTCAATAGTCGACGTCGGCGCTGTCAAAACGGTCAATAATCGGGAGATGCAAATGTTACGGCCAGTGCTACCGCTACAGCTGATTGACACAGTTAATTAGTGGCTGACGAGCCTTAGCAATATTTCAAATCGGGCCTTCTAGATTAGCGAAAGGGGAAAGTAATTGAGTACAGAAGTAAAAGATATGCTCGCTCACCTGGGCTATATTGTCGGTGAGCCCCGGGACCAAGCAGGATTGGTGGGTACACGTTACAGTGCCACTCGTCGTGAAGATTCCGAGAAACACAAAGTTATTGACGTTGTTGATTTGAAGGAGCAGCCGGAATTACGCCCCCTTTGCGATAATATCGAGCGGGCGTCTTCCATGGACGACTGCGCCGGAATAGTTAACATTCACGATACTATTTTTGTCCGTGATGAACTTTTCCTGGGTATCTTTGACCTGCCTCCGGTGGCGACACCACTGGCAAGGCTGGCGTCGCCGGAGCATTTCTGGCCTGCGGCAGCCAAACTGGTAAGCGCGATTAGATTCATTCACAGACGAGAGCTGGTGCATGGAGCACTATCTCCCTATACCGTTTATGGAACCCCGGACGGTCCTGTATTGAGCGAGTTCTGGTGGATGCATAATGCAGAGCAGTTACCTCTAGCATCGTGTCCCAGCGATGACGTCACTTCGCTAATACCGGTTAAGATTTTGCCATTCCTTTCGCCGGAAGAGCTGGAAGGCGAGCCGCCAAGCAGAGAGTCGGATCTTTACGCCGTAGGATCGCTCTTCTATTATTTGCTGACAGGGAAGCCACCACGGGTGCTATCACTAGACGATCTTTCAGATGATGCGCGCAAAGTAATAGGTCTTACCCCGGTAATGCCTGTAGACGAATGGGTTCCGGGACTTGACGATCACATCGTTGCGGTAATCGAAAAACTTCTGGTTGCTGATCCTTCGCAGCGCATGAATATCTTCATGCTGGAAGCAATAACGCTGGAGAAAACAGGTCAGCTTCCGCAGGAAGACGCTATTCCTCAAAGCTGAAAATCATTAGACGTGCTTGCTGACCACGGGAAATATTACCAGCAACAATCTATGAGAAGTGCTCCACCATCTCAAGGCATTGCCGGTTACTGTTCATCGCCCATAGAAGATTGCCAGCGATGCATCATGCCGCCCCGGGTGGCTTAAAACACCTTCCGGCGACAGTTGTGAAGTTGTCATTAAGCTCTCGAGTTATCCGGTCCACGAAGAACATAATGGAAAAACTCCGTTAGAGAACTTCAGCTGGTGCAGAGAAAATCGAAATCGGATTTGCCGTCACAATTGCGATGCCTCTCAAAAGATCCATCCCCGTTGGAAGCGCACCTGCCCCCATCGTGGCAAAATTTTACTCCCCATCAAGACTTTGATCAGGTTCCCCGGTCAAGGGCATTTGCTCTCCATACAATCCCGGTCTGTGTGGGTGTGCTTCTAGCGCTCATCTACGGTCTTGCCGGATTGCATGTTTTTATGCTCCTACTGCTCTGGCCGGGTATTTGTTTTTCGGTTGTTTTGGTTGTTGTTGTTGCCCGCCAGGCAGGAATACGAAATTGGCAAACTTACGCGACAAATGTATTTAACACGGCTGTGCCAGCCGAGATTGAGGTAGGTCTCATGGGATCCAAAGGCAGGGCGAAATGGCTGATAATCTGTTCCGGGGAAGGCGCCGTTGATTCCTCTGCCATGGTTAGCTGCAGTGACGGGACATTCTTTATCGATTACAAGTATTTCAAAACCGTGCAACTCTACCCTGTGCTCGTCGCCAGTGTGATCGAAAATTTACCGCTCTCCAGGCGGATTACAGCAATTGTACGCTCCGATCACATTGGTACGCTGGTGATCGAAACCAAGGGCAATCGTTATTGGTGTCTTCGAGAGGATCTTGATCCGGGTGATCATCGATTTAGTCAGCGCACTTCGTAGCTCTCGATGCCTCTAATTTGACCTGAACCTTTCTGTCTGCCACAGCGGTTAGAACGCACCGGTCAAGGTACCCCGGGGAACCTTGACGGCATTTGCGTGAGAGTTTATTGAACTGCAGGAACACTGAGTTTCGGCTTCTTCTCCCTAAGATGCGAGATTGCAATTTGTGTAAAGAAAATTTCCGCTCGTCCAAGAGACAAGTGAGAGACACAAGATAATACAGACCCTAATCCAGGTTCTGCTGCGCCCACAGTGCAGCCTGGGTGCGGTCACGAACATTCAGTTGGGCAAGAATCTTGGTGATATGATTCTTCACCGTGCCTTCAGTTATATACAGGCTCTGTGCAATTTCCTTGTTGCTCTTTCCTTGTCCCAACAGCTTGAGAATCTCCAGCTCCCGGCCAGTGAACATGCTGTTCACATCTTCTTTCGGACCATTAGCCGGTGAACTCAACTTGGAGAAAAGTTTTGGTGCAATGGTCGGTCCGAGTTGGGTGAATCCACTATGAACAGAGCGTATGGCCGCTGCCAGCTGCTCGGTGGGAGCGTCTTTTAACAAATATCCGGATGCACCTGCTTGCATTGCTTTTACAATATATTCGTCTTCGTCGAATGTGGTCAAAACCAGTACCCTTATCTCCGGGTGTTTCTCTTTTACAGACTTGGTAGCTGTTACTCCGTCCATAATTGGCATGCGGATGTCCATCAAAATAATGTCTGGACGTAATGACTCGGCCAGTGACACTGCCTCTTGTCCGTGTCCTGCCTGCCCTATTACCTGGAAGTCATCTTCCAACGAAAGTAGAGAGGCAAGCCCCTGGCGAATTAGTGTCTGGTCGTCTACGAGCATGAGGCGGATCATAGGGGAATTATTACCTGCAGTTTGGTACCCTTCTCGGGTTGGCTGTCGATGGTCACAGTCCCGTGTAAGCTTTCTACCCGTTCTTGCATTCCTCTTATACCAAATCCGCCGCCAGTGTTGGATTTTTGCAACCCAACACCGTTATCCGACACATTAAGTTCAAGGTTACTGCCATCGTGCCTGAGTTCCACCCTTGCTTCAGTGGCTTTAGCATGCTTCATTACATTGGTTAAGCATTCCTGAATTATTCTGTACAGCTGATAACCTGTAGCTGATGAAATCTCCGGTGTATCTAGATGAACCTTCACCTGCAAGGCTTCCGTCTGTTGAATCTGGGCCGTCAGCGCATGCACTGCATCCTTGAATCTGAAATCGGGGTTGCGAATTGATTGCACCGCCATCCGCACATCGGTTAGTGACTGACTTGCCAATTGTTTGGCGACGTCCAGCGCTTCCGTTGCTCGGCTTTGATCTCTATCGAAAAATTTACGTGCAACTTCGATCTGAATATTCATTGACGTAAGCGTGTGGCCCAAACTGTCATGAATCTCTCGCGCTATTCTTGTGCGCTCTAGTTCCGTTGCTAGTTTTTCCACTTCTTTGCCAAGTCGTTCCGACTCCATGCGCAGCTTTTGTTCTAAGACCAGCTTCGATGTCAGAGTGCCGATTAGCACCATGAGTGCAAGCGCTGCATAGCAATTCACCAGCGAACCGAGGAGCATTTGAACTCCGGCCGCCACCGTGTACGGGTTCAGGTGCGCAGGCTGCAGGTCTTTGAGATAAACCTTGAAGCTGCCGTAAGCCACTTGGGCTAACAATGAGGCAACAAAGATTACAACCACACCTCGCCGGTCCAGAAGAAGGCACCCTTTTGCTACCGAAATCATATAAAGCGGGAACATGAATTTCGGTAGACCGGTAGCAGCTGAACCAGTGAGCAGAACTATTTCAAGAAAGAGGAAACACATTCGGTCCCAGTAAGTGCTTCGCACGGGTTTGACGAAGCTTAGCAGAAAGACAACCAGAAGGAAGATCATGGAGATAACTAAGTTCGGTGCTTCGTCCGACGCCTTGATCGGGTCGATCAGCTGCACAGCCAAATGGCCAACAAGCGCTATTAGCAATAAAATCCATTCCAGGTAGATAATTTTCTTTAGCAGTGCCGCATCGAAAAATTGCAGCGTCTCCACGTCTTCTTCTTGTTGGAATTTCTTGCGTATTCTCTCAAGCCAGCGCATTTAAGCCCTCCGTGCCTTTCGGTGACCGCGGTCATTGTTGCCGATGACGAATGCTCGATGTGTTCGTGACCTGCATATCGCTAATATGGCTGGCACGGGTAGCGTCAGGTTCGGGAGTATCGGCTATGCAACATGAGAGTCACCTCAGTCATTATATTACGCTTCTACGATGTAGGAACACTGCAGAGTTATCGCGATCTCGAATAATAGTGGAGTTGGAGCAACCGAGATCGAGTACCAGGCTCACTAATATCTACAAGGTTCGCTATGAGGGTATTTCCGATTGGGTTTCGTGTGAACGGCTTGGACAGCCATCCGGCGTGATGGAATGGTTATACATTGATAGCAGCGGAACGCCCTCTATCTATTGGAATTCGATGAGCAAGTCGCTCATTCTTTTGTAAAGTAACCTGTTGCCGGGCTGAATGTTTGGGGTGAAGCGCATTGCCGGTTAAGAAGGGTAGAGCGCGAGAAGCGCGGTTGGGAAGCCGCAGCAACAGTAAAATTGCATGATAGATGTACAAATGAATGCCTGAGGACGCGGAATTAAAATCTCACTTGCGCAGAAAGGAGAATGAACGATAGAGGATATGGAAGTAGACACTACAACCCCGGGGAACTCTTCACCAAAGAAAAGTGATTGAGTCAAACCCGTACCATCATCATGCCCACAAACGTGTTTGCTCAATGTTCCCTGTAGTGGGAAGTTTTCGTTGTTAGTGATCTCAGACTCGCATGAAGCTGGAATTGGGGTTCCGGCTCCATTTAGAAGTTTATGTCGTCGCGCCACCGGCTGTGATACTGCAGCGCTGTTGAAAAGCCTTTAGCCAGTGTCCTGCCTGTTCTCAATAGCTTCGTTCTATCAGGCTGGACTCTTGAACCGCCCTCTGCATACTCTTTGCGAGCATCCGAGCTCCTGAGGTCATCGCGCAGTAGTAATTGATACGTTTACCAGAAATAACGACTTCAGCAGCGAAGCTTGGCAAGGATCAGAGGTGAATGATTCTTTACATGGTTGTGAGTTGAATAGCTAGAGACGCACCTCGTAAATGCGGCTTAAATGTAAGCGCCCTGCGGCTCTGTTCCCTCGCCTCGCCCACGCTAGCCGCTCGTTTCAACCTCGCTTCAACGGTAAGCTCTCCCTGCGGCTCTGTTCCCTCGCCTCGTCCGCGCTAGCCGCTCGGTTCGCGCCAGACGATTCATAGACGTCTATCGTATATACAAGTGTTGTGGGACTTCACAAATTACAGTCGGTAACGGTCTTTTTGACCGATAGAGATCCTCGCCGGTTGCCAAATCTGTTAAACTCAGATCTGGTGGGGCATATCCGGAATATATGCCAGGCGGCGAATTGATTTCCAGCAAGTGACCAGCGGGCAAAATCCAGGTGGAACCAAGAATCCTTTCGGTGACGGCAGCCGCGAGATATCGAACAGCGGCAATTCGGGAGCTGGCACGATACCGGGTCAAGAGCTTGATGCTGTCCGCCGTCATATCTGCCATATCCTCGGGTTTGACTATGGATTAATCGATATTGTCCGCGGTGACGAAATAATAAATGTCATCACTTTTGTCAGCGAAGAATCTGATGCAGTAGATGAAACTCCGCTGGAGCAGTTGGAAGATGAAAACCATGAACTGCTCTCCAACGCTAATAGTGAAATATCTCGCGGTGTGGTCCGTACGCTGCAGCCAATAATAAGTAAGGCCTTTGTCAAAAAACGAGAGCGCAGTCGAGATGAAGAACAGCGGAATGCGTTTCCGTATATTGTTGTGCCGATTCTCGAAGGATATGATCAAAGCAAAACTGTTCTCAAAGGATTAATCCGGTTGGTTTCCTTTGATCCCGAGCGCGAAATTGATCCCAGTGATATGCAGACTTTGAAAATAGTCGGCCAACATCTCTCCACCCGTTTGCCCGGGCTAGCGCAGGTAGCGGCGGCAGTTGGCGTTCCAGGAGATCTCGAGACAAAACACGTGTTACTGGTGCACAACAATCGCGTGGTGCGACGACGATTCTCTCGTTCTCTATCGGGCGGGGGATATCGCGTTTCAGAAACTGACGAAGTCAATCGCGCCATTGATGTGCTTGAAGATGGAGCCGTCGACATCATGGTAGTCGACAATACGCTTCAAACCGAAGCTGGCGAGCCCTTCTACAAAGAAGCGAAGCAAAAACCTTCGGGGCGGTACATTCCGCTCATATTGGTGACCGGGGAGAACATTACCACGGTCAAGGTTGATGGACTCAACGCTGGAGCGGATGATTGCGTAGACGAAAATTGTGTTGAAGCTGAGCTTCTTGCCCGTGTGCGCACTTTAATTAGAGTGCGCAAAACTGAGACGGAACTGGCAATGCAATTGAAGCTGTTAGAGGATTATACCCAGCGTCTCGAGCAAGTGAGCGAACGTGAGAGGCTGACCAGCGCGCAGATTAGTCGTAGCAACAAAGAACTGGAACTTCTCAATACCCGATTGGCCGAAGAGAAGTACAAAACCGAAATTCGCCGTGGTCAGGATGCACTTTTGCATAAGATCTCGAACATTCTGCGCAAATCGTTCAACATTGATGAAAATATTCAAGAAATGTTCGATCATCTTTCGGAATGGTTTCAGCTCGACTGTTGTTTCGTTGTTCTTCCCGGTGAAGACCCTCATGATACGGTACGACTGGAATCATTTACCAATCCGTCTTATTCGGTGGTAGACAAAGATCGAGATCTGCGCATACTGGAAATTTTCCAGGCGAATTTCAACGATCAAGAAACTGTGCTTGTGAGCGATGTCAAACGAGATAAGCGTATTGAGCCTTTGCGCCGGGATGTGCTATCTCACTATCATCTCTATTCGATTTTCTATATTCCTATCAGTTATGACGAGAAACTGCTGGGCCTGCTCGGCGGGCACAAATGTGAATCGGAGCATGTATGGAGCACCGACAACCAGCATTTCTTGCAGCAGGTAGGCGATCAACTGGCGATTGGTCTGACCAACGTTCGGCTCTATAAACGAGTTGAGCGACAAGCCACCACTGATGGTTTGACGAATCTATTCAACCATCGAACCGGTCAAGAAAAACTGAGCGAACAACTTCGTCTTGCTGAGCGTTATGAACGAAACTTGTGCGTGGTAATGATCGACGTTGACCATTTTAAATCGATCAATGATACGTATGGTCACCCCGTTGGCGACACGGTTTTGAAAACAGTGGCGCAGATAATAAAGCGAGACTGTCGGGATGTTGATATTCCCGTTCGCTATGGCGGTGAGGAATTCCTTCTGATTTTGCCTGAAGTCAACCGAGAAGGTGCAGTTGTGGTCGCCGAGCGACTGCGAAAAACTTTGAGTAAGGAAGTTATTGGACACGAAACCATTCAAGTGACAGTGACTGCGTCACTGGGTGTGGCATGTTATCCGGATGATGCAGTTACACAGCATCAATTGTTGGAGTTGGCCGACAAAGCGCTATACATGTCAAAACGTATGGGACGCAACCAGGTGCATACAGCGGCGGATCTCACGTTTCCTGAGTATCGAGAACCAGATAAGGTGGCTCCACCGGCGGCATCAGCGCCGGCGACTGCTCAGCGCAGGCCACCGACCCAGGCTCAACAGCAGGAAGAAGAGCTCGGGTTGGTTCCGGAAGTTGTGGAGACTGTAAAGAGAATGGCTGGAGCACTTTACTCCAAGTCCGAATATAACAAGGTTCACCATCTTGAAACGGCGCGTTTTTCTGAAATGGTAGCGAAAGTGCTGGGACTCTCTCCCAAGCAGGTTGAACAAATTCGGGTTGCCAGTCTGCTGCATGATGTCGGGTTATTGCACGTTCCGGAAGACATCTTGAACAAACAAGGGCAAGTCACCGCCGAGGAACTGAAAATTCTCATGCAACATCCCACCCTCGGTGCGGAGATGCTGCGTTCAATTCCGGCACTAAGAGAGATTTGCGATATCCTGGAAAATCACCATGAATGCTGGGACGGAACGGGCTACCCGCGCGGATTGAAAGGCGAAGAAATTCCGCTGGCAGCGCGCATCGTAGCGATTGTAGATGCGTATCATGCGATGATCAGCGATCGTCCTTACCGTGCGGCGATGACTCAAGAGAAAGCCAAACGTGTGCTGAAGGCTAGTGCCAATACCCAGTTCGATCCATTTCTGGTTGATATTTTTCTTGCTGTTCTGGCCGAACTTGAAGTTTCCGGCAATTAAACACCTCTATCAATCTCTTGTGACGCTTGTGTTCCTCATCGGTATACGGGTCTTGAAAGCTGGATTGCTTATTCTGATCTGAGGTTATCTCCAATCGGATTGCTCCGGACCAGCGACCGTGCCGATAGACCACGTGCAAGGCGGAGCGGACTCTGAATATCCCCGGGGCTTTCGTCGGTTGAATGCATCCATGGCTCGATTTTAGAGAGGGCCGGGACGAGAGATGGGCTCTTCGTATCACGCTCCACCTCACAAAGAAGAGCAAACCCTCGGCTGGACGACCGAGGGTTTGCGACACACAACAAGGAGAGAAAACTTCAACTAGATTCTCTATGCCTCCCATATGCGTTTCTCTAACATGTCTGGCTTTTTTCATCAAAAAAGCACAAACCCCGGCTGGAGGACCGGGGATGCAACAAACTACAAGATGCAGGAAGAGGAAAAACAAGGAGAATCAACTATGTTATTCATGCCACCCGCCACTTACTTCTAAACCCCGTCGCAGATTTCCAAGAAAATTTTTCGGGTCGAATTTGAACTCGGTTGCAGATCGTTGTCGGCAGTATTTCGGGAACGGCGGCTTCAATGAGCCGGGCGATGGCTACCTGGCTCCGAACCGGTAGAGTTATCATCGTCTCCCGGGCTTCTTTACGTCGAGTTTGGACCGGCGCTGGTTTGAGTACAATGCGATCATGTCCGAAGAGGGTAGGGATTGCATGAGCTTTAAACACAAACTCTTGCCTGGAACTGTGCTGGCGGACCGTTACGAGATTGTCGAATCCGCCGGCGAAGGCGGAATGGGCGCACTATACCGCGCGCGGCACCTTCACGTGGAGCGTCAGGTCGCGGTAAAGGTTCTGCTCAGCACCGTTGACAACGACGCGGCTCATAAGCGATTCATTCAGGAAGCTAAAATTGCAGGCTCACTCTCGCATACCAACCTGGTCTCAGTCTATGATTTCGGGAAGACGGCGGAGGGCATTCCTTTCCTGGTGATGGACTTTCTTGAGGGCGTTACGTTATCAGCGGTGATGCTGAAGAACCATGCGTTGCAACCGGAGCAAGTTCTGGACATTATGATTCAGCTCTGCGAAGGACTGAGGCACGCCCACTCGAAAGGACTCATTCACCGCGATCTCAAGCCCAGCAACGTAATGCTGCTGGATGAAGACGGGCGCACAGTTGTTAAGATAATGGATTTTGGAATCGCTAAGAAAGTCGATGATACGCAGCATCTAACTAAGACCGGTGAAGTGTTTGGAAGCCCGCTGTATATGAGTCCGGAACAGTGTCAAGGACAGGTGCTTGATGCAAGGTCAGACATATACTCAATTGGCTGTATGATTTTTGAAATGGTGTCCGGCCAGGTTCCGCTGAGGGGCGAAAACACACTGCAAACAATTTGCAAGCACCTTACTGAAACCCCTCAAGCTTTGTCGGCAATTTGTAAGGTACCTCATGAACTTGAGGTTATTGTGGAACGCTGCCTCCAAAAAGATCCCAACCAGCGATTTCAAACAGTTTCGGAATTGCTGAAGGCATTGCGTTCGGCTGTTCAAGCGTCTGGTTCGTTGAAGGAATCCGACTCCGCACCGCGCACGGTAAAGATGACAGCCGGGTCGGTTTCGCCCGGGGTTCTTAAGGTGGAATCGACATCGGCGCAACCATTGGAACGCAAATCAACTCGAGTTCTTGCCATAAGTGCCATTGCCGTTGCGTCTCTCACGGGGATTGGGTTTGCGGTGGGAATTCCTCTCATGACCAAGCAAAGCAGACAAAGAGGGGCGCCACCGATTATGGTGGCTCGTTCGCAGTCAAACTTATCAACGGTCACTAACCCGACCCGTCCGCCAGATCACAGTAACATCGGGACACCTGAATCGGTAACTCCTACTAATTCAACCTCTGGTCCAGACACCGGATTTTCGTCTGCAGATTCACCAGGTGGCAAACCGCTAGAAACTACGCACTCTGCGCATTCCACCACGGTGGAACCTGAAGTCGAAGAGGCTACGAAAAAGCAGCCCGCAGGCGGAGATACCCCTGAAACAGACAAGCCACCGGCAGATAAGCCGCAAATTAATAAGCCGCCAGAAAAGATTCCGGTGCACATCGATTCCACTGGTCCGCAACAATTTCCAGTCCCGGCACCCATTGATGTGAACAAAGTCGCTACGTCTCCAGCCTCCCCGGTGGGTCGAACGACAGCGGTACAGGCTGCGTCTCCTCCCCAACCGGCAGCGACTCCGCCACAAGCAGAGGAAGAGAGACTGCGCACTGAGACGAAGAAGTGTCTTGCTGAGGCTGAGAAGCAGATTGACTCTCTTATTGGCGATGCGGTTTGGACAGTTGATTGGAGTTCCCTTGACGCGGCAGCGCTTGAGCATGTGTCAAACCAGGGAATTGACAAAATTCGAGAAGCCATCGAAGAGATCTGCCATGATTCAATTGGTCGAGACTCCTTGCGCGGCAAACTGCGCAAGATAGTCGTCAGGAACGTAAAGGAAAAAATTCTGAAACGGCTGACCTTCAAGGACGGCACATTGGAGGTACAGGCCTCGTGGTCGTGCGGTGATTGGGATTATTATCCTCACACAAGAGAATTAGTTCAGGTCATAGAGAACGGGTTGTAAGGGCTTCATCTGCAAAGCAGGCAGTGCCGGAAGGAGCGCTTTCTCCTGCCCTCAACCTGGAAACAGACTGCCGGCCATTGGTCCCGTTGATTGATTGAAATCCGGGCCACGTGAACCGCTCAGAACAATACGATCGAGTGAATCGCGGACCCGTCTGGCGATTGTTGCGGGACCTGCATCGAATCCCGTTACCAAACCCGGCGCGCCCGAGCTTGATTAAAGAACGGGTTGATTCCATAAAACAGGAAGACGCAACGTTGACGCCAGGGGCTTGGCTGGCAGTATCGGCACGATCACCGGCATCAGTCGCCTGACATAGCATTAGAGGCTGAATAACTTCAGCTGTAGGTACGCGACGGAGCCTGCCTTCTATCCATCAGTATCTCGAACTCGGGATGCGGGCTTAAGTCTCGCGGCAGCGTCGTGCTTGTTCGATACCGAACGTCCCTGCGATGGTGCGGTGCTTGTTCGATATCGAACGTCCCTGCGATGGTGCGGTGCTTGTTCGATATCGAACGTCCCTGCGATGGTGCGGTGCTTGTTCGATATCGAACGTCCCTGCGATGGTGCGGTGCTTGTTCGATATCGAACGTCCCTGCGATGGTGTGGTGCGTGCTTGTTCGATATCGAACGTCCCTGCAATGGCGTGGTGCTTGTTCGATATCGAGCAGCTTCTGCGGTTCGCAGAAATTGCTTTGCATCATGCATCGCGCCCTGTCCCCCAATGACATCACGGTTTTCAACAGTTAAATCCTCACTCAGAAATCAGAAAAACGCGTAGTAAATTTGAACCTTTTTTCGCCAATTTCGTTATTAATCTGTGCCCCTTCAAAGGAGAACCGATATGGAAGTAGTTCTACAACGAGCGAAATCTATCTTGGAAGATTTCTTCCAGAAGTTCCACTCCGACCTGGTGTTCTATCGTTTCCTCTGGCAGATTAATAGTCGCCGGTGCTCGTGCGGCCGAGTTCCCACCATTGAAATTGGAAAGGGACGGTGTCGTAGATGTGCTTGCGGCAAAGAAGTCTCAGTAACAGCGGGGACATTTTTTCACAAAGCTAAGAAAGTCAGGAATAGGGTGGCTACGTTAGTTTTAAGAGTTGAGGGCATTGTTCTAAACATAAATCAAATTCACTTCCTCATCGATATGAGTTACTCAGCAACCTGGGGAATTGAAATGAGAACTAAACTTCTTTCCGAGTCTGAGCTTAGTGATGAATTGACCGCGACCGGTTTTGCCTTCCTGAAAGTTATAGGACGACGCAGCAGAGAAACGCCAGCACGAGAGCACCCCTCTGCCGAAGTCCTCAATGCCATTTTTGAAGAAACCTGTGATGCTGGTGAAATCGCTTACTTGGACAGAATGTTTGCTTTCACGAGCGATTGTGAAACACCTTTTGGATTCCACGAACACCCACACGAACACGAGCCGGAGGCATCCCAAAATTCGGTAGATGAACGGGATTCCGCCGGACAATTCGGCGCCATTAGCAAGCCTGTAGGTGCGAGGCTGAACAATATTACACTGCTGTACTCGTCTCCTGATAACACCGATAATCCTGCGCAATCGTCTATTCTCAAGAATTTGACAGCCATCCGTCACCGGTGCGGTACGGTTAGCTATAAGTTCATGCAACCTCACATAGCTGATTCAAAGTTTGAAGTAGAGAAAGGTCGTTGGACATTGGAGACGCTTCTACTCAAATGCATGAGATTTACCCCAATTACCCGAAAGGATCTAAGAGATTATGTTTCTCCACAGACGCTTAAGTTAGTGTCCTGGCCGACGGACGGTCAATCTCAAGCTTTCACCTGATACTGCCCATTACGAGGCTCCACTCGTTTCCGTGGCTAGTTGTTCGGTGACCGGGCCGCAGGATGCCGGAGAACAAGGCCGTAGACTTTGAAGCAAATCGGCATCGCCAGTCTAATGAAATTCATTATTCCCAACACCGTCTAGCCGGGCTCGAGCAGTTTCTCGAGTTTTGGCCAGGACCAAGCCTTCCTGAATATGGCGAACCGGAGGATGAGATGCGGTCGATCGAGATGCTGCCTCCACTACTGGCACGTTTCTTTAGCTTCGCAGGTTGGTGGCCGGGACACAATCAGCGAACATCGTTCGCGAATTGATTTTGCATGCAGGATACACTGTGTGCGATCAGTCCGAAGGACTATGCGCCAACACTGCAGTGCATGAACACAACTGCGGCCGGTCTCCCTGGTTCTCGCATCAAAGATTGATTGTATCAACGAATTACAAGCAGCTGACGAATAAGCCGTTTGACGGCGACCGCAGTCTGGTGCTTCAAGTCTGAATGGCCAACTTCGAGAATATTTTATTGAACTCCTTCAGGCTGATCTCAAACTGACCATCTAGCTTGCCGTCGGCAAAATCGGAACTGCTTGAAACCTTATATTCCATGTCGACACTCGACCCCAGCGGATCGCGCAAGGTGAGTGTTTGAGCGGTGGGACTATAACCCAGAACAGCATATGCATGATGCGATTTTATACCTGTCTCGCCTACATTGGTGCCACCTTCAGTAGTGGCAATCACCAGCTTGCGATAAGAGAAAGCCTCAGTCAAGGCATTATTTTGTTCCGCATAGATTTCATCAATTACGGCCTGTCTCCCGATCCAACTGCGCAACTGGCGGCCGCTAACATGGGCTTTCCCCAGTCCGAAGTCGCCAAGTTCCCAAGAAACGGTGTCTAGTAGTTTCATTGAATGCCCGGTATAGATCCGGCATGCTTCTTCATCAAATGCACCATATGCTGCGCCAAAAGAGGGAAGTTTTGAAGAGGCATCAAATCTTCCCTCTAGAAGACCGTGCTTGAGGACGCGGATGATTGCACGGTCTAGAGGCTGGTGAGCATTGCGATAGGCGCCATAGGCTTTTTCGAGCACTGGCAACCAGATTCCATTGCCAAACCTGTAATAACCGTTTTCGTCGCTAGTTCTGGCTGAATAATAGAGTTCTTGCCTGGTCGGTTCCGCCACGGTAACAGGTTGATCAGGAGCACCGCCGAAGGTGACAGTATAAGTGCCGTCATGGTTTGGATGAATCATTTTCAGTATTTGCTCGCGCCCGGAGGGCAAGGCTACCAGGGCGGCGGTGGTAGATAAGAACTTGCAATCACAAATTTGACCTTGAATGATTGCCGACGGTTTAATGCTGTCAATGCCCCATGGAAAGAGCGTGTCAACTCTTGAATCGTACGTATGGTTCAGTGCGCCGAACGGACATTTGGTAAAGTTGAATTCATCCTGGTGCTCAATATCGTTTTGTATGCTGAACCAGAGAAAGCCTATGAGCACGAATACCACTACCCCAATCAATTTGAGATGACGGTTCTTCTCTGTCTTGTCGATACCCGACTGGCTGATTGGAGCGGTCTGGTTGACACCATGAACACCAGCGTGTTCCCGGTTCGGTGGATGACTTTGAGCCGTGCCAGGATCATGAATGTCTATCATGGGCTGCTGGAGATCGTCAGGAGAGGGATTAGAATAGCCGTTCATTTAGCTCTGGCAGGGCTGTGCAGACGTCGATCTGCTTTCTAATCTAATTTATCCGCAAGCAAAAATGAACATGTCTTTGGTCATAAGTTCACTATCAGGGCGGCATTGAAAAATAGAGAAGAACTCGATTTCCACAATCCAAATATCTCGAGACTTGTCGCTGGTCGACCATTTCGGAATCCGACGTACCTAACCTGTGATGTTTAAGTCGAGTCGACGGGTATATAAAAATCGTGTCAACGATTTGGTTAGAGGCGTCCTTTGCAAGAGATTGGCATAAGATTAAAGACGAGCTGGTGGCCTTCTCCGCAGGATTACAATGAGGCTATTCAAAATCCTCATCTCAATATGGAAGATGAGGAGTTGCGCACGGCAACTGTATACCTGGACTCAAACGGCATTCCTCGACCAGTAACCGGTGCATTTGCCAGTGTCTACCGGTTCAAGTGCCAACATCGCGACATTGCGTTGAGGTGTTTCCTCAAGAGTATTCCTGATCAGGAAGAGCGCTACTCTCTGGTGTCTCATTTCGTGCAGGAATGCAACCTTCCCTACACTGTCACGTTTGATTTCCTTACAAGTGGCATTCGGGCTGCAGGCGAATGGACGCCTGCACTAAAGATGGAGTGGGTTGACGGACTGACACTTGATAGTTACATTTTAGCGAATCTCAAAGACACGGAAAAACTAAATCGCCTGTCGGTCAACTTTCGCAAGATGATGGACGATCTACGCAGTGTGGGCATTGCCCACGGTGATCTGCAGCACGCAAATATAATGGTCTTATTGAACGGGGAGTTGCGCCTGGTCGACTACGATGGAATGTATGTTCCAACCATGAACGGGCTTTTCGGGAATGAGCTGGGTCACGTAAATTACCAGCACCCGCGTCGTCATGGTGCTCACTTCGGTCATTATCTCGACAATTTTTCTTCATGGAATATTTACGCATCGATGGTGGCATTGCAAGTTGATCCACAACTCTGGCCTCGGCTGGGAGCTGGTGATGACTGCCTTCTTTTTCGCAAGAGCGATTTTATAAATCCCCTTGAGTCGCCTGCATTTGCCGCCTTTGAAAATCATAGCCATGAGGAGCTTCGAGCGCTGGGAAGATTCATTCGCTCCCAGCTTGCATGTGATCCGGCCGACGTTCCTTATTTGCAAACCCCGGTACCGGTGGTGATGGATTTGGAGGTCTTGGCCGATCAACTTCCCGTTACCCGATCACCTGTTCGAGTACGTCCCGGCGACTGGTTTGAGTGGTCCGACTCTGTTGGCAACGAGGATGACGAACAGGCGCTTCCGTTTTCATCAAAGATAGAATCGGAGTTACAGGTTGCCCTGCCCAGGAAAGTCAAATACAACAGAGCTCACCGGACACCGAGTCCTGCTAACCTCACCGCATTAATGTTGATCAATCCGTTGACGTGGTTCTTCCTGGGATATCTCGGCCAGGCAGCCTTTGATACGACTTTATGTATCGGAATGACTGTAGATGGTCGTGTAACACAGGTGTCTAACTTTACCGATAAAACCGGTAATCACACAAGCGTCGATTGTTCTTACTGGCAAAACAACTATTGGTGTCGAGGCTATCGACAGAAGGCATTGGTTATCGATCCTCCTGAGAGTAAGGACCACGAAATCAAAGAAGGTGAGAACATCAAAGCATTTGTCCAAGATTCGTCGCCTCTGTTTACAGATCTGATCATCTCACTTTTTTGCCTATTCGGCGTAGTGTCGTGCGAATGGCTGATTCTCTCTTCAGCCCGTCGTCACAGGCGGTTGGCTCAAAATGGTGCCGTAGCGCTGGGAGAAATACATGGCAAAATAGTGAGAGGTCGAGATCGCCGCTCTTACTCATTGAATGTTGTATGTTCAGCCGGAAAAGGAGCAAGTCATTGCGTATCGATTCCAGTGAATGAGGCAGAGTATCGTCAGTCTGTGGAAGGTGAGCTAGTTTCCGTGCTATACAACCCGAGCAATCCCGACGATGCAATTCTCTATCGTACTTGTCGCTATCAAGTTGTAAAACAAGCGTAATGGAACAACATTCCTAATCAGGAAGCATCCAGGTGCGTCGCCTGGATTCTGAGTACTTCTTTCAAATCGCAAAGTTTTAGCAAATCGGTAATTGAAATGCGCCCGCTGAGCTTCGTTTCGGCCTTGGATACAAGCTGGAAGCCTGCATTTTTTAGTAACTGTAGTACTTCATCTGATACCGCGGTTACCGTCAGTTTGACCGCAACTTTTCCATCCACTATATCCAAACCGGCAATTTCACCAGCTTTTGCCGATCCAGCCCCTTGCAATTGACGTAAGAGTCCGTCTAGCTTTGAACTTGCGGTCGCGTCAGGCTTGGCTGAGTCTTCAGTCCTTTTGCCTTTTGCCTCCTGCTTCGTATCCTTGTCGTTTTGTTTCTTCTTCAGTACCGCCTTACGAGGTTCCGCTTTAGGGGTGAACTCTTCGGAAAGTTTTGTCGACGGCGCAATGGATAGATCCGTGGAGGCTGACGGTCTACTCAATAATTGTGGTGCGCTGCCATGTCGTTCTAATTGGGGAGTCACACTGTATTGATTGTCACCGGGCTGTCGAATAAATCGACCCTGGTTGGTGGGCGGCAATCCGCCACCTCCTCCCATTCCAACACCGCCACTTGCCTCTTTGGCCCGGGAAAGCAATCTTCCACTCACGGGGGTAGTATTGAATGCGCCCGGCTGGAAGTTACCATAATAGCTAGACTTGCCGGCGGCCATGGACCCGGCTCCAGCCGCGGAAACCGGGACCGGATAACCAAAGGATGGACCGTTTCGTGCCCCCTGACCTGTCTGGTATGGCGTCGAATTCGGAGGGCTCAGCGAAACGAAACCTCCGCTTCCGGCTGCTCCAAATTGCGCACCACCAGGCATTCCTTGCGCCTGGATCCGCCTGTAATGCTGATGAGTTCCCCCCAGTGATCCGGCATCATTCTTGCCCACGGTGGCCTCGCGTGATACACCATCGGGTACTTCGACCTCCACTGGCACCGTTGTCGCCTTTCCGCCTTTGGTGACAATCTTTTCTTCTACGGCCACAAAAGAAGTGTATTGAGTCATCAGATGGTAGTCGAGAGCCGTTTTTACTATTTCGTCTTTTAGCTCCTGGTTGACAGCTCCACGTTGTGCACCGCCCCAATCCTCCGACATCAACCGGTCTACTTTGGCACGAGCCCAGATCGATTTTATGACGGAATTGCCATCCTGCTTTTCTGGAAAGACAATCTTCAGATCTTGTTTATATGGCTTGCCCGCTGCAAAACCCGTCAGGCTAACGGTGCCGGCACCAGGCTTCAGATACCTCCCTTTGAAATAGAGCGGCCGCTCTGCCCAGACATCGGAAATCTCTACTGGATAGACTTCTTTCACGGGCAAACCGTGGAAGTCTAACTTAACATCGGTCAAAACCGGCGAACTTATGCGTTTGTAGAATTTCTCGCCAACGACAGGGCCCGGGCTGTTGAGCAGCACATACTCCGCCTCCCCTCCGCCATCTTGGGCGATACCATCAATCAAGAATCTATTGACACTATTGCCGGTGCCAAAAGGAAACCATCGCGATGTACCGCGATGCTTCTTAACGAGCTCGCGAATGGCAAAATCATTTCCGACGAACCCGTCTGTCATGAAAACAACTATACGTAATCGATTCTCATCTGGTGGAATCGCCATCACTTTCTCCACTGCGGGGGCCATCCATGTGCCTCCTCTGGCCGTAAGTTTCTCGATCCACGCCTTAGCACTTTGAGTCAGCTGCGCGCTCGCTTTCTGAGGCTTAGGCGCGAACTCCGTCACTCCGTTGTTGAATGCAAGAACTTGAAACGTATCGTTAGCATTCATGTGATCGACGATGTATTCCATCGTTTCTTTGGCCTTTTCTAAGGGGCGCCCGCTCTGCGAGCCGGAACAATCGATCAGGAACACCATCTCTTTGGGAGCAACTTTCTCAGGCGTGATGCGTTTAGGTGGCAACAACATGAGTGTGAAAAACCCGGATTTGTCATCGCGATGGGTCAGATATCCGCTCTGTAGGCTATCCTTAGCCACCGACCATGTTAGTACGAAGTCTTTATTCGGTATTGTTGCTTTGTCTGCTAGCGTTATGTGAGCATCATCGTCTCCATCGTGCGTAACTTTCACTTCATGTAACTTAGATTGCACATGGTCTAAATGAACACCCGCTGCGATATTCACATCGATGGAAATATCGTGCCCGGCGCGATGACCGGCGGCAGCCGTAAGAGGCGTGATTTTAGATGCGTCCGGTACCTCGTCCGTGTCCGGCGCCCGGCCCGGTCCTTCCTTGCCGATGGGGGAACCGGGGTTGAAACGCGGACCAACAACAGTGGGGAATGTAAATGTAAAATTGCCAGCTTCGTAGGGTAGCATGTCTACATATTTGATCTCTATTTCAACCTGTGCCCCGGGTTCGATGTTAGCGACAGACTGTGTGAAGATATTGGGACGCTCCTGATCTAATAAGGAAGCGACATGGCCTGCGGCCCTTGCTGTTTCGTAGATCTCTCGGGCTTCTTCCCTTTTTTTGATGACTCCTTTGATAATGCGGTCGCCGATTTTCATGGTCATTTCGTCTACAGCGGCATTCTCTGGAAGGGGAAACGAATAAATCGCTTCGATTTTGTCTTTAAAAGTATTGTGGAAAGTCTGTTTGACCGAAACCCTGGCAACATAACCGGATATCTGAGCCTTCACTGTGGTGTGCTTCAGCGGGCACTGTCCTAGCTGATTTCCGCCTGGAAGCATCGCTAACAATGCCCCGGACCCTTCGGCAGAGGCCAGGCTTGATGAGCCTGCCGGTAAGTGGTCGGCTGGCGACGAAGGCTGGCTGAATGAAGGAAGACCTTGAGACCACGCTGGAAGAAGTGCTTGATTGCACAATATTGAAACGGTCAGCAGCGAAAGACTGATGCTAAACGATCGACGCAATTTGTTGACGACTTCCATAACTGATCCTCATTGTATTTTTCTAGCGTACCCCGGTTCAGTATGAAAATTGCACCGGGTTTTTCCGGGTTGTTGGTTGATTTGAGAAATTAACGATGTGTCGACAATTATTTCGCCGTGATTAGATTCTGTTCGAAAGAAAGGAGCATCAACGAGCTTCAATTAAGCTGCGAAAGCTGGGACCGGCTAAATGTTGGTATATATTCAAAGACATACCCCGGCGGAGAAATCAGACGTGCCAGACATTGCGGCAGCGATTTTGTCGAGGTGATTGATGACAGCAAAAAATATTTCCTGGCTCATATTGACAATGTTTATTCCTGCACTTGCGATGAGTGGAAAAATCAGACTCGGATTAACGAAAGCCGCCGAACTTGTCGTCACCTGAAGAGTTATCGCGGTGAGAAAGAGGAGCAGATGCGGGTCGATCCGTTGGGCCCGCCGCCGTCGCT
Organism: Candidatus Obscuribacterales bacterium; assembly: GCA_021732565.1. Lineage (GTDB taxonomy): Bacteria > Cyanobacteriota > Vampirovibrionia > Obscuribacterales > Obscuribacteraceae > JAKFUT01. The sequence continues at coordinate 26,568 of JAKFUT010000041.1, forward strand.
CCCGCCTGAGTTCCTCAAATCGCCCTCTTCTACCGCGCGACAGCATGGCACGTCGAACTCCAGCGAACTAACTGCTAAAGAAGAGGACTATGACGACGAGTTCGATGCGCAGATCTCTTCATGGTCCGTTGTTGTTCCCTACGAAGCGGACATCAGCTCCGCATTACAAAAGGCCCGACAAAGAGAGTTTGCAAATCATTTCTCCACCTGGGCTTCCATTGAAGAAGCGACCATCGAGGCCACTGGAACCATTCTCGATATCAAATATGTCACCAACGACGGACCTCCAGGCATGTGCACGACGTGCCCCTTGCCTTCGAAAACCTTGGAATCGGTTTTTGGTACGAACAAACCAACTGAAAAAGTGCTTCAACAAAAAACGCAGCGCGCAATCACGCGACTTTTGCTGAAGGAGTGGTGGCTTGATGACTCGCCGGAGTTTTGCCTGCAAAGCTACTATGTTGTTCTTTACGAGAAGCGCGGCGCTGATTTGACACCATCCAAGATAGCCTTCGCTGGCTGGTCCGATAATTGTTGAGCCACAATCTCAACGAGAGGCTTCGGGAGTGTTGCCAGGGTGGGTGCCACCATATACGGTACTTGCGCAGGTCTAGGGAAAAGAGGCGGAACGCCAGCACTCCCGGGCTAGGCAAGCTCCTTCTTCCGGTCACGATTAAGGCAGCGTAGCCAGGCAGACAGAGCTGGAAAGAAAGCTAGGTTTGAAGACTTGGGGTGGTGCCGGGAGGAAGCGGAGGTGGCTCAATAGGCGTCATTCTGCCAAATGCCTTTGGCGGACTTCCCACATATATTATTGAATCAGCGGAAATTTTGCCCGTGTCAACACACCAGTTAACCAATGCGGTTCCAACAGCAGCCACCAATATTCCAGTCAAAAACACCACCACGTTCCAATTCGCCTTTGACCGGGCTGCGGCGTCCGTCAAAGATTTGGCGCGTATTCTAGCCGCTCTAATGCCGTTCAAAATGGCAAATACGGCAATTACCAGACCGAGGGAAACCAAGAGAACTTTCAGTGCCAGAGCCAGTGAAACTGAGTGTCCGTTCAAGTCTCCAAACGCATAAACCGATTTCTGATATAGCCCGTTCCAATCGAGAACCGGAGAACCTGTATTTGCAGCCTGAGGCGCATTGGTCGTGCTGTCAAACGCATCTTGTCCCCATACAGATGTGCAGTTGAGGAGCATCAATGTGATAGCACAAGTTGGAATGAAAACTTTGAATCTCACTGTCCACCTCATTTAGGCTTGCCCTGGTGGAAGTGGGAGCTGAGCCATGTCAATCCATGATTCTATCATTCGACTGTCTGGCGGTTAAGTGTTCTTTTTATCATCCGATGTTGGAAAACGCGATTTGTGGAACGGATACCTTTCTCGTTGTAAGGCAATCACCTTCAGGTTACGAAAGATCGCCAGAGTTCTTCAATCGAGCCAAATCGGTTCAATTGTAAGCGCTCCCTCCGGCTCGGTTCCGTCGCTTCGCCGCCGCTAGCCGCTCGTTTGGCGCCAGACGCGCTCAAGCCGCTTCAATTGCCCGCTGCCTTACCCGGCTCAGTGAGCAACCGCCGAATCCTGCTTCCGAATTCTCGGCGCGAGGGATCTTCGGGAAGAGCCAAATTGATTGCGATGGTAAGAACCCCATTTGCGTACCGAGCGTCGGCCTGCTTCTCCACCACGAACGTGACACCCTTTAGTTCCCTGCGAATTCTTTGCGCATCAGGCGATGTGCGAAGGAGTTCGGATAATTCGCCCGTTGTCTCGTTCATTACATTGGCTATTTCTCTAAGTGGACCGCCCTCCACCGAGACGCCGGCGAGATCCATTGTGTAAGTAATTTGCTTTCCAGCCTTCTCGGTCAACCAGGTGGAAAAATTCGCCATTTTTCGCTTGAGGTCTATTTTTGTTGGTGCAGCCATGTTTGCGAAGGACCCGTATCCCATTGTTGATTGAACCAGATTGGTCCATGCATCGCGGATCTCCACCGATTCGATTTCACTGACTCTGATGAACGCCAGTCTGGAACCGCTGCGTGTGGTCTCGCTCTCCTTCGTTTCCATCAGTACGGTGGGATCTTTACTGGACGATGATTGCAGGTCAAACACTCTTCCCAAATAACTCTTACCCTTACACGTCACAGCCACAATCGGCAGCTCAATCTCTTCGCCATTGGTCAAACGCCGTTTGAGGTCCACCAGGCGCTGCAACGTTTGCCAGATGCTTTCTGCTTGAACATGCAATAAAGGACTCGATCTCACCGACAAGTACTGCTCGTCTGCATACTCAGCTAATGCCGGTACCCGGGACACAACTACATAAAGCACCAGGCACCAGATGGTTGCACTCATAACCGAAGAATGGAGGCCGGCGTTTAATTTCATTGCGAGAACCACTCTTTGAGGCGGCATAAGAAACGCCACCATATTACCTCAGCCGGACACCACCCGGGCATATCTTGTCGAATGCGATTGACCGAAGGCTAATACCTGAGACTTCAAAATCCGTTGACGTAGAGCTTCTAGAATTGCGAATTTCTGTGGCTAGGTTCCCGCGGTGACCCTAACCGGAGTGGACCCCGGAGAAGATTATGGATCTGGCAATTCTAGTGATTTCAATCAGAATTTCCTTCGTAAAGCGAATCAACAATTCCTCCCGCTTTCTTAAAAGCGTTCAAAAGATCTGCTGGTGGTTTGTCGCCGCACTGCTTGACGATCAACTTCATCGTTGCGTTGACATGGATGTTCGACCAACAAGTTCCTAGCGAAAGAGAGCGCTTTACTAGATCCCCGACAACCTTCACGTCAATTTGATTATCACCGGTTTTTGGATCCCTGGCCATTAACCATGCTGTTTTGATGGTGAAAGTTCCCGTCAAGTCAGTCATCCCTTTGGCCATGTCCTCTTGCCGACCAATTTCTTGTTTGCAAATCGAAAGCGCTTTTCGCTCAGCTGCGTGCGCATTGCACTTAACGGCGTTGGCTTCCAATGCAGTGATGAAGTGTTTCAAGCGGGAGAGAGATTCCATCTCTTCTTTCAAAACCCGGTCGGGCAACTGCAGCAAAGGTTTTCGCAGTGCCAGCCGTCGCGAGTTGATCTCTGCTGAGTGCACGTACAGGTCATCACTACTGGGAAGAAATGCCAGCTCCATATTTTCGAGATTTTGTAATTGTGCATGTTGTTCTAACAAGATCCGTGCTGGTCGCAGTAGTGGATAACTGAGTCGGGTTGACTCTCTACGAATGTTGGCATCGTCGGAGCCCATTGCCCGAATGAGCGCAGGCAATGCGGCGGGGCCAATCTTGGCCAGAACTTCCTTGGCCTTTTCTCGTACGTGGTAGTCCTCCGACTCGAGCCTCTCTAGAAGCCGCTTGCACTCATGTGCGATCCCTGTCGGTGTGGTGGTTTTGACTTGCAAATCTGATTCAATTACATTTTTTGCTCTTTCAAGGTCCTTCCGTGAAAGTGTATTGACCCAGTTTGTTTCAATGATTGCTCGAGAATCGGATCGCGCTTCCGCTTTGGAGTTTGTCAGCTCCAATGACTGAAAAATTTCGGGCTGAAGAGTCTCAGACGGGCTGGCCGCCATCGTGGAAAATTCCTGATAAAGGTCTTCGGCATGCGAATTCGGTTCTGAGTCGCAGTCACCCGGGTGCTTGAGGTCTTCCATGTTGTATTTCTCCGGAGGTTGCCGTGCTTTCCTGTCAGTAAAAATTCTAGCCGCAGCTCCTTGAGAAAATCTTGCAAGTTGCGTTCTCGGTGTGAACCATGAGGGAACGTTTGACCGGAACTCCGACTCCCGAGGGGAAGGACCGATTAACAATCCCTCTTACAGCGGTCCGACGATTTCACTTGAATGAGCTGGAGAATCGATCTACCAGTTTCCAGGATTTCAATTAGTGGGAGCACCCATTCAGCTCTTTGTCTGCGAGTTGTTACACCGTTTGGTGCGGAACAGGTCGGTCTGAGGCCCGATCAGCGGAGCGTTTTTGAAGCAATTCGTTGTCTTCAAAGAATGTGCGCAGATTGTGCATAATCCTGTTGCTCGTACCGGTAATAACGGATTCGGCACCGGCGTTCTGAAGCGCCATTGAGATTTCGTCTTCCGCCATCATGTGAATTTTCGCGGCATCGACATGAATCTCTGCTTTGGAAATTGGGAAAGGAATATTTTCGGTACCACAAAGACACAGTGCTTCCGAAACTAGCTGGACCGCAAACAAGACACGGTCCACCGTGATCACGTTGCCGAAGCCAACGGGAACAATATTGTAGTCTCGTGAGAAGTCCCGCGCGGTCTGGATTTCTGTCGGTGCATCAGCAACATGATAGATCCTTTCATGACCTAAACCTTGCGACACGTACTTAAAATGGTCTCTGCCCTTGGAGAACTTGTAGCGTTTGCCGAGAATCTGTTGCAGGTAAGGACTGATGATCGATCCTGTTTGGCTATAACTCCACTGATCAAGCACATCTTGTTCCACCGCGGAAGTGATGAAATTCTGCACCTTTGCTCTTTGCAAATCTTGCAGCAGCTCGCAAGCCCCGGGGAAGTAATTAGCATCAAGAGCCGCTCTAGAGGCCAGTTCATTGTAATAGCCTGCCTACATCCGTCAATATGTCGTGGCATTCGGAATTGTACATTTGCATTTTATCTGCGCAAGCGAAACCGGATTTCTCAAATCCGAAATTTATGAGTCCCTCCAATGTCGTGTTCAACCGCTTCTTCGGATTAGAGAAAACCCAAACGGCAAAAGCGAAAGCAACGGGGTTGATATGCATCCGGTCAACCAGGACGCCATCCCGTATCCACAGAATTGCTGTTGCCATTGAAATCTCCTCAACCCGTGCGGCACAAGCACTGAAAATCGCCGCCTATCTGCACCTGCTATCACTACCCGAAGAAAACCAATCCGGTTATTCATCGTCGGTTGTCAGTTCTATGCCCGGCAGTAGGCTTACTAGCTCAACTTCTACGTTGTCATCGACGGGTAGTAAATCGAACCGGTTGCCTCAGCAGAAGGCTGTAGTTTGTTCTAAAGTTTACAGATTTCGAAATTTTGTAAAGTATACCAGGAGCGAGATTTGAACTCGCGACCCCAGGTTTATGAAACCTGTGCTCTAACCGACTGAGCTACCCTGGCACCAAGAATATTTAGTATAACATACACTTCCAGAGGCGCGCCGACAGCCTTCTGAAGGGGCAACTTCATGAAATCTTACTGCTTTACTGAGTTGTGAAAGGCACAGGGACCGCTAAGATTTCGACACCCAAGAGGGAACAAAACTGCGGTGAGCTACCTGACGTCGGGCATTTGCTTACGACCGATAAACGACAGCTGACTGTTAACACACAATGCATCCTCAGGTCCACAGACCTTTCTGATGTAGGTGCCATCCGGTTGCATTACCCGCGCTTTTACGTTGTCATACAAGTATGTAGTAAGCACCTCATCGCGCAAATAGCGAGCTATTCGTTCGTTTTCCACGGGGAAAACTGTTTCAACTCTGCGGTTCAAGTTGCGCTGCATCACATCTGCACTGCCCAGGTAGATCTCTTCTTCTCCAGCATTCTTAAAGTAAAAGATGCGGCTGTGCTCAAGGAATCGCCCTACCACGCTTATGACCCTGATGTTTTCGCTTACTCCCGGGATTCCCGGGCGCAAACAGCAGGTGCCTCTCACCAGAAGGTCAATTTGTACCCCGGCTCTTGATGCCTCATACAGCAATCTAATGATACGGTCGTCCACCAGAGCGTTGAGCTTGAATATCAAATGACCTTGCTCGCCGTTTCTTTGATGTTCAATTTCACGTTGGATTAGCGTTTCAATTCGTTCTCTGAGATTGATTGGTGCAACTAGAAGTTTCCTGTAGTCCTTCTTGGCAGAATAACCAGTAAGGTAATTGAACAGATCCGTCACGTCTGATCCGATTTCTTCGTTGCAGGTCAATAGCCCCAGGTCGGTATAAAAGTGCGCAGTAACTGCATTGTAGTTACCCGTGCCCATGTGTACGTATCGGCGAATGGAATCACCTTCGCGCCGTACCACCAGTGCCACTTTCGAGTGAATTTTCAACCCGAGCAGCCCGTACACCACATGTACGCCACGAGCTTCTAAGGCCCTGGCCCATTCAATGTTGCTTCGCTCGTCAAATCTTGCCTTTAACTCAACCAGCACTGCGACTTGCTTTCCATTTTCCATCGCCTCGAGTAAGGCCTCGACCACGGGCGAATTCTGCCCGACTCTGTACAGAGTCATTTTTATTGCCAGTACAGATGGATCCCGGGCTGCCTGTGTCAGAAAGTTCACCACCGGCTGAAAAGAATCATACGGGTGATGAAGTAATACATCGTGACGTCTGATCGTGGCGAAAATATCTTGTTCGGCTATGTCCGGGTTCAGACCATCCGGTATTACGGGCAGGAACGGAGGATACTTCAAATCACTTCTATCGATGGCATAAACCTGCATCAATAGTGCAAGCGGCAACCGCCCGTCAACTCTGTACACAAGTTCCGAATCGATTTCCAGATTGCTGACAAGAATGTCGACGATTCTGTCAGGCATGGCCGTGTTGATCAGTACACGCATTACATCACCGAAGCGGCGCTGTTTAATTCCCTCTTCGGTTTCCTCCAGAAGGTCTTCCGCTTCCCATTCTTGAATCTCCACTTCGGCATCACGCGTGACGTGGAATGGGTGCGACTCCAAAATTTCCATCCCCGGAAATAGCGCATCGAGGTTGGCGGTGATCAGATCATCTAACCAGATAAATCGTTGAGATTGTCCCGGTTGAGCCCGTTTAAGAGGGCTGGCTTCCGGTGCATCCACTCGAACTAGTTGAGCCAGAGTGTCTGGAACTTTGATTCGAGCAAAACGCTCTTTACCGCTGTGATCTCTGATCAACACAGCCAGATTGAGACTCAAGTTTGAAATGTGAGGGAATGGATGTCCGGGATCGAATCCTAGCGGTGTCAACACAGGGAAAATATTCTTGAGAAAGTATCTTTGTAGCGATGATTGTTGTTCGATCGACAGTTCGTGCCATGAAAAAATGCGCAGTTCTGATTCTGCCAGAGCAGGCAGTAATTCTTGACTTAAACAGCCATGGGCTTCGGCATAAATTTCGCTGATCTGTTGTTTTATAGAAGCCAATTGGACAGCTGGAGTAAGTCCATCGACTCCGGCGCTGAAATTTCCTGCATCAACTTGCCGAATGAGTCCAGCCACTCGCACCATGAAAAATTCGTCGAGGTTGGAGCCCAGGATCGAAAGAAACTTTATTCGTTCTAGCAGCGGATTTCGAGAATCCTGCGCTTCTTCAAGCACGCGACGTTGAAATGCTAGAAGACTCAGCTCCCTGTTTATGTACAAAACGGGATTGTCTAGAGAGCGCGGCTCGGGGGTGAAATCCACTACTGCAACTGATTCTTCGGACTCGACCGTATCTTCTTCGCTATCGTCAGAATCTGTCTGCTGCCCTGAACCGCTTGCAATTGTTTCTGTTGCTGCTTCGGAAGTAATTTGCTCAGACACGGCTAACCTCGCAAAACAGGGCACTGTCGCTAAAAGGACACGACAATGTCCATAATACCATACCAGGCAGGGGCCGAACCGACGAGCCCGGCTGCCTGTCTAGTCTGTGATGTGTCTGAGGATAAGGGATTCCGGGCTATGTTGTTTCTTAGGGAAGTGGCCGAACGAAGGTGCTCAAGGGAGGTTGCTAATCGGTTCAATCCCAGTCATGACAAGCAATGTGGACTACAAGAAGTCACTGGTTAATAAGAAGTAAGAATGATTAATTACTCTCATCTGCCGTCTCATCTGCCGGGCTAGACGGTAGTGCGCTAGCTTGCGAAATTCTCACCGTCGATGCCTTCGTTGGAGTCCATCAAGAAGCGAAATTGTTGTTTTGCATCAGCTTCCAGAGGTGGATTGGCCATTCCACTGGTAATTTCCTGATACCAACTCATAATGCTTTCTGCTCTTTCTTTTTGTCCACTCATATCTGCCAGTCGAGCCAGTGCAAGCAGATCGCGCTCAAGCCGGCAGGACGAGGGCTTAAGCGATTGGCGCTTACTCATCAAGAGCTTTAAATAAAACGGTTCGCAGTCGGTATAAGCGGCCCGTGAATAATGCAAATCTGCCAGTTGAGCCAGTGCCATCGCCGTTAGCTCATGCGATGTGCCGTACTCGGATTCCGCCACCATAACTGCGGTTTCGCTTACTGATACGGCTTGCTCAAACTTGCCTTTCTTCCTCAACTTCGACGCCAGAGTCATCAAAACCATCACAGGTTCGCCTGTCTCCGTGTTACCAGGTTGAAAACTCTGCTGCGGTCCAATCACTCTGTTTATAACATGACGCAGCAGAGTTGGAGCAACGGCGGGGTCGACCCATGTTCCTCCTGCCAGCACCGCCTCAGCAGCCATCGACATAAGGCGATAGTCACTGGTTTTGAGGAAGTATCCGTCGGCTCCGGCATCAAATGCCGCTAGAATTTCCTCCTCGTTATCGTGGCCGGTAAGCATGATGATCCGACAATCCGGCCAAGCTTCTTTAACCGCTCTGGTCACCGTGATGCCGTCCATCCCTGGCAAGCCGATATCCATTAATACTAGATCGGGACGAAGAGTCATGATTGAATCTAACGCTTTCTTACCATCGGCGGCATGACCGGCAACTTCCATTCCAGGCATCGATTCAACTTGCATTTCAAGGCACGATCTCAGGAATTCGCTGTCTTCCACCAGAAACACCGCGTAGGTCTTACTTGCCGGTGCCTCACCCGATGCCAGTCGTGTCATTGTTTGGGTAGCTCGAGAAGCTACATACGGATTTTCATCCATCGTAAGAGCAACCATAATGTCTTTGGGCAGGTGATAAGACTCCGCCAGGTCATAACGAACAGTGGGGTCTTCATCCTTTAGAATCAGGCGTATGGTCTGTTCTGTTGCGTTGGTGTTCTGGGCTACGGCGCAACGAACCTCGGCATTCGGGTGCGCGGCCAGACGGTGAAGCGTTGAGACCGGGGTGCGGGGATGTTCGGCTACACGGGTGACTACAGCCGTATGGTCGCCGCTAGCGAGCAAGTCAAGGACATGCTCAGGGGTGTTCTGGTGATTTGCAAGAAATAGTTGTACCCGAAGGGTTTTGCCTTTGAGGCGGTCTCCCACCGTTCCTTTCTCTTCGCCGGCATTGAGTTCTTTGATGCACTCGCTCAGCATATTTGTCACGGAATCTTTGAAGGTTTCGTTCTCCGGTATATTGAGCCAGGAGCCCAAAATATAGCTGGCGAGGTTATCGACGAGGTCGGCGGCGGTTAGCTGTACGGGGCTAACATCGCCCTGGAAAAACTCAGGCATTACGCGCCCTCCAGAGTAAATCTCGGCTGGTGTTGTATCGCAAACGGCATAAGCCGCTAATCTTAATGCTAGCTGAATTATTTCCAACCAGTCTGTTAAGATTGCCCGTTTGCAGCCGCTCTTAGGGTTTTCCTTAGCTTGTGGGAAACTGTGATTCGAACATTAGCGGACCAATGGCGATGTCAAGGTATTTTTGCTAAGGTAAACCAGAGTCTTTCCAGTCTGTTACTTTACATCTGCCGGATTACCGTATTACTCTCCTCAACGGGACAACTCATCTCTGCCCTCACATCTTGAATCGAGACCTGCCCGGCCAGACTCACGCCAGACTCACGG
>JAKFUT010000083.1 GCA_021732565.1 Candidatus Obscuribacterales bacterium
GAGCGATGAAGTCTTCCCTGGAAAAGATCAATCCCTCGGATTCGTAGTTCAACAAGTCATCTGGAAAGGGATAGGTAGCTATGATTCGCAGTGACCAGTAGATCAGATTTGCGGAGAAATCATCGAGTGAGTGGCCAAAATCATGTTCAGTGCGCGAGGGATGTTGATAGTTTCTGTGACCAAGCTCATTGCTTGACCAGCCGAGAAGCTTTGGTAATGTAAGAAGAACAGCTGCAAGCACCGTGAACAAAGCACCGAGACACATCGTCCGTCCGCTAAGTTGGCACCATTTCACGGTTCTACCTCTATGGCGATAGTTGTCGGTGGGAACCGATGGAAGGAATCATATAATGAACCTGTTGAAAATCTGTGGATCGGGCTCAACCAAGAAGGTCACGCAAGTTGCAATTAAAAACCCACAATGGAAGCCCACTCTCCATCACCACGACAACCGGCTCGCTCGGCCAAAAACTCGGAGCGATGGACATGTAAAGTCTTCCGGCTATGGGTTTGCGGGTGTTTAGTAAGACTGAATTTCGTTCCTGTAGCGTCAACTCATTCCAGTTATTGATAGTCATAGATTCGATTCTTCGTCCCGGCAATCCTTCGGAAATGACTATGGACAATGAACGCCCGACTGCACTCCTGTCAATGACATAGAAACGGACCTTGTAAATATTGGAATTGACGATGCCCTGACCTGCAGCGTCATACTTTCTGCGCGTATATTGCAAAGTTTCGACTTTCGCCTGGTTCAATGGGTTGCCACTCAACTCAGCCCATTTCTTCGCCAGGTAAGGAACCCCAAATTCGGCCTTGTAATCAAGGGTTAGCTGAGAATATGCTGGTGCCCGGCTCCCTTCGGGAGACTGATGCTCTGCCTCTGCTGGCGTTTCTTCAGATCTAATTGTGGAACTGCCAGGCTCAATGTTGGCCGGAAATGAATTGTGCTGGAAGGACCCTCGGTTTACGAATTGATCTCGAGTCAGAGCGGGGAGGTCGCTAGGTTGATTCTGTTCTGCAAGAGCGGTAATGAGCCGCGGTACTTCCATACATTTGAAACTCAACAGCGAGCGCAAGTACTTCGCTGCACCGGAAATCTCTTGTATTTCATGATGTTCCAAAAAGCAAAAAGCAGGTGATCTCTCCGGAGCGATGAAGTCTTCCCTGGAAAAGATCAATCCCTCGGATTCGTAGTTCAACAAGTCATCTGGAAAGGGATAGGTAGCTATGATTCGCAGTGACCAGTAGATCAGATTTGCGGAGAAATCATCGAGGGAGTGGCCAAAATCATGTTCAGTGCGCGAGGGATGTTGATAGTTTCTGTGACCAAGCTCATTGCTTGACCAGCCGAGAAGCTTTGGAAAGAACATGCCGTCATAGTCTACTAACATCAGCGATCGGTCGTGGACCAGAATGTTTCCGTGTTGCAAGTCACCATGTGCAATACCGGCATTATTCATTTCAGCGATCATTTTTGCAAATGCTGTCGCTAACCAGAGTATTTTTTCGGGTTCATAGCAGTATTTTCTTACATAAGAATCCAAAGTCTCGCCTTTAACCCACTGCATCTTTAGAATGGGGCGCCAACTCCCGTTTACGAGAATGCCCTGCGGCAAATAATGAAAGGGGGCTGTAAACTCGAGATTATCATTCACAACGAATTCGGATAAAGCTGAATATCGTAAGTGCAAATCGGCGGTGTACCGGAGGAAGCAGCGCACAGCCCAGTCTTCGTCGCCGGAAGTTACTCGATACACACTTGCAAAAGCACCAGTGATGGGGCGAGGTAGTCCTAGCGTGTCCAATTCAATGCGACCGGCACGAAGGCCATCGTCCATGAAGCATATGTGAGGAGACTGTACAGCTTCATTGTAATCTTGCGGTGTCGGCCACGCCAATTTGATTCTCCCCGGCAAGACTTCCCGCAACTTATATTGAAAAGCTTAGCAGCAATTTGCTGGCATAATCATTGGAGACTCATCTTAAGGGAGATTGCAATACCTTTGGACTAATCGATGTATTACTCACTTCACGCGAACTGCTTCCATCAACATCTGCATGATGGGTTTAACCTGGAACCCGGATCAATGCTCAGCATACACTCTGCTTCTGCCCATACACCGTCAAAAACGTCCGTGCGTTTGGCACTGTTCTTGCTCTTCTCTCCAATCATGATTCCTCCAACCTCTCGATCTTGACCGTAAGATAGTCAAAGAGATGAAGAAATCCTTACGAGCGAGAGCCGAAAATGGAGACTCCTGATTCATATTCCATGAGGGAGTGAGGAGATATTGACACGGTACCATTCTGAGATGCACTTCGGAATAAATCAGACAAGTTCATTGCCCGTTTTACTGCTCATTACCCGCCTTCCATTATGTCGGCGAGTTTCGCTTGGTGTTGCCTGGAAAGCTTAGGATAAATGTCGTTCATTCGTCCATTGCGAAAGTGAGCGGCCGTCAGGCGCGAATAGATGACCTCATCGTTGAGAGGATTGCGTAACTCATCCTCTCTAATGAATTCAGGTATTTGGTCTTTATCAATGTCGAGGTTGAAATAGACACCGGAAATGATGTGTTCCCGGTAGTTTTCGTCTTGCGGCGAGTACTTGTAAATCACTGTTTTGGGATCGAACGGTCCCTCTTGGTACAGTACAATTTCCGGTTCGCCATCAGCGTCAACATCAAAGAGCGCGGGGCCGACGACGTGTTGATAGCCGCAAATCGGGCGAAACTCAAAGGTTGAATTTTGCCGGCGGATAGTAAGACCCTCGAAAGTGCCAGCCAAAGTACAATTCAACCGAAGATCAGCTGCGCTATCATCGCGCAAGCGCAGGCAAGCTCGAACAGGTCCAGCACTCACCGTCCGTTCATGCCGAACATTTGTAATTTCAAGTGCAGATGACGGCAGCGCCGGTCGGTTAATCGCCGGCACCGGTTCCAGCGAGTCTAGCCCTCTAGCCAGCACTACGCGTATCTCTTCGCTGTGCGGTTTTACCAGAAACTTTCCCTTCGAGCGATCGAACGCAACTAGATAATTCGACGACCCCGTATTGATGGCGATCTCAGGCAATCCGTCGATGGTAACGACACCAATGGTAGCGTAAGTCGCGGGTACATTGACTTTCTCGTCGAGAAGCGTCTTTGTGTTGCGAGATAGCTTAATGCCCGTTAGAGAATCGGACTCGTTATGCATCTGAGGGGAGATGATTGAGGTGGAAAAGGGAGAAGACAGGTACGAAAGCTCCAGCTGATACTCGTTCCAGCTGAATCGAGCCTTGCAGCTACAATCAGGTGGTTCGGCGAGCTTTGCCTTGACTGGCATCGGTGGCGGATCGCTCTGTAATGTAAGAAGAGCAGCTGCAAGCACCATGAACAAAGCGACGAGACACATCGTCCTTCCGCGAAGTTGGCACCATTTCACGGTTCTACCTCCATGGTGATAGTTGTCGGTGGTAACCGGCGGAAGGAATCATATACTGAAGCTGTTGAAAATCTGTGGATTGGAAGCCGAGCGCTCAAAAATAAGGCTGAAAATCACGCAAGTTGAAATTAAAAACCCACAATGGAAGCCCACTCTCCATCACCAGGACAACCGGCTCGCTCGGAGAATCGACGGACATGTAAAGCTTTCCGGCTATGGGTCTACGGGCGTTTAGCAAGACTGAATTTCGTTCCTGTAGCGTCAACTCTTTCCAGTTAGTGATGGTCATAGATTCGCTTCTCTTTCCGGGGCCTCCTTCGGAAATGACTATGGTAATTGAACGCCCGACTGCACTCCTGTCAATGACGTAGAAACGGACTTTGCAAATTTTGGAATTGACGATGCCTTGACCTGCAGCGTAATACTTTTGGCGCCAATATGCCAAAGAACTGGACATCATCTGATTCAATAGATTTCCACTCAACTCAGCCCATTTCTTCGCCAGGTAAGGAACCCCAAATTCGGCCTTGTAATCAATGGTCAGCTGAGAATATGCTGGTGACCGGGTCACTTCGGCAGACTGATGCTCTGTCTCTGCTGGCGTTTCTTCAGATTTAATTGTGGAACTGCCAGTTTCAATGTTGGCAGGAAGTGAATTGTGTTGGAAGGACTCTCGGTTTACGAATTGATCTCGAGTCAGAGGGGGGAGGTCGCTAGGATTAGTATTTTCTGCAAGAGTGGTAACGAGCGGCGGTACTTGCATGCATTTGAAACTCAATAATGAGCGCAAATACTTCGCGGCACCGGAAACCTCCTGTCTTTCGTGATGTTCCAAAAAACGAAAGGCAGGTGATCTCTCCGGAGCGATGAAGTCTTCCCTGGAAAAGATCAATCCCTCGGATTCGTAGTTCAACAAGTCATCTGGAAAGGGATAGGTAGCTATGATTCGCAGCGACCAGTAGATCAGATTTGCGGAGAAATTATCGAGGGAGTGGCCAAAATCATGTTCAGTGCGCAAGGGATGTTGATAGTTTCTATGACCAAGCTCATTGCTCGACCAGCCGAGAAGCTTTGGAATGAACATGCCGTCATAGTCGACTAACATCAGCGATCGGTCGTTGACCAGAATGTTTCCGTGTTGCAAGTCACCATGAGCAATACCGGCCTTATTCATTTCGGCGATCATCTTTGCAAATGCTTTCGCTAGCCAGAGTATTCTCTCTGGTTCATAGCAGTGTTTCCTTACATAAGAATCCAAAGTCTCGCCTTTAACCCACTGCATCTTTAGAACGGGGCGCCAACTCCCGTTTACGAGAATGCCCTGCGGCAAATAATGAAAGGGGGCCGTAAACTCGAGATCATCATTCACAACGAATTCGGATAAAGCTGAATATCGTAAATGCAAATCGGCAGTGTACCGGAGGAAACAGCGCACAGCCCACTCTGCGTCGCCGGAAGTTACTCGATACACACTGGCAAAAGCACCAGTGATGGGGCGAGGTAGTCCTAGCGTGTCCAATTCAATGCGACCGGCACGAAGGCGATCGTCCATGAAGCATATGCGAGGAGACTGTACAGCTTCATTGTAATCTTGCGGTGTCGGCCACGCCAATTCGATTCTCCCAGCAAGACTTCCCGTAACCACCTTATATTGAAAAGCTTAGCAGTAATTCGCTTGCATGATCATTGGAGATCGCGATACCTTTGAACTAATGCACGCATTCAAGATTCAGTCGCAATTGATTGTGGAATAACGCCATTACAATACTTGAGATCGACATGGACGACGTAGAGCAAGAGCGTAAATTAACTAAAGAGGTCGAAGGGGCTGGAGTGTTCCTTCGAACACCCGATTTATCGCCAGACGCGTCGGGAGCGGCCACGAGTCTAGTAAGTAGGAGCGAGACACATGAGGAAACCAGAGTGTTTGACACAAAAGATCCAATGGTCGGCTCGATAGTTGATGGTCGATATCAACTAATTTCACGAATTGGATCTGGCGCCACAAGCGTAGTTTATAAGGCCGAGGATCATCAGTCTAAGAAAGTGGTGGCACTCAAAGTCCTTAGTAGTCATGTCCTATCAAATGAATTATTCGTCAAGCTTAAGTACAAAATTTGTTTTGCTGGCTCTGGTCTCAAGCATGGCGCTTAACATCCATTGTCAGCAAGCACCGGTATGGGGCGCAGAGCAAATGGATGAGATTAGCAATCAAGTACTTAATGAGGGCGCCAATCCCTTGCAGGCTCAGATACTTGCATTGGTTGAATTCTTCAGTGATAACGGGATCAAACTTAGGCACGAGGAATCGAGCTATTGGCGGGTCGTGGAGCCCGAGGGAAGCGGCATCAAAGTAAGCTTGCGAACATTTCCTCGACGAGCTAGCGAGCAACAAATGCGGTCGGCGTTACAGCGGCTCAATCTGGCATACATTCTCAATCCGCACGCATTCATGTCTATGTCTTGTCCGATCGGAAACAGTGAACACGACACAAACGAAATCGGACAAAAACTGCAAAAGTTGTTTTTGGATTATCGTCTGCCGAAGATATGGAAACCCGCAGTGTACTCGCGTTACGATAAGGTCCGCGGTGTAGCCTCACTCTACGCAAATGAAGTGGTTTTGCTGGACGAATCAATCATTCCGCGCTTTGAATTTCAGGAGCTTTGGAAGTATGGGGTTGAAACTAGTATCTGGACCAGAGTCCCAATAGAAGCCAAGCCTGTTGCCATCAATTCTCCCCGAAAGAGACAAATCTATTCCGGTGCTACAGATCAAGAACTGGTCAAGCTGACTACAAGTGTTGGATTGTTCTGGGCCAAATGGAAGGAAGATGATCGCCAGGTTGGTGCCTTCGTTTATGCCGGACCCGTTTTATGCAATGATGTAATGCTTGGACCAGAGCCTCCTGGAATGGTGGCAGTGTGTGTGCCTTTCCCTGACAGCGCGCGAGCTATGTTTGTTCCTGATCCGACAGTGAACTGTAAATAGACGTCAGAAGAGCAGAAATTTTCTACGTGTCCGTCGTTCATGCTGAGTGTCGGTCGAATCTAACTAATTGGAGCCTTCCATCGTCGAAATATGATCTTCCCGTCTGGAGCGAGCATGATTCCGTCTGTTAGCTATCCTGCACCAACATTCGTCCATGAGTTAGCTCTTCGGAAACGAATGCCATCAACTGTGGTGATGCACCCAAATTAAGATAAAAGGGGAGGTCATGACCGGTATTCAGTTGTAGTAACAAATTCCAGGTTTGTTCTTCGTCCGGCCATTCATCACCCTGAAAGAAATAAGGAACCCCGCCAAGCTTGTTGCCGTAGATGCAATCGGTATATTTTTCTCGTTCAGCCGAAGGTAGCTCTTGAAAATCTTCACTGGTAATGAACGGAGGGTCTTCGGCCTCCGTGACGACCAATACAAATTCGCAATTCTCGCCGTCGGCTGTGTAGAGAGATGGACCAGTCTTCAGCTCCTCTGTTTCGACCAATAGAACTCCACCGGGTTGAATGATTACCGCGTTTTCGCCTTCATCCGGAAAAATGACATCAGGATCGAAAAATTTGTCTTTGTCTTCGAAAGAAGCATGTGTCAGAAAGATATATGCCAGCTTAGCCTCGTCACATTTAAAAAGCGGCCGCAAGTCTATTTGACAGACGAATTGCATGGGCATTTCCCAACTTACACTGACTGGCCACGCTGGTGTTTCCAGCCAAACAGGTTGTCCGCCGAATTTCGTTATTGGTTCCTTAATCGGGGTGGTCGACTCAACGAATTTGTTTATTGTAAGTTTTTTCGTCATCGTTCTTTCCTTGTCTTTCAGCGGTTGCACTAATTCAAGCAAAGGATGAAACGTTTTTGAGTGCGACCAAAGGCGTTTCATGCAGCGGTTGTTGAAGCGTCGATGCAATAACCTACCTAAGCCCCCAAGCGGGTCTGGCGAGCCAATGATACTTGAGCTATAATTAACTGAAATTCATCTGCGCTGGGCTTGTTCCGTTGAACTCTTGACGCCAGTTTTACGTATTAGCTTGTAGATAGGCTTGAGGAGTTTTGAATATGACTGAAAATAAAGAGCTTTTGCAAATTCTTGCAGCACTAACGGAGGGGTTCAGAACCCTCCAGTCTGAGCTTCAGCTCACAAGATCGGAACTAGGACAGAAAATCGAACAGACAAATGTTGGGGTAGAGGCAGTCCGAAGAGAGACGAAGCAGTTTCAGACGGAGATGAAACAGTTTCAGATAGAGACGAAACAGTTTCAGGTAGAGACGAAACAGTTTCAAGATGAGACAGTCGAGATATTGAGCGGTCTGAGCACTTTTCTGCTCTCTTCTGAACGGGGGTATCAGGTACTTGAACAGCGTGTATATGATTTAGAACAATGGCGCCGCCACTCTGAGCGTAAGGATGACGCCGGATAGGTCCATTTGCCATCTCGGTTCATTACCCAAAATCGCCCCATTCGCATTCCGAGTGGGCTTGTTGCTGGATCTGCGAGATGAAGGAAGCCGACTGCGTCGGAAGTTGTTATATTTCAATTCTAGCTCGACAGGCCCATCTTTGGAACATCGTAGTCTTTGGCCCAGCCCACTTCATCTACCGAACACATTCACTTCGTTCAAGAGAATGTTTGATATGACCTACCATCGTCCGTTTGTATTGTCACTCCGTCTTGTCCTTGCGAAATCTGGCTGTTAGCTGTGGTATTCATCACATCAAAGCCTTTCTGCGCGAGATTTTTGAAGAAGGGCGATGCCAACAGAGTGGTTACCGCGGGCGAATAAGGTGAATGGTAAGTTGTGCCACCATCTTCATCCGCTGCTGGTGGTGCAATTGGCACCGGAGGTGGTGCATAGTCAGAACCGGTAGCACCAGTGCCCGCGCCGTTTTCGTACTGACTGACATTTGCCTGCAATACATAATATGCTGCGTCACCAGAAATCTGTTGTTCGGCTGGGTTTTCGTTCTGCATGCGGTT
This sequence comes from Candidatus Obscuribacterales bacterium, assembly GCA_021732565.1. GTDB lineage: Bacteria > Cyanobacteriota > Vampirovibrionia > Obscuribacterales > Obscuribacteraceae > JAKFUT01. Next base: position 8,404 of record JAKFUT010000083.1, read on the forward strand.
GATGTACTGCTGGTCGGTTTCCCCATTTCGCATGTCAGTCCAGCCGGGCCGTTCGTCCGTGGGTGTAACAGTGGTTCCCGTGAACTGCGACGACAAAGACAGATTTGCGGAGTCGCCGACCGGGACATTCAAGAGCCCGAGAGGATTGGTGCTGGCACCGCTGCCGCCACTGCTCCCGCCGCCACTCCCACTGCCTCCACCGCTCCCGGTCCTGCTGCCACCGGGTGGTGGTGGCAGCAAAAACAAGAAGAGCCGGAAACGATATGTGGCTACGGTGGCTCAATTGGCTAAGTTTCCAAATTCTCGTTCTCCACCGTTACCTCGCGAATCGTGATCTGATGTCTCTTCGCAAAGTCTATGATCCAGACAGAGAGTCGACGCAATGAAATTGAAAGTGCATGATACGGAACACACATGCGTTGAGCTGAATAATTTAGCAGCTAGCATGATCCGCGCAAAAGAAAGAGGTGACAGCACCACACCATCACCTCTTTCACTAGCTTTTGCGCGCTTGGCGAGCTGCAGCCTTATTCGTCGTCGAGCGAAGATGTATCGCCGACAGGGAGCCCCAATTCCCATGCCTTGAGCAATCGTCGCATGATCTTGCCACTTCGAGTTTTGGGCAAGCTTTCGCGCACTTCTATCTCTCTGGGATACGCGTGAGCAGCCAGTCTACGCTTGGTGAACTCTTTGATGTCTTCCAGTAATTTGTCCGAAGCCTTATAACCGTCTTTCAAGACTATGAAGGCTTTGATTATTTCTCCGCGTTCTTCATCCGGTTTTCCGATTACACCTGCTTCAGTTACTGCTTCGTGCTCCACCAGCGCCGATTCAACCTCAAACGGGCCAACTCTGTGGCCGGCTGTGTTGATCACATCGTCAGCTCGTCCGACGAACCACAGATATCCATCTTCGTCGCGCCATGCGTTGTCGCCTGAGAAGTACCATCCGGGAATTTTGAAATATTCTTTGAACTTCTCTTCATTCCTCCACACTTGCCGCAGCATTGCCGGCCAGCCCGGACGCACCACCAGTCTTCCCAGTTGCCCGGGTGCAAGTTCATTGCCGTCATCATCAACAACCGTTGCGTAAATTCCGGGTAGCGGCCGACCCATAGAACCAGGTTTGATTGGAAGGCACGGAAGATTCGCCACTAGTTGCATTCCGGTCTCGGTCTGCCACCAGTTATCGTGAATGGGCAGCCCGTAAACTTTCATACCCCAGCGCACCACTTCTGGATTCAATGGTTCTCCAACACTGAGTATATGGCGCAGACTTTCAAGGCTGTGCTTATTGATCTCTTCGTCACCGGACTTCATGAGCATTCTCAAAGCAGTTGGCGCGGTGTACCACACTGTTACGTGCAGGCGATCGATAACGTGATACCAGCTTGAAGCATCGAAGCGTCCTTCATATGCCACCACTGAAACACCATTGGACCACGGTCCGAAAATTCCGTAGGCTGTACCAGTCACCCAGCCCGGGTCTGCGGTGCACCAATAGACATCGTCATCGCGAAGATCCAGTACCCATTTTGTACTCGCGTGCAAACCGATAATATCGTTATGCACGTGCAAGATACCCTTCGCTTTACCCGTGGTACCGGAGGTGTACAACAGATAGAGCGGATCTTCCGGGTCCATTTGAGCTGGCGCAAGTTGTTCTGAGGAACTCAGCATCAGCTCTTCAAATGACAAATCGCCCGGACGAAGTTCGCCCTGATTGTCTACAACTATCACATACTCAAGATCCGGTAATTGATCTCGAACTTCATCTAGCTTGTGTTTGAGATCGGCAGAGGTGATCACAACCTTTGCACCGCTGTCGTGTAGTCTGTCGCGCAAAGCATCAGGACCGAATGCAGAGAATAGCGGCCCGATTACGGCACCGATTTTAGCAATAGCAATCGTTGCAATGTACAGCTCGGGAACGCGAGGCATGAATACAAAAACGCGATCACCCTTCATTACTCCCAGCCCCTTGAGGGCGTTGCCGAGACGATTTGAAAGGTAAAACATGTCCTGGAAAGTGAAGGTTTCCATTCGGTTCTGAGTGTCCACCGAATAGAGTGCAACTTTATTTCGCCGTCCATCGTGCATATGACGGTCAATGGCATTGTAGGCAGCATTGACCTTGCCATCAGCAAACCAGCTTATGTCTTGTTTTGCATGCTCCCAGGAAAAGCTCGCATAGGCTCTTTCATAGTCCTGTAAGTTTGCCGACACTGGAAACTTCTTTATTATCTCTCTTCTACCGCCACCGGCAACGCGGGTCGAACTGCCCGATGCTCTGTAAACTGCGTCTTTCAAATCGCCACCACCTTTGGGTTTGTCGACCAACCTCATGGATGCTAACCTCCAGTTCTTTGCAGACTTTCTGCTTACCTTGGAACCCGTCTCCCCTCATGATCATGAGGCTCCAGCCGGCCTCATAGCCTTGACGGGTACGTTCGCAATGAGTGGCTGCGCCATCTATGCGTGCGGGCCCGTCGTTATCAGCGGCAAGGACCCTGCCCTGGTTCGCTTGATAACAGCCTCTGAACATAACTGCATATATTAACGCGATAGGTTGCCACAAAGTAGTGCTATAGGCGCCATTAGACAAATAAATGGTTGATTGATCAGATAACTGAACAGTTGATCCACCTTGCGCCGCCCTCGTCATTGTGAGGGTCTCTTTAGATCACCCTTACGGGTGCTTATTTGAATTGCATTGGCTGACTATAATAGTCGAGGAGAGGGTATGTATGGAAAAGAGGTTTCCATTATCAATTGCGACTGAACGCTTCGACCAGGTGCAATTGACTCTTCGGATCACTTTTTCCAGTCAATAGCAGTTTTCCGGATTTACTATCAAGTATTCTTATTGCTCAGGGAATCCAATGCTCACCCAATATAGCAATCTTCAACAATTTTACCGAGGGCGCACGCACACGATCTTTCGTGGCCGACGCATTACTGACGGTCAGGGTGTAGTTGTAAAAACATCCAACAGCGAAAGCATAAATGCCGTTGAGATTGCGTCTTTACAGACAGAGCATCGCTTTTTGCGTTCTTGTGCCGGGCCGGGCATCGCCAAATCCATGGCGCTCATTCCCTTTGGCACCAAGATAGCAATTGTTATCGAAGACGCGGGCGTGAAAACTCTTGCTGATGTGTTGGCGACTCGCCTTGATTACTCGAAGTTTTTGCATTTTGCAATTCGACTGGCGGAAATTGCAGGGCACATCCACGATTGCGGAGTAATTCACCGAGATCTCTGCCCGGCCAATATTGTGGTATCGGCTGACGAAAGCACTCTCACACTGGTGGATTTCGGCAAAGCCACTAGCCTTAGCCAGAGTCAGCCTAAGCAGGTGAGTCCTTCTAGTATGGAAGGTTCGTTAATATACATTTCTCCCGAGCAGACCGGGCGTATGAACCGCTCTGTCGATCACCGCAGTGACTTGTACAGTCTCGGAATAATATTCTACGAAATGCTGACCGGTCGAGTGCCCTTCTCTTCATCCGATCCTCTTGAGCTTGTGCACGCGCACCTTTCAAGGGTGCCGCTCAGCCCGCGAGAGTGTAACCCTGATGTGCCCGTGGTTCTCTCGGATTTGGTGCTCCGACTTATGGCCAAAGCACCCGAAGATCGCTACCATAGTGCTTACGGGTTGCTTCAAGACCTGGTGGAAATACAGACCCGCTTGCAGAACGACGGTGGTGTTCAAGATTTCATTACAGGAATGCACGACAAACCGCACGGGCTTTCGATTCCCGAGCGCCTGTACGGGCGCTCAAATGAATGTGCTCGTTTGATGGACGCTTTTCAGAGAGTCGCCCAACGTGGCGTACCCGAGCTAACGTTGATTAGCGGCGGGTCTGGAGTAGGCAAGACGGCGATAGTACGAGAGTTGTATCGCCCGCTAACCAAAGAAAGAGGATTGTTTGCATCGGGAAAATTCGATCAACATAAACGAGACGTACCATTTTACACTGTTGCGCAAGCGTTTCGCGAGGCCGTCCGGTATGTGCTCACTGAGCCGGAAGAACGCATATCACAATGGCGTCGGGAACTAAAGGAAGCGCTCGGGTTGAGTGGTGGTCTCATTGCTGATCTGATTCCGGAAATTGAATTGCTAGTAGGAAAGCAGCCTGCAGTGCCTGCACTGTCGGCTGCTGACGAACAGAAGCGATTTGATTCGCTATTTCGCAAGTTTGTGGAAGTTTTTGCTCGTCACGAACATCCGTTGATTATATTCTTAGATGACTTGCAATGGGCAGATTCTGCCAGCTTGCGTATGGTCAAGAACCTTGTCTGCGATGCGGGACCCCTTCATTTGCTTCTTATTGGTGCTTATCGCGATAATGAGGTAGACGATTCTCATCCTCTGGCAAAGCTTATAGTCGAATTGCAGAAAACGCCGGCGGCATTGGAAAATATTTCTCTACTGCCGCTTTCAATGGGGCATCTTAGTTCGCTGGTTTCCGACGCCCTTGGCTGCAGCCAGGATGCAGTCGACTCGCTGGTGCGGGTAACTTTCGAAAAGACCCGAGGCAACCCCTTCTTTGCAGTGCAGTTTTTGAAGTCTCTCTACCAGGCAAAGCTGCTCAGTTACAACAAGGGGCGCGGAACCTGGGAGTGGGATCTTCCGGGGGTGAACGCCGTCGGTTACTTGGACAACGTCATCGATTTGTTGGTTGACAAAATGATGAAATTGCCGGCCAGTACTCGCGAAATGCTCATGCGAGCTGCTTGTCTGGGAAACAGAGTAGACTGTAGCATTTTGCGTACGGTCAATGACGCTAACAGCCTTCTTGAAGATGACATTAGCCTTGCTGTGCATGCCGGGCTGATTTTGAGAGTAGAAGACTCTATAAAATTCTTGCATGACCGTGTCCAGCAGGCCGCCTACAGCGTAATTCCGGAAGATCAACGAGCACGAATTCATCTTGAAATAGGGCGAATGTTGTTGCGCTCTTCCACTCCTACGCTGGATGATCGCATTTTTGATATCGTAAACCAATTGAATCAGGGTTCCTCATTGTTAGTTGACCGCGATGAGAGGCACCGGCTTGCAGAGCTGAATTTTTCGGCCGGCCGAAAGGCTCGTGGTTCGACGGCTTACGGCTCGGCCATTAAGTTTCTATCGAATGGCACTGCCCTTCTAGATGGTAACTCATGGAAGGCGAACTTTCAGTTAGCTTACGACTTGCACTTTGATCGAGCCGAGTGTGAGTGGCTGATGGGAAACTACGATGAAGCCGAGTCGCAATTTGAACGACTGCTCTTGCGAAGCAAGACGAAACTAAGTAAGGCAAACATCTACCGCATGCAGGTAGAACTCTACACAAGCAAAGTAGAACTTGCAAATGCTGTCGATCGTGGGCTAAAGGCACTCAAGCTATTGGGAATTCAAATGACAGCTCATCCTTCACGCGAGGAGGTGCTTTCTGAATATGAGAACATCTGGCATAACATTGGCCAGCGGAAGATAGAAGGGCTTGTTCATCTACCTGCGATGAATTCTCCTGAAATGGCAATGGCCATGGATATTCTCGTGTCGCTATACGCGGCGACGCTTTGTACCGATCAAAATCTGTTCCTGCTTGCTGCCTGCCACATGGTCAACATTACCTTGAAGCACGGCAATTGCCATGCCTCCGCCATGGGTTACGGCTTTCTCGGAATGGGGCTGGGCCCCGTGTTCGGTAAGTTTGAGGAAGCCTATCGATTTGGCAAGTTAGGTTATGATCTTGTCGCTTTGCATGGACTTAGTGCTTATCGGGCAAAGATCAATTTTATTTTCGGAGACACCATCAACTTCTTTCGGCGCCATTTGCGCACCGATATGGACTACCTTGATGTCGCCTTCAATGCCGCCGTTGAAGTCGGCGATGTCTCATTTGCATGCTACAGTTGCAATCATATCTGTGCCAATTTGATTGTACTGGGCGAGCCGTTAGATGCCGTTTATCGCGAAACCGAACGGCGATTGGAGTACACTCGCCGCGTTAATTTTGACGCTTCCGTGCAGGCGATAATTGCGATGCAGAGATTTGCCCGTAATATGCGCGGTGAGACCAATTCAAATTCTACATTCAGCGACGGTGATTTTGATGAGGGAGCGTATGATGCATTAATGGCATCTTACGGACAACCCATAGTTAGATGCTGGTATCACATTTTGAAACTGCAAGCGCGAGTGATGTTCGGGCAGTTTGAAGAAGCTGTCGCTTGTGCCGAAAAAGCGGAGCCTCTGTTGTGGTCTACCCTGGCCCATATACAGGAACAAGAATACTGGTTCTATGCGGGGCTGGCACTTACCGGCAATTTCAACAATCTCAAAGAAGATGAAAAAACGAGATGTCTTGAAAAACTCGAAATCCATCGTGGTCGCTTGAGCCTGGTCGCCGCTTCCTGTCCCGAAAATTTCTTTCATAAACAGGCGCTTCTTAGCGCGGAGATTGCGCGGGTATCCGGTGATTGGCTCAAGGCCGAGCAATGGTATGAAATGGCCATAAAGTCGGCCCGCGACAACGGTTATATTCAAAATGAAGGTCTGGCGAACGAGTTAGCGGCCCGGTCATTTATCGGGCGCGGGCTCGAATCGGCAGCTCTGGGCTACCTCGAGGCCGCACGGTCCTGCTATCAAAGATGGGGAGCAGATGGCAAGGTCGCCCAACTGGAAGAACTGCATCCGATTTTGCGATCCAAAAACTATTCAGCAGAACCCTTGGATGTAATGGCCGTCTTTAAGGCTGCGCGGGCAATATCTAGCGAAGTGGTGCTCGCTAAATTGCTGGAAACTCTAATGAGAGTTGTGGTCACTTCCTCCGGTGCTAGCCGAGCGGTTCTCGTTCTTGAAGAGGAAGGAGAATTGGTGGTGCGGGCGCACGGACCGATGTATGATCATTCCGGAGACAATGAAGTCGGAAAAATTGTTATTGTCGAGATACCCGTAGCCAGTTATTCCGGTGCACCACACTCGGTGCTCAATTACGTATCTAGAGCTAAGGAAGCAGTGTTGCTCAAGAATGCGGCCAGGGAGGGCGTGTTTTGCGCAGATCCATATATCCGAGAATCGGGCATGCGTTCAGTGCTTTGTCTGCCAATGATAAAACAAGAGCGATTGGTCGGCGTATTGTATCTGGAGAACAATCTGGCGCCTTCCGTATTTACATCGACTCGCCTTGATTTAATGCAACTGCTTTCCTCGCAAATAGTCACGGCTCTGGAAAATGGAACTCTGTTCGAGGCAATGCGGCGCGAAGTTGCAGAAAGAAAACGCGCGGAAGAAGCATTGCGGCATAGCGAACAGCATCTTCGTGCTGCTTTCGAGTTGGCATCGGTGGGAATTGTGCAGATCGATCTTACAACCCACAGATTTCTGAGAGTTAACGCCAAATTTTGCCAAATGCTCGGTTACACCGCTGATGAATTGCTTAAGCTGAAAGTGGAAGATGTTACTCTGCCGGAGCAAATCGACTTAGATCGCCACCAATGGCATTTGCTTGGCACTGGCGCCGTGAAGGAAGTCTCTGTCGAGAAGCGGTACCTGAGAAAGGATGGAAAGATTATTTGGGGACAAGTGAATGCGGTTCTAATTCATTATCCGGATGGTCAACCGTGGGTAACAATTGCCGTGGTTCACGAGATTGCCAGGAAGCGAAAGACCTCCGATTCCGTAACCAAGTTGACCCGTCGCGGGTCCCGGCCGTGAACGCTATTTCGGGAAGTTTTTCTCAGATATAACAGGGGTGTGCTAGGATTTCACCTTATGTCGAGGTTCCGCCTCGCTCCTGAGTTCCCCTGATAAGAAAGGAGCCCAAAATGCTCTTCACGCGTCGCGCTGTTCTTTGTGGAATGTTGGCGATGATGGCAACCGCAACTACGGCTGAAAAATCGTTTGCTGCGCCCGAGACTCTGCCTCCGGGTACCTATGCCAAATTTGTCACCACCGAAGGCAACTTCACCGCCAAGCTGTTCGAAAAGGAAGCACCGAAAACAGTAGCTAACTTTGTCGGCTTGGCCGAAGGTACCAAAGAGTGGACCGAACCCAATTCGGGCAAGAAGGTTAAGAAGCCATTCTACAACGGACTAATATTCCACAGAATTATTGATGGCTTCATGATTCAAGGCGGCTGTCCACTAGGCACCGGTACTGGTGGCCCTGGTTATCAATTCGCCGATGAGTTCAATCCCAAATTGCGTCACAGCAAGTCCGGTATTTTGTCGATGGCTAATTCCGGACCCAATACCAATGGAAGCCAGTTCTTCATTACTCTGGGACCCACTCATCACCTGGATGACAAGCATTCCGTCTTCGGAGAAATTGTCAGTGGCCAAGACGTCGTTAGCAAGATCGGCTCCACCAAAACATCGAACGATCGCCCCCTCAAAGACATTGTGATCAAAGAGCTGAAGATCCAACACGTCCAGTAGACCATCGACCGACAAACGATGCGATAAGTGAAATTTGACCGCGGCATCGGCGGTTCTTGTTGTCGAACATCCGCTCATCCGCGATCAACAAACGAGCCTCAAAATTAATAACCGGATTCACCATTTTGTTGAATCCGGTTATTAGCGTCTTGGTAATTGAATGGAGTGCATAGTATCGGACTCCGGGCAGGTCTTCACGGCGAAATCGTGGAGCCGGATTGCAGAATCGGATGTCCTCTGGAAAATATAAAGACTCAGGCGGAAGACTTCCGCCTTCCGCCTGAATAATTGCGCCTTCCTTGAATTGGCGAGTTAGCGATCTTCGATTTGATCGTAGTGCTTTTCATCGATTATAAAACCGATATAAAGACCTACCAGCCCACCGACGATCAACCCCCACCAAAAGCCAGTTTCCCAACCGAAAACCGGCGCAACAGAAGCCGGCTGCGGCCAGTAAGGAATTACTGCGACTTGTAATGCAACTATTATCGCGCCAGCGACACCCATCACCAGCATGCCAATGACTGGCGAACTCAGTTCAGTGGATTCTTTATTAGCCATTTATACCACCGGGATATCCTTGTTGGTGTAGCAGTATAACAGCCGACCGCTGCAGTGTTTTGCGCACTTAACGGATCGTTATCTTTGTGCACAGATTATGAATCTGTAACCTGCAAAGGCGACTCAATCGGGAAGTTCGTTCTATCCCTTACCGGTGGGAATCTGCGGCAAAGCATTCGGCAAGAAACTCTATTTGACAATCGCGGAAATAGTAGACAGATTACGCTCCTTTCTAAAGCGGGTGAGCCAGAACTGCAATGCCTGCCACAGTCTTTGCATCGCGAATCTTCCCCTGCAACACCCAGCTCCATGCTTCGTTCAGATCGACTATGAGCACTTCGGTTTCCTCATCTTCATCAAGGTTTTTTCCTTGCCAGATCAAATCAGTAGCTTGATAAAAGGTTAGAAGTTCATTGCAAAATCCCGGTGCCGAATACATAGGTGGCAGGTCACGCCACGTTTTGCCGACGTAGCCCGTCTCTTCGGTGAGTTCTCGTTGCGCGGCGAGGAATCGATCTTCGCCCTTCTCGACTCTACCGGCCGGAAGCTCAATCAGTTCTTCATTTACAGGATAACGATACTGCCGAATTAGAATCAGTTTATTCGCTTCAGGCTGACCACAAATGACCACGCCTCCGTTATGCTCGACAACTTCCCTCTTGATTGCAGGAGTGTCGCGCTTTTTCAAAGTGTCTACCCGCACGTTAAAGATATATCCCTCGAAAATTCTTTCCGTGCCTATAACATCATCTTGATTGTAGAGAACCAAGGAAATTCCTCCCCAGAATTTTGTTTGATCATAGCCAGGTAATGCAATAAATGGATTATTTGCAAGCGATTGCATACATTGAAAGTCTTTCTCCTGTATCGGTGATGCCGCTGGAGATGAACGGAAGGCGCAATGGATTTCCGTCAAACAATTCGCCCAGTTTGGACAGGATTGCCCTCTTCTTGAAGGAGGCGGGATCGCCGCAGAACGACTATCCTGTGATCCATATAGGAGGAACTAACGGGAAAGGCTCGGTCACCGCTACCGTGGCCAGCGTTTTGCGTGCGTCGGGGCTGGCACCGGCACGGTACATCGGGCCTCATTTGCTCAGGTGGAATGAGCGCTACCATATTGGCGGGCACCCGATTTTCGATAATGATTTTGCTGATCTAGCCACCAGGGTGAGGAGCCTGTCGGAGCAATTCGCTTTGCGACATCCGCAATACGGCCAACTGACATGGTTTGAGTTTCTTACAGCAATGGGCTTCATTTATTTTTCGCAGAAACATGTTGATTTCGCTGCGGTGGAGGTTGGTCTGGGCGGCCGGTGGGACGCGACTAACGCTGTTACTTCTCCTCTTGCAACCTGTATTGTCACGGTGGGCATGGACCACATGCACATTCTTGGTTCAACTATCGGGCGCATCGCCGCCGAGAAGGCTGGCATCATTAAGGCGGGGATCCCCGTGATAACCGCGGCTACGGGAAAGGCTCTCGACGTAATCGCCACCCGTGCCGATGAGTGCAGGGCACCGCTGGTGGTATGTAAGTTCGCCGGCGAGGGCTTTCGCCTTTCGCTCAACGCTTATGCGGAAAAGGAGGGATTGAATCGCCTTGAACAGATATTACGAGAGAAAATCGGATCCTTTCTCCGCCAAGATTGTACCGGCGGAAAGTACCAGAGACAAAATGCAGTGGTGGCATGCACGGTGCTTGGCGTCTGCGAAATGCTTGGCTTAATTTCCAAAGTCAAGCCACTGGACAATCTGTGCGAAGGATTGTCGCAGGTATACTGGCCCGGACGTTTTCAATACATGCCTGAGCAACGCATACTGCTTGACGGCGCACACAACGAGCCTGCCGCCAGAGCTTTGCGAGTGGCGCTCGACGAGAAATTTCCAGGGGCGCGACTTTTTGTGCTCAGTGCATATCAGAACAAAGATGTGCCGAAGATGATGCGTCATTTATTGCGTGATGGCGATCGTGTCTACACCGGTGCTGTGAAAAGCAGGCGGGCTGTCTTTCCGGCCAAAGAGCTGGTCTTGCTTGCCAGGGCACTCGGTTGCAGAGCAAGAGCCTTTTCTTCCGTGCGGGAAGCATTCATTGCCGGGTTGTCTGCCCGGCGTCCCGCTGAGACAGTTATTTGCACCGGTTCATTTGTCACCGTTAAAGAATCACTGCTGGCGCTCGGATGCAGATCGGTGGAGGACGCAATTGCACTTACTGCTGCCACTCCAGTGCCACAACGCTTGTAACGTCCTGGCCGCCCCGGATGCGGTGGCAGCAGAAATCTGTTAGCGAAGATCCGTTTACAATCTTTCGAAAGATGAACAGGAACCGGGCATTTTGAGGTAGCCGTTCCGGCGATCGCTCTGTGTGTAAGTGGACCACGGGCAGACAAATGTTACGAAGGCCATTTACCAGCCGGCGGTATTGCAAGCTGCAAGAGCAGGCTTTCTTGGTGCCCGGGGCGTGGCTGCAAAGAGAAATCCGTTTTACTCTGTTGGAAAATGCCTCTGGTAGTCGGATACAGGTTACAATCACTGAGCGATATTCAGTCTATATAGCCCCGGGAAGCTGAGCAGTAATTCATGACTATAACGAGGGAACTCTCATTCAACCTGTCCGGTTCAGTTACCAATATGGGGCTGGCAATCATAGGTACAACTATTCGGCTTTACGACTATGAGTATCGCAGCGGGTCGATGGTCAAACGATTCTTGATAGAGCAAACTACGTCACCAAAGGGTACCTTTAACTTTGATGTGCGCAAGGGTGTCTACTGCATCGAGATTGTGCCTGGTGACAACACGCGGTTTGCGCGCCAGTCTTTAGAGACCATCAAAGTTACCAGTAACACCACATTTAGTATCGTGCTCAAGGCCGGTAATATTCTTTCGGGAATGGTGCGAGATCACCAGGGCAAACCAGTTAGTAATGCTGAAATTTTGATATTTGGAATAGAACCTCACGTTTTACGTGTAACTCAGGACGTATTCGCTGATGGTTCTTATTCGATTAGCTTGCCTGGCGGGCGTTACTATGTTTGCGTTTACCATAAGAATCGCGGTGACAATGCGGTATCGGCGCGAAAGCGTAACCCTGCCGAAAAACCATTTTTGTGCCAGATCATGGAAGTCGTTGACCTCCAACGTGATGGCAAGAAAGATTTTCAGTTGCCCGAACTGGTGAAGTTTCAGGGCATTGCAACCAACAAAGCGGGGCATCCCGTAAGTGCGGTGAAAGCTACCATTCAAGCCACGGAGAAGCCTGATACTGTATTTGCCAATCAGCTTCCTCTGTCGGTTACGTGTGTTACCGGTAAAGATGGAAAGTTCGAAGCTTGCTTGAAGCCCGGCTCCTACAATGTAAAGTTGGAGCCCCCGGCCGACTCTCATCTGGCAGAGAAGCAGTTCGGCTCAGTGCTGGTTGATCAAGAGCGCACCAAGGCTTATTCACTGGATGCCGGGCACCAGTTAAGTGGCCGCATTACGCACAAGCGAATGCCGCTTGTCGGTGCGAAGGTTACTATTATGGGTGTCAAGTCTGAAACTTCGCAGTGGACGGATGAGGATGGACACTACTGTTTCTCTCTGGGAAGCGGTGCCTATGAGTTGATGGTATCAGCCCAGCCTCACCCGCTGGGCCAGGAAACGTTTCCTGAATTGGCGCCGTGGAATGGCAATGTAATCCTCGACAAGAACACTGAACTCGATGTTGAAATGGACGAAGGTTTGCTTATCAACGGACGAGTTCTTGACCCTGCAAGGCAGCCTCGCGCAGGTGTATTGCTTTCGATTTATCCCTCCCGGGGATCGGGCGGCGATATCGCAATTACGAATAAGATTCCGCTCGCAGTTGGTATTACCGGTAGTGACGGTGCCTATGAGTTTCGCTTACGTCCTGAATCGTACCGGCTTGTGCTGAACAATCAGCCTTCCACAGCACACGCCATTCACGTCGGGGCTGCGGTGAAAGACAGAGAATTAACCGTTGAAGATGTCTGCGTGGTCACTTTTGAGGTTGCGTCGGATGAAGACGTAGCAATTCCGAATTGTCTGGTTTCTTATGAGCTGTATCGTGCCGGTGATGAGAGTGATGAACTGGTGGCGGAACTAATGGAGCCCGGCATGACCGGAGATGATGGCAAGTGCACCATTACCGTTCCCAGTGGAATTTATTCCGTTCATTTTCAACCGCCTGCCGACAGTGAATTTGTGTTGCGGCATATTCGTCAGCTTTCGGTGATAAAAGATATGACCAGGCGAATACGCCTTGCGCGCAAGTCGGATCCTCAGCTCCAGTGAACCTCCCTACCTAATAACAACACATCTGCTTAAGCTCGTGAGGTTTACGGATTTTGTGGTTCGTCGGTCTTCATTCGAATGCGAAATTGCCTCAGCTGTTCCTCGACTTCTGCCCGTGTAATAGCCGTTGCTTCAGCGAGCATGGTTGCCAGTGCATCGCGTTCAAATGTCAGCAGCTTAATAATCGAAGAATCTTTAATTCTTTCTTCCTGGCAATCAAGCAGCCGCTCTTGGACGTCAAGGAGGCTGTCGACTATCTTTTGCGTGTAATTGTGATCGTGTTCATTTACGCGTGTAGTTGTAGTTACCGGGCTTTCTTGCGCCAGTTTGTCGACTGCGGATTTACTTCTGCTGTCTGTCGGTTTGTCAAACAATGTTTCGTCAAGAATCTCATCGCACAAATCGACACACTCGCAGCAGATAAATACATTTCTTCCAGCGAGCATTTTTCCTTCAAAGACTTGTGCTTGAGACTTCATACAAAAGGCGCACCAAGGCTCATTTCCGGATGCTTTCGCGCAAAGAGTAATCTTGGTGGAAGCAGGAAGACTGCCCGCCCGGGTTTGATTGCAAACGTTCACGCACTGATCGCAGATGTAGACTCCCGGTCCGGCGATCAGCTTCGTCACTTCTGCCTGCCCCTTGCCGCAGAAGGCGCACAGCAACTTGCTTTGCCTGGCTAACTTTTCTTCGATCTTGTTTTTGCCGCCACCCGATTCTGTTTTTGTGTCCTGGAAGGGTTGATCAACGGGCTGGTCCTGTTTTGTTGGCGCAGTTTGTTCATCCAGCCTGTACTCGCGCCGATTCCTTGGTGGATTCTCGACTTCTGTCAACATAATAGCCAGGAGATCGCGTTCGGCCTCGCACGTCTTAAGCTGATGCAGTAATTCGGCGATTTGCAACTTCAATTGCTCAAGTTCATCCACAAGCTTTCTTCCTCAACTGCAAATCCGTTCTGAGGCCTCCGACTCTCCGTGGCTCAATCGGGAATCCCCGCGAATTTCAGAATTTTGTCAGCTTTGAAACGTAATCTACCAGTTCTCTGTTCAACATTCCGGCGCTGTGCGAGAATTCAACGATGGGAATGTGATGAGCTGAACGTGTAGCGGACACGGTGAGAAGCATTTCATGAGGCTTTGGCGTTGTGGGATGAGTCGTCCTCGTTTTCGATAATACTTCATCGTATGAATGTTGGAACACACCCGTTATGGTTGACATTGCAACAACTGAAAGCGACTCACAATTAACTGATCGAGTAACCAACTAATGAGAATGTGCAGTTTAAACAGAATCACGAGCCTCATGATTCTAGGACTTTTGTTCCTGGCCGCTCCTGTGGCTTTTGCGGCCGATAGAGACAAAGACTTGTTTAGACCGGCAGAGCCAAAGAAGGCACCCGAACCGGCTCAAGGAAAGTTGGACGTCAAGTCCAAGATAAAACTTCAGGGCGGGGCGGCCATAGAAGTTCGAGCAGCTCAAGATCTCTTGTATAGACGAGACTACGCTGAAGCGGCCGCTCGTTACCGAGATATCATAAACAAGGATCCCCGCAACGCCGGGGCTAGAGCGGGATACGGGCTAGCGCTCGGAAAACAATTCAAGATCGGTGCGGCTGAGGAACAGCTAGCAAAGGCTTTGGAACTCGATCCAAACAACGCCATCGCACACGTTGGCAAGGGAATGTTGGACATTAATAAGCTGCAAACTTCCAACGTGACTATTCTCAAGCAAAGGGAGAGCATACTCAAGGACGCTGAAACGGAATGTCGTGAGGCTCTAAAATTCGATCCCGCATGTCCTGATGCTCACTATTACCTCGCCCAGGCGCTGAAGGAACAAGGACAGCTTGATGAGGCGGCCAACGAATATCGCGAAGCAATTCGAGTTGACGACAAGTTATCGGAAGCCTTTTCCGGTCTCGGTATGGTCAATTTGAAACAAGGAAACACCAACGATGCCGAATCGAACTTTCGCCAGGCCGTCACCCTGAAGTCGGGCAATGGAACCGCTCACTACGGGTTGGGTAAGACTTATTTGACTGAAGGCAAGCTTGACGATGCGGTGAAAGAACTCAATACCGCCCTGTCTCTTAACCAGAACAGTGCTCCCACCCACCTGGCCATGGGCGAAGTCCTTGCCGGCCAGGGCAATTCCGTGGCCGCCATGCGTGAGTTTAAGGAGGCTGTGCGTATTAAGCCGGAAATGGTTGATCCTTATCTTCACATCGCAGATATCTTCGAAGGGCGCGGCGACACCGAGATCAGCATCTCGGAACTGCGCACGGGGCTTGAATTGCTGCCTGATAATCCAGAGTTGCATTTACGAATTGGCGACAATAGTTTGCGCCTGGAAAAATTAGACGATGCCATTAAAGAATATGATTGGGTGATGACAAATGCTCAGCAGTCCGCAGCCCCCGCTGCAAAGGGATTGACCAGGGCCTATTATTTGAAATCAACCAAAGACGCTGCAGGAGCATTTCTTGCCTCCAACGAATTTGAAGAAGCTAAGCACATGCTTGAGAAAGCCATTGCGTTGAGCCCGAACGACATGGAGCTGCGACTTGCTCAAGCTAAATTAGCATCGCTGTCCGGAGAGACAATAGATCTAAAATCCGTGGGAACACCTACCAGTGACGGCGAACGAATAGCATATGCGGAAGCTTTGTTGGCTCAGAACAATTTCAAACAGGCCCAGGAGCAAATGGAGCAGGTGATAAAGACTGCCACTGATGCCAAACAAACTTTTGCTGTGGCTGATGTGGCACTTATGATCAAAGATCTTGATAGTGCCGAAGCGGCCTACAAGAAAGGCGCAGAATTTCCCGGCGGAGAAGCCAGGGCCAAGCGTGGTTTAGGCATGGTGGCGAAGGTGCGCAAAACCGCAGCGCAGGAGTGTACCCTGGCCAGTGATCTGGAGAAACGAAAACAATTAGCCAGTGCGATTGATAAATATCACGCGTCAATTTATGATAATCCAAAAGCAGGGGATGTTCGTCTTAGCCTTGCTAAAACGCTGGAAGAGCTGAAACCACCACTGCCCTGCGATTTGCGAGAAGCTGTAACCCAATACAAAGCCTATCTTGAATTGAGCCCACCCCTTGCCGAGAAAGACCTCGAGAAATTGCAGAAGCATTTGGCCTCCCTGGAACAACGTGCTAGCAAGATGGACAAGAGTGGCAACAAAACCAGCAACAAGGGCAGCAACAAAACCAGTAGCAAAAGCAGTAGCAAGAAGAGCAAGTCTAGCAAAAACAAAGACAAGCCAGCGGACGAGTCTGCTGACGCAAAGCCCGTTGAGGCAACGCCTGTGGAGACAAAACCTGTGGAGACCAAACCAGCGGAGACAAAGCCGGCGGAGACAAAGCCGGTGGAGCCAGCCAGCAACTAGCTCTTGTTTCAGAAGCGGTTGATGAAGGTGCTCACGCCGCTAAGTGTCGTCGCGAGTATTCCTAACACATCGGCTCATCATCGAGAAAGTCTAGTGAATGTTTCATATTGCCGGACTGCGAGCATGTTGAGGACTAAGTGATCCTGCAGATCGTCTGCCCGGCCATGCTAGCATGATGTGTTAGGAGACAAAATCGGTCGCCATTATGGATTTTCTTCCATTTCCTAAAATCTCGACGTCTCAGTCTTCCGCAGAGGTTCGATTAACTGGAACCTGGATAGCGCAAGAGAAAATTCACGGTGCTCACTTCGTGATTGGTATCAAAGGCAATAGCATTCGCTTTGGTAAGCGAAAGAGCTGGCTTAGGGATGATGACCCGTTCTTCGGTTGGCAACTGATTCGATCAGAACTTACGGAACAGGCCTTCTCTCTTCGCGACCATCTCGAATCTGATCGATCGCAAAGCCTTTACCTGTACGGAGAATTATTTGGAGGGCATTATCCACATCCGGACGTCGAGCCCGTGCAAGGTATGACAGCGGTTCAGACTGGAGTCTGGTACAGTCCGGAAATTAAGTGGAGTGTCTTCGATGCGGTGGTTTGCCCCGAATTAGCTACCGCCGAATGTTTCTTCGTTGATCAAAAACTTCTGATGGAGAGTCTTGTATCGTGCCAGGCCTTAACACCCGTGGTCAGGGGGCGAGGTGTGCTGAATGATTTGTGGCAACTCAATGTGCGATTTCCAGCACAAATGCCTTCATGCTTTGGATTACCTGAAATAAAGAACAATTGGGCGGAAGGCCTGGTAATCAAGCCACAGAGCCAAACACAAGTCTCGCGCAGAGTTGTGTATAAGAGAAAAATTGATGAGTTTAATGAAAAGCAGTTTGACGAAAGCGAATGCTGGGATGAGCGCCAGATTGTTTCGCCAGGTGGTCTAATGTCGTGGGCTACCAAAATGGTGAATCCGGCTCGCATTGCCAGTGCCCGGTCAAAAATCGGTGACGGCAATAATTCTGCACTGGTGGAAGAGATTGTTCTTGATGTTCTGATCGATCTAAACGAAGCGTTGCCATTGTCGAACGAGGCGCTCTCAGACCTGGAACAACAGGCGCTGTCTGATCATATTATTCGATTGGCAGAGATTTTGTTAGCCCATAATGTGCTCTAAAAACTGAATAGAGTTAGAACGGCTTACCCTTGCTGTCTGGTTCCAGACTCTTCCGAACTGCCTCTGGCAGCGGTTCAGGGTGAGCGGGTTGAACCTGCAGAATCAGATCGTTGCCTTTCCACAAATCGGTTTTAAGTCGTGGAGTTTGTGTTACTCCGCTCTCGTCCTGTTGAACTTCATCACTCACGTTCTTTTGCAGAAACTTAAATGCGTCTCCGATCTTCGTCGAGGGACCTTTGCTTGATAGTCCTTGAATCAGATAGTGGGTGAAAATTCCGTTTGGATAACGCTTCGATTCCCATGAACGCTCATCTGCAGCGCTTGAACAAAGTAGCATGTGTCCAGTTCCCAATCGAAACTGTTCGGGATTGAAATTGGCTCCGTTCTCGTCTCCCTTGGCACCTACAGCGCCAGCACTGTGGCAAGCATCCAGAACGATAAGCAAGCGGTTGGCTTTGATTCGCGAACTCATCAATTCCATGATGAATTGAACATCGATACCGCCGGCAAATAGTTTGTCTTTCTTGGTGTCATGCGCGATCAGGAAGTTTTTGTTGCCCACATCTCTGCTGGCCGGGCTACCGTGGCTCGAAAAGTAAAACACCACCAGATCGTCCGGCTTCACCACGCGAGGCAGGAAATCACCCACTTCTGTCATGATTCGTTCTCGGGTGCCGTCTTCATTGAGCAGGAAACGGACATGGTCGGGTGCAAAGTGGCCGGTGGTCACAAGATAATCATAGAAATCCTTGGCGTCTTTTGCCGGATACTTCAACTTTGGTATTGTGGGATCTTGAAACTTACCGATACCCACAATTACAGCCCATTTGTCTCGAACCGGGGTGTTTATCACATTGCTGGGAACGGGTGCTCTCTGCGCTGCTGAGTCTATTCCTGTTGTGACCGGTGCCGGGGCACCTTGTTGTTGAGGTGCCGGGTTAGGTTGAGCATATCCGGGGTTTGGTTGAGCATATCCGGGGTTTGGATAGGACTGGGGCGCTGCAGCCGCTTGTAGTCCATTGACAAGAGCACCTACTGTTGCGTTTCTTCCAAAAGCGGCTCGCAGAAAACTTGCCGCTCCTCTGGCAATTGCTTCTTTGGGAATGGGTGCTCTAACGGGCTTGTCCAGGGATTTTGCCGAATCGTCTGAGGAGTCGGTGGATGATGAACTTGGTGATGAACTGGAAAAGGACTTTGATGGTTCGCTGGCTACCGAGGTCGAAGCGACGGGGGTGGAAACCGGGATATATGGCGCAGGGGTGGACGCAGCCGCGCTAGTCGTCCTGGACCCGCCGAATACACTCTCATACACACCACCGGAGCTGGCAATTCTGGGAGTACTGGTTGCGGAACTGATTGTGGTTGTGGGCGTGGTGGACGGCTTCGCTCCATCTTCTCCCAACATATAGCTGGCTACATAGGCGCCGTCGAGCCTCACCTGTTTAACAACATAATTGTGTCCATTTGTGGCTACACGTTTGCCCACATCCTGGTACGTTCCTTGCAGTGCAGGGTTGCTACGCTTCAATTCCAACAGACCTGTCCCTGAAACTGTTAAAAGACCACCAGAACTCGACCCGGAGGCTGAAGAGGGGGGCGAAGCCTGTTTTGCTGCGGGCGTGCTGTACAGGGACTTCCCTGAACTTGGGATTGCTGAGCTTGCGACAGGAGTAGTGGTCGAGGAAGATCGTCCAACTGCTTCCAATATGTAGCTGTTGGGGTACCCTCCATCAAATTTCAGTTGTTTAACAACATAGTTCTGGCCCGATGTGGTGACGGTCTTCCCGACATCTTCGTATGTCCCCTGCAGCACGGGGTTGCTGTGCTTCAGGTCTACTAGCTGCGACCCCGTGACTGTCATCAGCGATTGGGCGGCGCTGGCGATCGCCCGAGTCGGGCTAGAAGTGGATGCTGTTGTCGAAACGGCTGGAGCCGAGGCTGCCGGAACCGATGTCACTGGAACAGATGCCGGAACGGGGGCTGCCGCCGGAGTGGGGGAAATGACGGGTGGCACGGTATCTGCCACGGGGGTTTCTGGCGAGGGTTTCGGCTTGGAAACGCCGTTCATTTGGATACCCAATCCGCTGGAACTAGATTGTCCGCTACTGTAGTCGTGGAATTTTACGGGTGCTCCTTGTCCAAACGCTGCTGCCTGTGCAAGGAGGAGCGATGTTAGTATGGCTGGAGTCTTTTTCATCTTGTATCACCCCTTCTGGGAAATTCTCCCGGGAGAGAGCCGACAGTCTCTTCAATCAGGGCATTTCCATTCTGCTAATATAGTATATTTTCGGAACTTAGACGTTGGGAATTACACCATATCTTGGTTCTGTTTCGGTTTTATTAACTTGTAATCAATTCCGCCTTTATCCCAGACAGGCGCTTCATTTGCGGTGACTGAACCATCACTAAATGCAATTTAAATTCGGCGGCTTTTGGTTGCTGGAGATGGATGTCTAATTTGACGGGTGAACCAATTGACCCCCTAGCCCAATTGTAGTCGCGCACGTCCCGCTTGCAAGCTCTTAGACCTGGACGAAACTATCTTTCCTGTATGAACAGGTTGGTAAATGGCATTTTGTTAGGGTCTAAGAAAGTGCTGTCGTCTGGAACTTTGGCAATATTAGACTGAGGATCTGAAAATTATCTGAAATTGAATGAGCCTCTCTAAGATTCAGCCGGTGAGTTTATCTGGCCCAGGAATAAGATAGCTCCCGTTTTCCAGTTCACAACTGCAAAAAAGAATGGACGGTCGAGCACCATTTTGAATGGCGGCGGTTCCATCAAAGCTTTACTGACTGTGGCTGTTACCGCCGCTGCTTCAGTTCCGTCTTCATCCACTTTGACAAATGTCTTATGAAGTACGTTGGACAACGGGATCGCTGCGGGAGCGCGAACCATTTTGCGAAAGTCCGCGTGATTAGAAAATGCAGTTTTCATTCCCATTGAGGTCAGTGTGCCATCGCAGTCTCGTTCGTCCGCTACGGAGAACCGAGGGATCTTCAACTCGCCCCGGCGAGACTCAAGCTTCCCCTTCCACTCCTGCCATTTAGACAGGGAAAGTGTTTTGGCAAAATCTGCAAGGTTGCTCTTTTTTGCAGGAAGGAACACCAGCATTCCTGATTGCTCGTCGGAGTATGGAAGATCCACTAGCTGCAACCGATCATCTTCAAAATATTGAAAGTTGCCCTTGATCTGCATCAGGGGAACTGGTTTCATTCCCGTTGGAGTATGAAAATCGCCGGTTTTTGTAGATGCTTTGTCAAAACGTCGTTGCCAGTTGGATTTTAGATATGCGGCGCTAGCCAGCACAATGGAATCTTTAGGGGAGATGTTTTCTACAATTTTTTCTATTTTTCCGTGAGTCTTTTTGTTAACCCACGAATTGATCGCTTCGGCGCTTCCCTTTGTGCTGAAATCAATGTTGCTGACTTCAGCATCCATATATTTTTTTGCGGTGGTTATGAAATCGGGAACGAGCTGAACCTGTGAATTTGCCCAAACGGAAACGGCCAACTCGACCGGCTGTGAAGGCTTTTCATTCAAACCGGTAGTTGATTCAGCGTTATCTGATTTTGGTGCTGTTTGTGAATCTTTCGGCTCCGCCTGCGGTTCTGGTTTTGATTCTGTTTTGAGTTCCGCTTTTGGTTCGGTTTTTAGCTCTGTTTTTGGTTTATAGGTGAGGTCTCGTTCGCCACTATCCTTCCCCGTCGTTGATTGTTTCTCGGCATCGGATTTCTCAACATTCGCGGGGGCATCTGGCTGATGAGACGAGCTTTTGGATGTTGCATCCGGCTGCAATAAGTCGATCAGTTTTTTGTAATCAGCATTGGATTGATCTGTGGTCTTACCCTTCAGTCCCAGGACCGTGGCAGTCTCAGAGGCTGTCAATCCGGCTGCACCGTTTAGAACGAGTCGCAGACACGAATGCAAACTTAAGGGGCTCACAGCTATATTTTTCTTGCTATCAGTTTCGACCAGCTTCTTGTAAAAAGCAAGACCAAATGCGTTTTGCGGAGTGGCTAATGAACCCTCAGCTTCTGCTAGTGCTGGAACGATGGTAGAAATAATGCAGACGGATAATGAAAAGCCCAATACCATAATTCGAGCGCTTCGGTCCGTTTTTGTTGTAAGAATTGGCTTGTCCTCCAAGTGGCACACCGGTATGAACCGAACTAATTCGCCTCTCATACCGCAGATTCATCGGCTAGCGGCCGCACATTCTCTCCCGTAAATTTTATTGGCGCGGGTTAGTCGCTGGTACTTGAATGGGCAAGTCGTTGCCTTTCCACCGATCGTAATTGACCACTGGATGTTGGGGATGATTATGCTCTGATTGAGTGTGCGAAACGACCTTGTCTCTGGAGATATCAAAACTTTGCTTCAGTAGCTTCGCAGAGCGCAGAGCATCCACGAGATAGTAGGTGAAATAACCATGTTGCAAGCGCGGATCTTCCAGTGAAGTTTCACTGGGTCCGCAGGAACTTACTATTATCTGCCCGCTGCCCACGAGGAGGTCGTCTAAAACTGCCCTTTCATCCAGCCCCCGCGCATTACCGGAAAAGCATGTGTCCAGTATGGTGACCACGCGATCACTGGGAATCTTTTGTTTGATGAGGTCACCTAGCTTTTCCATCGCAATTCCGTTTTGACCATCCATTTGGAAGTCGTGGGTTACAATGAAATTCTCTCCCTTCATTTTGGGAGTACCGTGCGTCGAGAAGTAGAGTAGTACCAGATCATCCCGTCGGATCGCTTTAGGAAGAAGGTCAGTCATCACGCGCAAAATATTTTTCTTCGTTGCTTGCTCATCGGACAAAAAATAAACGTGATTGGGCTTGAAGCCTGCCTCTTTAACCAGGAAATCACGCAAGTACTCCGCGTCTGCGACGCAATATCGAAGTTCCTTATCGGGGAAATTTGCGAACTTGTTAATGCCGACCACGAAAGCCCACTTATCGGTTATCGGTCGATTGGGACCGGTGGCTGGTTGCTGCTGCTGCGCATGAGAGGGCGTATCAGCCGGACGCGAAGTACCTGCTGCTGCCGGTGCATTGCCGTGGTTTAGCACGATGGCAATGCCCGTAGGTGTTCGCGAATTCGGGTTGTGTACATAGACGAGACCGTTGCCGGTTGACTTTTCTCCTAAATCATATACTCCATCGTTTGAATAGACCGAATAAGAGTCTACCTTTTGAGGAATTCCCGTTAGCGAATTTGCATCAACAGAAGACGTAGGTGTATTCAATGCTCTTGAGGTCTCAAGCGGCTCTGCTGTGAGCAGGAGACCGAGTCGCTCGGTACCGGGATTGTTGTCAAATTTGATCAATCCATGTGGTGGCACCAGCACCTCTTTGCCGGCCTCAAGGCGATTGCTTTCTTGCGACCCGGGTGGAGGATACAGAATTGCTTTCTTGCCTGTACTACCCTGCATTAGCACAATATACGCATAGCGAGGCGCGCTAGTTTTCAGGTGCAACCTGATACCGTCGCCGCTACGAAACGGATAGCGATTATTGCAGAGAACCGGTGGATCACTGCCGCGATGCAACTCAAGGCAGTACGCTACTGTTGTGCCTGCAGAAGACCCCAGCCCAGCAGATGATGCTGCCGGACCTTTGAGTTCCTCATAGAACATGTCTTTCGCATTCAAGACGGAGCCAGGCGCTGCAAGGACCGCCGAGGATACTATCAAACTAGCAATCAAAGCTGTTGAAAAACATAGACGCAGTGATGATAGAACTCGGCGGGAATCAATCATGATCGAGCGAGATATCCGCATATAAATCCTTGCTGGGGTTTGTATTCACCACAGTCGTGTAGGGCGTAAAAATAGGCGCATGGTACGCAGGGCGTGGCCGATGAGCTACTGGCTGGGTTCGAAATAAATCTCTGGAATAGTCGTCATCGGGTATGGCATTGGCGATCGATGTGTCATCTGAACTCTGCCCTGCGCCAGGCTTATTTTCTTCGAAGGAAACCTTCAGATCTCCGTGTGTAGTAGCCGGAGTTCCAGAGGAGGGGATCACAGCACGGGGTTCCGTGCCGGATCTAAGTAACTCCGCCGAACTCAGGTTCTTTCGAGACAGAGCGACCTGGATATGTTCGGAGCCTCTGTTATTATCAAACTGAAGGAAACTCGTTGAAGGAATTGTGCACTCGCGCCCGCGGCGAACAGCGTTCGACTGGTCTTTTCCGGCGACAGGAAACAGAATAGATCTGGCTCCTGTCGAGCCGCCAACCAGCACAATATGTGCGTAACCATCTATGTTTGAAATAATATGGAACTTAATTCTGTCACCGCTTCTGAAGCGTTGTCGATTGCTTACTCGCAGCGTTGAGCCTTTTCTCTGCAACTCAATCCAATAGCGAAAGCCAGTGTTGGATTGCCGAGTAGGCTCATTGAGTTGTTGATAGTACATGTCTCGTGCCAGTTGGTCGTCTGCCAGAGACACCGTGATGCATACTGGTACCAGGCCAAAAGCCAACGAGGCGGTTTTGATTGCGCCGGCGATTTTTCTCATTTCAACTCCACGTCGCTGACGGTCTATCCGCGAGGTTTGTGATCGAGAGCTATATCGATGGACAATACCTTGCTCAATTTACCGACAACATACGTATGACCCTGTTCTTGTGGAGCGTCGTCCGTTTCTACCACAAGGTTGCGTGTTCCTGAACTGCGCACTTTCATGCCCTTGGAAGCTACGACGCAAACCTGAGTGTCGTCAGGCACATTGTCATCGCCCGTGTCCGCACCGGCCACTGCAACGGATTCCTTTGCAGGCAACTCAGTTTTCGGATCGCTAATTTTTGTGCGCGAAACAATCACACGTACAATTTCTGTTCCTGGAGTTTCGTCAAACTTCATCCAGGCTTCTTTGCCGGCTGCAGCCACTGGTAAAACAATTTCATTTCCTGCGATAACCTTGTTTCCGCCCAGACCTGCCGAGGGGAAGAGTACTGATTGCTCGCCGTCGCTTCCTTGTAGCAATAAAACATATGCGTATCCGCTAAAATTCGGTTTGACATGAATGCGCAATTTATCGCCATCGAAGAAGGCACTTCTATTGGTTACCTTTGTCTTCTTTCCATTTCGCTGTAGTTCCAGCCAATACTGAACGCCGTTGTTGATCTTGGCGGTGGGTTTGCTCAGTTGCTCAACATAGAGTCCTCTCGTAGACTCTTTACAGATGGCCGGAGCGGCCAACCCAAGGAGTATGGCAAAAACCGTTAACGGAACTAATCGCTTCATATGTACCTCCATTACTGCAGCACGAGAGATCGTTCTCCAACTTACATGTGTTTAAATCTGGCACCTGGAAAACGTCTCTTCGATTATCTTACTAACCAAATCTGAAAAATTTCTGAGTGGAACTGCCCGCTACGATTACGGGTGATGCCACACATCACGGTTAATCCCATAGCACGAACGATCGATCATAACGACCACGCTTGCATTATAGCGGCAAGCGAATTATTAGTTTCTAAATGTGTGGTAATCCGATTCCGAATATGCATGGTTTGGTCGGGTCTTTCGAGTTGTCTACGTAGAAATAGGGATCGTATTTATCGCCGATTTCCCTGCTGCCCACCATGCGCACAGGTTCTGTAGAGCCTGTGAAGACCGATAGATTTCCGCAATTTACTGTCTGGTTACTTTGAAGTCTGTTCAACTCGATCATGTCTGCTTGTGGAGCCTCAATTGACTTCGTGGACATTTGGCTGGTAGACAAAACAACAATGATCGCTTCTTTGCCGGGAGTATTATCGAAGGATATCTTGCCGTTTTGCGGTACTACGAATTCTTTTCCGGCATCCAGCTTGTTATCTGTTGCTGCGTTGGGGGGATAGAGCAGCGCTTCCTTCCCGGAAGAACCTTTGGTGAATACATAGGCGTAGCACGGAACCCCGGCTTTAACGTGAAACCGAATCGAATCTCCTCCTTTAAATCCTTCCTTTCTGGGTGGCGCCGTTGATAACATGCTGTCACCCTGCCACTCCGGTGCTTTGATCTCGAGAGCCACGGCTGCGGCAATCTTCCCGTCGCCGCTGGCCGCAATCGAGGGGTTGCCGCCAGTACTAGTGCTGCTAGCGCTACCGGCAGGCGATGACTCTTTCAGTTCTTGGTAAAACAAATCTCGTGCGGTACCACCGCCCTTGGTTTCCGAGGTGACATCAGTCTTTGTGTTTGTGGCTGTACTGTTGGTCGTGTCAGACACCTTGCTACAACCGCACAATGTTAGCAGCGCGAACAAGACGCAAGTTTGCGCCGTAAGCTTGCGTGTTTCTGAGTATTTCATCAATTGCGCCTCTCCAAAAAACATTCTCTTCAACTCTTGTGACTGAGCGCTATATCAACAACCAGCACTTTCTTAGGGTCACCATTAATCACTGTTGTTTCGCCTCGCCTGCCTTTGTGCTTTTTCGTGGTGACAACTGTCAAATTACGTGAGGCACTCGGCTTGCTGTCGGATTCTTCATCAACAACCATTCCGACAGATGACTCATCGGGAATATTGTCGGACTTATCCGCTGATGCGATGGTAACCGCTCCACCTATGCCGGTTCCCTCATAGGAATCAATATCGATCTTCTTTCGCGAGACAACAATCCGGAGTACTTCAGTGCCCGGGTTATTATCAAACTTCAGCCATGCATTGTCATCTTCCGTTGCCGGAATAATCATTTCTTCACCGGCTACCATCTTTTTCGCGGGCTCGTTAGCCGTGGGAAATAAGACTGCGCTATCACCATTGCTCCCTTGTAACATTACGATGTAGGCATATGCGTCGATGTTTGGTTTGATGTGAAACCTTATCTTATCGCCGCTGTGGAAAGCGTTTTTGCTGCTCGCTCGTGATTTTTGTCCATCGCGTTGGAGCTCAATCCAATAGGAAATTCCCGTATTAATATGGTCACCGGGTTTGTTCAATTGGTCCATGAACGCCTGGTAGGCCTTGTTTAAGTTCTCGGCTGCATTGGTGACATTATCAGCCGCACCGTTTACGTTGTCGGCCGCATCATTTACTGTCTGCTTGAATGTATCTGCCGAGCAACACGCCAAGGAGACCGTTGCCAGCAATGCAACGACACCTGTCTGGATCAAGCTCTTCATTCGTCTTCTCCGTTGTCATTTACCGAGATCAAATCAATCTGGATACCGCTAGTTTAGACAATGGATCTGAAAAAGGTCTGAGTGAGATCCTGCTAAATGGATTATCCTGGATGGTGGAATCATTCCACATAAGACACCTGTCCACTCATTCTAGATTGCCACAGCGTGGAAAGCAGGATCTTGAGCTGCTTAAAATTGTGTTTATTGCGTGAAAGTTTATTCGGTTTACCCGGACCGATCTTCCGGGGAGGCACCGATTCTTCTCCGAACTGGCGATTTGGTCAGCTGTTACGGGTGATATCCCTTTACTACGGAAGTTTTGGAAGCAAAAAGTTCCGTTACAAGGCCCGTGAGCATAGTTCCGACCATATCTGGAGCTTCGTGCGTTATCATTGGTAAGGCCTGCAATCTGCAGGCACCGGTTGCAGACGTATTATGCTGCCAGGTCGTCATCGCTTTCGGCGGTATAGTACTTTGTTATTTGTTCGTCTTTGAGCGAAATCAGTTTATTGTCCAGTTCCTTCAATTGTTCTTGCGCTGTCTGAAGTATTTGGATTATCTTTTGACACT
>JAKFUT010000021.1 GCA_021732565.1 Candidatus Obscuribacterales bacterium
GAGGGATGATCAGTGGCACTCTCTTTCGTCGATTTTTTTGCAGCATGACTGCGATAATCTTTTATCACCGGTTGAAGATCGAGTACGCTGACCCGCATGCCAATCTCGGCTGCGGTCATTTCATTTTCGGCCAGAATCGTTTTTGCATAACGAAACTGCTGCGCTGCCTGCGCCGCAGGAATGGACCGCAAAATGCGCAAGAGTCTGGCATCAGAAACAATAGTGGCACCATCGGCGGTTTCGCCGGACGGTTCGTTTTGAGCGTTGGTTTCGTTTGCAGAACTACCAGTTTTTTCAGCGGATCGAGGCTCTGTTTCAGCCGAACCGGCTTTATCGGTGAGGCTGCTCCCCGCGGAGGTGACCTGCTGCTCCCGGTCAGCTCCATTGACTGCACTGTCACTCGATTCACCTTGCCCCGCACTATTTTGAGCCACGCTCAATCCGGCTTGCAAGCCTATGTCCTTGTAGTCTTTGTTGGCCATCTCTTGGGTATTAACCCGGTTCTGCCTGAGACCCACATCTTCCAGTCGATCATGTTGATCTTCACTTGCAACCGCAGGTTGCTTCGGCTCCATCGCTGTTCTGTCTTCATCTTCAATGGCGCCCGGCTCTTCAGCTGACTCCCCTTCTTGGGCGCGCTGGCGCTCTTGCGCATAATGTAACTCAAAACTTGAGAAAGCACGATTAGCCTCAGCATGCCTTCCTTGAAGATCCAGAATCCTACCTGAAATACCATCAAAACTGACATCCGGGTGAAACTGCTGCTCAATATCCATGTACTTACGATAATGGTATTCGGCCTGCGAATATTTTCCTTCACGCTCCAACAACTCGGCGGCGGCTAGATATTGGTCCGCCTGTGCCTGTGACAACGGAATCCTTTCGTAAGACTCAGACGCAGACAGGAATCTCATTGGGAGATGTTGTGCCAGTGATAGGAATAGAAATGGAACAGGCAAAAGG
The DNA here is from genome assembly GCA_021732565.1 of Candidatus Obscuribacterales bacterium. Taxonomy (GTDB): domain Bacteria; phylum Cyanobacteriota; class Vampirovibrionia; order Obscuribacterales; family Obscuribacteraceae; genus JAKFUT01. Next base: position 964 of record JAKFUT010000021.1, read on the forward strand.
ATGGACGAACAGAAGACAGCCTGCCTCCAGTGAGAGATTCTCCCGGGCGCATTGACTTGTAGCCGGAATCGCTTAACAAATGTGATCATTGTGCACACGAGGTAAAGCGTTCCCATCAGTAAGAGCACAGTCTTGAAAAACGAATCGCATAAAGCGGCGCAACTAAATAGGGACGCAGTTGCAAGGGCGTAATAGATACACAAACAAACGTCTCGTGCTTTCACTTTGCTGGTCTCATCGACTTCTATCACAGTTACTTAGGAATCCCAGAAGTTTGATACCGCTAACGGAGCATTTGTTCCCCTTTGCCATGGCGCATTCCATCTGCGCGGCGGTTCTGGCGGACCAGACACAAATGAGTTTCATTTAGTAAAATATGCTGCGCAAATTCCGGCATGAAACAGGCATAATTGCGCTTTAATCTGTTGTCTTTGAACAGTCGAACGCACTAATTGTCCGCGGAGGGAAGCGAAATGCTACACCAGGGGAAGGCGATGCGCAAAACGATCTTACTAGCAGTAGCAATTAGTACGTCTCAGAATATGCTGCCGACCGTTGCAAGAGACATTACTTCTGATACCACCTTCCCTCATCCTGGTGTAAGACGAATTGCTGTAGATACACATAAGAACGGAATTGCAAAGGACTCCACTCCGCCTAGTAACACGCCGCCTGCTTCAGCGGCAGGACCAACTCGATCAAATAGCACGCTGCCAGCTTCAGCCGCTACGGACTCGACTCGATCAAATAGCACGCTGCCAGCTTCAGCCGCTACGGACTCGACTCCAACGAGTAGCACGTCGCCAGCTTCAGCGGCAGGACCAACTCGATCAAGTAGCACGCTGCCAGCTTCAGCCGCTACGGACTCGACTCCGTCGAGTAGAGCGACGCCAGCTTCAGCCGGGGCGGAGCCGCCGCCGAGCAGCACTCCGTCCTCTCCCGCCAGCCCAATTCCAGGTTCTCCCTCAACCGGCGCAGCAACGGAATCGTCACCGCCGTCTTCGCCGGTGGCCGCTACCGCAACGAAGATCAACGTTAAAATAGTCTATGTAAATCTTGCATTGGTTAAGTCGCGATTTCCTGATTCAATTGCTGCCCAGCACTGCCGTCTTTCCTCTCAGGATACACTGCGTAAAGCGGTGGCTGCGGGCAACGCGGAGTTGGAAAAGATGGAGGCGCAGAATAAAACCAAGACTGAGATTGAAGAACGGAGCAAGAGTCTCAAGACCGAAGTTCATGCCATGCAAGAAGCATTGATTGAGCTAACTCAAGCGCAAGAGGTTTCGGCAAACAAGAAAATTGGCGCGGCCGGCGATGACATTATGGAAGCTGCCAGTGCTCAGCTTCTTCTCGACGGAGCCGGTATCTATGCCGGCGGACAAGCGGTAATAGAAAATGGCAAAGACTTGACTGCCAAGCTCTCTCAGCGACTTGGAACTGCCGGATTATCTGAGCCTTCCAATTCGGGATCGCCAAAGGCGTACTCTGTTGCAATTGGCTATTTCAATCTTGGAAAAATCAAGGCGACGCCAAAATTCGCCGCCATTGATTCGTATCGCGTTGAATGCGAAAACAAATTGCGTCAAAAAGTTGATGAGGGAAATGTGAACCTCAAGTCCGCACAAAATGCAGGAAAGCCAAAATCCGAAATAGAACAGATGACCAAAGACCTGCAAGTATCAGTCAACCAGCAGCAGCAGAATTTGCTCGGCGACGTAAAAAATCGCACGGAAGCAACAAGCAAGGAACTTGCAACAGCCGCTATTCAGATTGCACAATCGATGGGGCTGGGACTGATAGTTACCAATGAGTGCGTTATCGCTGGCGGCAACCTGATCAAGAACAACGGCGTCGATGTTACGGAAAGTTTGCTTAAGCGATTCAAATAGCCAAACCAGTCTTGCTACCAACCCCGCACAGATTTCTGCCATTCACGGGCCATAAGGTCGAACAAGAGGAAGGCGCTCGAGGCGGAGGCGGAAACCCTTGTTGTTCAGACTCTATGCGTTTCTGGCCCGAAGAATATGTGTCAACAAAACCGTAGAGGGCGAAGCAGATTTCACAGCGCTCAGCATGCCGCTACCGACGCGGAATCAGAGAGTACGTATTGACTGGCAAGGGCTTGGAACTGTCGTATTTGATCGTTCTTCCAATCTTCACCCTTGTTCAGTTCAGCAGACATAATTTCCGCTACCGCCGGTGCCATTTCAATTGCGGCCTTTGAGTTGAGAAAAAGTGCACGAACTCGGCGTGAGAGGAAATCTTCAACAGTGCGAGCCATCTCCTCGCGCACGGACCAGACTACTTCTGCACGGCAATAGGGAAGCGCCGGATGGAGTCGATCGCCCAGTTCTATGTCTTGCTCGATCAGTTCTTTTATTCTGGCTGCATCCGATCCGTATATCGCTAGATTGCCCAATGCGGATGTATCAGGATCGTATCCGTGGATTTTAAGATCCTTGGTGACGCAAGGCTTTTCATCGAGCTGTCCCAGCGTAACCGCATGATCAACGCAGTCCTCAGCCATGTGTCTGTACGTGGTCCACTTGCCACCACATATGGTTAACAATCCAGATGTATCTATATGGATTGTGTGATCGCGTGACAAAGCTGCGGTGCTCCCGCCACCGGGCATCTTAACCAGAGGACGGATACCGACGAAAACGCTCAATACGTCTTTTCTGGAGGGAGCCTTATCCAAATATTTCCCGGCAGTTTCGAGAATGAATTCTATTTCGTGATCGAATGCGGTGGGCTCGAGAAGCGGATGCTCAACGGGAGTATCTGTGGTACCAACCAGCACGTGCTGATGCCATGGAATAGCAAACATCACTCGTCCGTCGCTCGTGTGAGGCACCATAATTGCAGAATTGCCAGGCAAAATAGAGCGATCGAACACCAGGTGTATTCCCTGACTCGGTGCAATCATTCCCTGCACTTCGGGCTCAGCTAACCGTCGAACACTATCGGTAAACGCACCGGTGGCATTTATCACAACATGGGCTTTGATCTCCAATTCAGTACCGCTCTCTGTATCAAGAGCAATTACGCCATCGAGGTATCCTTCGCTGTCTTTAGTGATTCTCGTCACCGGCGCGTAATTGAGCAACGAGGCACCATGCTCCGCGGCTGTGGCTACCAGATTAATCAACAGACGAGAGTCGTCGAATTGACCGTCATAATACAGCACACCGCCACGTAGTCCTTCTGTTTTGACAGTCGGAATTCTTTCAAGTAAGTCATTGCGAGAAAGAACTTGCGATTTGCCAAAGCCGTACTTACCAGCGAGCATATCGTACACCTTCAGGCCCAGACCATAAAACGGGGCTTCCCACCAATCGTAATTCGGCACAATAAAAGGAAGGTCGCGTACAAGATGAGGAGCATTCTTTCTCAGCAGCCCTCGCTCCTTCAGTGCACCCATTACCAGCGACACGTTTCCCTGCTCGAGGTAACGAACACCGCCATGAACCAATTTAGTGCTGCGACTTGAGGTGCCCTTTCCGAAATCATGCTGCTCCAGCAACAAGACATCATAACCGCGAGACGCTGCGTCCACGGCCACCCCTGTACCGGTGGCACCGCCTCCAATGATCACCATGTCCCACGGGGAGGGGTGGTCAAGAACTCGTTGAAGCATCGCTGTTCGGTTCATGGAATCAAGCCTCACTTAGCACAACCCGAGCAATTATAGTTGAACACCGTGAACAAGTTGGAACCCGGTCAGCATAAGGTAATGTCGACTTAATGTGTCTCGTAGCTGTTGAACGCTAGCGGACATATTGAGAGAACTTGGCAGCAACACCGGTACACTGGAAAGAATAGGTACCTGGTCGCAACGAATTGAGATCAACTTCTCCCACAAAGAAAGAAGGTTCGTCTGTTTCTAATGGCAGCGAGACATGAGACCGAGGCCACGGACAAGTGATAAGTGCACAGGCTAGCCAGCGAACGCGAGGTTTGAGGCCGGTCGGGCAGATTGGAACCACCAAGCGGTGCGGCGGACCGTATCTATTTGGCTCCTGGCTCACTGAGTGATTGCGGACGAAGATTGGGTTTGGTTCTGGTTTTCTTATCATCATGTGGTTCGCCGCTTACCTGTTGCCAGGGAAACACACGTAACGACGGATCGCAATCAGGATCGAACGGCACCAGATTCAGTGCCTCAATGTCCCGGGGCACCATAGGCCAGTCATAACTGAACAGCGGATTGTGAGCATTGCCCTCACGATCAAAAATTCGCACTTCAAATGAAAGTCGAATGAATGTGCGCAAAGTCTCGGCTGTGCATTCGTCACCGCGATGGACACAATAACAATCCATTAACGTCAGCTCACACGGACGAGGGCGCCAGACATGGGCACTGTTGGTCGTAGCGACCTGGCGATTCATTTCCCAGAAAAAGTTGTGTGTGCCTTCATCCAAGAGATCAAAATCAAATGGTTGGGGATAGTACACGGTGGGGATGACGTCAGATACGCAGTAGGTGTGATTGCATCGAACTTTAGGGGTCCAGCGTGCTCCCTGAAAGCCGTCAACATGACACGGCGCCTCTCTTTGAAGAGTGCCCGGTTTGACAAGTCCGTGATCGACGGTCAGGTAACAATAGTACTCATCGTGACAGTCTTTGTTTACTACGGCTTCGTAATCAGCAACCATTTGAATCACCCCGGCAAGGTGAGCGAGTTCTGAAGGTAGCCGGTAATTTGAACCGGGAAATTTGATGGGCAAATCTAGTGTACGTGGCACACCTGGCATGAACACAGTGGACCGAATGTCCTCGGGAATGAGTCCTAAAGAAATCGGTTTACGCTCTTGTTTAAACTGCTGCAGGTCAAACGTACTATTCAATTTCTGAATCACCAGCGAATCCCGGGGAACCTCAATCTTGCTGTTCTCCGGATGAGGTTCGATGAATATGCCTCCGTCACTTTCCAACGAGGGAATGGTGAAGTGCTTTCCTCTATAGGAGACTTCCTCAGTACACGCTTCCTCAGAGATCATTACGCATCCTCCGTCGACTAAGGCGTAGCTCGTTCAAGCAAATCTACGTTAAACATACCATTCTCACCATCAGATTCGGGCGGCTGGCCGGTCAAAATTGAACGAATAAAATCTTGCAATTCCATCTGGTAGGGATTGGTGACCTTAAAGTCCAACTTTTCTTCGTTCAGCAAAATGGTGCCTGCACCGTGCGGACCAAGAGTATCTCTGCACGTAGCGCTGGACTTGTGCCCATGGATTTCAATCAGGCGAGGAACCTTGAACAACACCGATGAAAGCACTTCTGCGGTCGCACCGGAAGCAAATTGTAGATTTACGATGGAAGTTGCGTCACCTCGTTTGCCATCATGATCTGCGGCACACAAAGAAACAACTTGAACGATATCGCCACAGACAGGCCGGAGCATCCATTGAAGCAGATCAAGCCCATGGGTACCTACTGCGCCCAGAGACCACCACTTTCCAAGCTCGGCATCCCTACGCCAGTCGTTCACCGGCGGTTTTAGCGTCCACTGTACTCGTGCATGATGAATGGTTCCCAGATCGCCACCGGCAATCCTTCCAGCGAGGAGTCGATGACCGGCATGCCACCGTAGGTGGTATCCTACGGCTAGCTGCAAGTTTCGACTGCGGCACGCAGCTACAATTGCACTTGCATCTGAATGGCAAGTTGCAAGCGGTTTCTCCACGAATAGGTGCTTTGAGGCTTCCGCTGCGGCGATGGCTTGTGATACATGAAGCTTGTCCGGTGTCGCAATGATCACGGCATCGAGGTCTTTGTCGCTCAGAAATTCTTCCATATTTGAAAATGACAAAACCGGTGCAGTAGCTCCGACTTCAGCGACAAATTGTTCCGCCTTTGATCGATCTCTACTGCAAACGCTCCATAACTGAGCACCACTTACTTGCTTCAGAGCAGGAACGAGGTAATCGCGCGCGATGCCTCCTGTACCTATGACACCAATGCGAATTGGTTGTGCCGACTCGCTCATCGAAGGCTCCTCCATATCTCAACACCCGCACAGCTTTTCTCAGTTAAGCCCCTTATGATCGGCAATTCAGCCGCATACGGATCACGTGGTGGATAGGCTCAGCCCCACGGGGACAGCATTGAAAATTGAGACTGGCGCAGTTTCCGTGGCGTGATGTTATAGAGTCTCCGTTTCCAGCACTGTGCTTGATGTTCACGTGATCAAATCGTGATCCGGGCCTCCTCTTGCCGTCAGTTCCCGTTGTCAGTGGCGCTTTCCTTTAACACGGGAGAGCAAACATATTAGCGGGAATGAGCCAATTCGACCACCAATGAATCCGTATGTAGCAGCGAATCTGCAATCTCACGTAGGTGAAATTTGCGGAGTGGATTCGGCGGATTGAGCACAAATACCTGTAATCCGCCGGCATATATTATAGGCGCGCTACTTGATCTAGAACCTTTCGAGTGGCCAAATAGCTGTGATGCAGTCTCTCCACCGGAGTATAATAGGCCGCCCGTCGCTGTGACGGGTCGGCAGGTGCCAGTTTGTCTGACATAGACCGTTTTCCCTGCTTTAACCAGCACCGTTTTTGCTGGAGTGCTAACAGACTTCAGTGTATGCCAGTACGTATGCTTGCACTTACTCGATGAATTTCTAAAGAGGAACTCATGTCAACATCTCAGACCACTATGCCCGACCTGTTCCATCCGGCAACACCCGAATTTATACAAGATCCGTATCCCCACTACGATCGATTCCGCAACGAAGCCCCTATCTATAAAAGCCAAATCGGCGGAGAGTGGATACTTACACGCTATGCCGATGTCAATGAGATTCTGCGAGATCTTCGTTTTTCCGCAGCTTCATATGCCGTAACCACTGGACTTAGCGCGGTGATGCATGAACCTCGGTTCGATGCGCTAAGAAAGTCGCAGTCCAATTGGATGCTGATGAGGGATCAACCGGATCACACACGGTTGCGGGGCATCGTGAACAAAGCTTTTACCCCGACCACTGTGGAAGGATTACGATCGCACATAGAGCAAATTGTTGGAATTTTACTTGATGACATTGAGCGAAGAAAGCACATCGACCTGATTTCCGATTTTGCCTTTCCTTTGCCTGTTACGGTAATAGCAACAATGCTGGGTGCGCCCGTTGAGGATCACGAAAAATTCAAGCATTGGTCACATTCCTTAGTGGGCACACTTGATGTGCAACTCAATCCGGAGAGGCTTGAGAAAGCGAGCCAGGCGACTGCAGAGCTTACTGAATATTTTGGCCGCCTGGTTGAACTGCGTCGCACGAATCCGCAAAATGATTTGATTAGCGCTCTGGTAACTGCAGAGGAACAGGGCAGCCGATTGACCACGCAGGAGGTGCTCGACAATTGCATCTTGATCCTGTTTGCCGGTCACGAAACCACCGTCAATTTGATCGGCAATGGAACACTTGCTCTATTGCGACATCCTGAGCAACTGGAGAAGCTGCGCACCAATCCAGACTTGATTAAGACCGCGATTGAAGAGCTACTTCGCTACGATAGCCCCGTGCAGCTCACTTCGCGCGTGGTGAAAGAGGAACTTGAATATGGTGGCGAAATCATGCGCAAGTCAGATGTAGTGTTGCTTGTGTTAGGATCGGCAAATAGAGACAAGGCCCAGTTCCCTGAGCCTGATAGACTTGATATCACGCGAGTTGATAACAAACATCTTGCTTTGGGGGCCGGCATACACCACTGCCTCGGTTCTTCACTGGCACGACTTGAAGGACAGATGGCTATTCAGCATTTGATCAAACATTTCTCAAAAATCGAGCTTGCTTCAGGCAACATTGAGTTTGGCGATTCTGCCTCGCTCCGTGGTCTCAAGGCATTGGAAGTCACCGTTCAAGTTTGAGGACATTCTTTCGCCGCGAGCACTTCTTGCAACAGAAGTTTAAGCGTGGCGGTTGGCGGCGCATCAACTCCCAATTTCTTTTCACTTCGTTCAGCCATTCTGCGAATGAGTGATTCTGCTTCGAGAAGATTGTCTCGTTCACAGTAAATTGCAGCAAGATTAGTACCCACATCGATTATCTCAGCATCATCGGCACCCTCAAGTTCTTCAAGTATGCTGAGCGCTTGCGCGAATGTCTGCTCCGACAGCTCAAATTTTTCTATCATCGCGTAACTACCGGCAAGGCACCGCAATTCTCTTGCGAACTGATGGCTTCGGGCTCCCAGCGAAGTTTCTCTCACCACGAATCCGCGCTCAAACAAGGGCACCGCTCTGTCGAATATCTCGGCACGCATCAGTGCAATGGCAGTCTTAACCATGACGGCTGCGGTCACAGGATCACTGCTTCCCTTCTCTGTCTCGACGATCGACAATGCTCGGATTAGGAGTTGAGCTTCTGTGGCATGATCACCGGTTTGACCGGCAAAGTCGGCATAACTCTGCAACAAGGGAACCAGATCTGCATGATCCCGCTCGGGATACGCCTTCGACCGAATCTCCAGCGCTCGTGAATACATTCGAGCAGCTTCTTCTTTCCTGCCCAATTGCTGATAAGCGCCGGCCAGATTCAATAGGAAACCAGAAACCGGCAGAAAGTTTGACTGACGGGAAAAGACCGTTTCATACAACTGACTGGCCTCCGATTTCCCCTGTATATCGCAAGTAACAGCGAGATCGAATGTGCTTTGCAAAGTGGTTGGATGATCAGCACTCAACAGCGCTTGACTCAGTTGCACCGCTCTCCGGTGCCACTGTTCGGCCATATCCAATGGTCCATCTAATCGAAGCAGTTTGCCACTATCACACAGTTTTTGAACTGCACTGATCACGGGCTGCGTGCAATCTGCGCCATCTTTCAATATGTCCAGTGCGCGCTCCCAATATGCGGTGGCGTCACTTTCCTTGGCTTGTAATTCATATGCTACGACAAAATCCAATAGCGCAATGCCGACATCATGATGGTCCGGTGGTAAATTCTTTTCTCTAGCAGTGAGCGCCTGCTGAAATAAATTAGCAGCTTCCGCGCTTTTAACAGAGAGGGCTCTTATTCGCAGGTGCACACCGGCGGCATCATTGGTCAGGCAGGCCATACCCTCCGCCAGACTACGTTCGGCCTTCTGATAAGCGGCAAGAGCGTCGTCTTGTTTCCCTGTGAGCTTGTTAAAGAAATTCATCGCGCCACCTTTCAGCTGTTTACATTGAATAGTGCCAGGCACCCCTTCACCTGCACCAGTGCTTCTTTAGCACATAGTCGATAAGTGAATTCTCCCCTGATAGTTGAGTGGATGTCGACTCCCGGGCTAAGTTCAAAGAACTATTTACAGTTTACCTGCTGGTACCAGTTTTACTAAGATTCTGCAGGAGGTACCAGCATGTATCCCACTCGATGAGCAGTGCGAATCATGGAGTCTTTTCCCTCGACATCAATTTTCTTGCGTAAGCGCATAATTTGAATTCGCACGGTGTCAGGAGCGGCGTCGGACTCAGATGGCCAGACGCGATCCAGAATCGCTTCGGAGCTAAATGGTTGATTAGGATGTCGCATAAGAAATTCCAGCAAGGCCAATTCCTTCGGCTGCAAATTAAGTTCCTCCTCTCCACGAAAGGCCTGCCTGCTACCGAGCCGCAACGTGATGTCACCCGCGCGCAGCACGTTTTGATTGACTGCAGCTGGTCTTCGCAGAAGTGCTCTCAATCGAGCTGCTAGTTCTTTAATGTGAAAAGGCTTGGTAAGGTAGTCGTCTGCGCCGGAATCCAGTCCTGTTTCTTTCTCTTCGATCTCGCGTTTGCCCGTCAACATCAAAATCGGAGTGGCACCGCCACCATTTCGATATTCCCGGCATACTTCTATCCCGGACATCTCTGGTAGTTCCCAATCAAGAATGACCACGTCGTACTTGTAATATTGCAATCGCTCAAGCCCGTGACTTCCCTTGTATACGGGTTCGGCCACATGACCTTCGCCGTGTAACCAATCCACAACAAGCTCCGAGAGCTGGCGATCATCTTCGACAACTAATACTTTAGCCATAACTTGATCTGCTTTCCCTCAAAGGAGGTCCCGGTAACCACAAGAACGATCTGGCAATATCGTAGCAAGGGTTCGCGCGATGATACCTTATATTAAAGAGTATATGCACTGGATCTCCTCATAATCTGACGGCGATCTCGCGAGAACATCAACGTGTTTGCAATAACCCAAGAAAAACTTCAAGTGGAATTTATTGTCAGCTCGGCGCCTTGAAGAGTTTCAAGATCACTCTTGATGATTCGCGACAGCCCGAAATCCTTGACTGGCCGAACAGGTAGCACTGGAAGATGGCACGGAAAACCGGCCGCGTGATGAAATCGCTTTGCACGGAGTTCCTGTCCCTTGTACATTCCACTGCGCCTTTGGGAGCCATAGCGATTGGGCATCTTCGGACACTTGCCGAGCATATTATTCGCCGGGGTCCACTCTTCGGTCCAAAGTCGTCATTTAGTAGGTCTCACCACGCTTCCATGGCCGGGCTTCTGTTTGAAATGACCAGCCTTCCTCCACTTCATCCCGATTTGCGGCATCGGAAGAAAACACCCTGCGAACCGGCCGGTGGCGAAAATTCTGCGTAATTCTACCCTACCATAAGAAACAGAAAGGAAGCATCCTAAAGAGTAGTGCTATTCTAGTTATGGCAGTATGTATCCTCTTCTGGTTGTGGCACCGGACATCCATGCGAATTCGCCTGAACCTTTCTCAACAGGCAGGACTTCTAGTCGGGGTACCGGCTGGTTTGCTTTCGGTCTTCTTAGTATTGCTATTTGTCCAGGTCGTGCAGTTGGAACAAGAAGGCAAAGAGAGCGAGCACTCCAAAACCGTGATTGCAGTTGCTAATTCGTTCGTCAAACAATATTACGATACAGCTTCGCAATTGCTTGTCTTCAAACATGCCAGAACAGAGGAAGCACGTGAGGGCTTCGAGACCCGGCTATCGAGCACCTTTAGTAGTTTCAAGCAATTGAAAGCACTGCTGAAAGATGATTCTGAAGAACTCAAAATGCTCGATCAAATGAGGGGCATAACTGCGGAAGGCATTTCGCTAATGAAGCGTTACGAGAATCATATCGCTGGAAGCGCCCCTCTCAATGAGCTGCAGGTTGCGCTTTTGTATAAAGAGATGGACGATTGCGGTGCTGCATTTACGTCAAAGCTCGATGGTCTTACTGCAAACGAAACGACGAAGCACCGTTTTTTCTCAAAGCAGGAAGAACGACATCGGGCTGACATATTGATGTGGATAGCTGCTGGTATTCCCGTTTCCATTGGTATTGGAGTGCTACTGTGGTTATGCATTCTCCGTAACATCACCAGCCGGTTGGAAACACTTGTCGATAACACGCAGCGCTTAAGCCGAAAAGAGGAATTGCTCCCGTCGCTGGTCGATCGCGCTCAGCAGCCAGGCCGAAAGGAACAACTACTTCCGATACTGGCAGAAGACGACGAAATTTCTCGACTTGATTTGTTCTTTCACAAGATGGCCGATGATCTGGCTGAAGCGGCCCGAAAAGAACGGGCCATTCTCGACAACGCGGTAGACGTTATCTGCTCTATTAGCGCCGAAGGACAATTCGTATCAGTTAATCCTGCCTCTATGCAAGTGTGGGGATATCCACCCGAAAAGCTAACCGGTATGCACTATTCGGAGATCCTCACTGCCGAAGATACCCCTAAATTTCTCGACTCCCTGGCGAACATCAGAAAAACCAGAGAACTCATCAATTTAGAAAATCGTGTCATATCGCAAGACGGTCAAATTATTCACACCCTGTGGTCGCTGAGGTGGTCGGAATCTGAGCAATCACTATTCTGCGTAGCGCACGATATAAGTGATCGAAAAGAAGTTGAAAGAGTGAAACAAGAGTTCGTAGCAGTGATCAGCCATGAACTGCGTACACCGCTCACGTCTCTGCAAATGACTCTGAGCCTGTTGCTCGATGGCACTTACGGACCACTGTCAAACACAGCGCAAAAACGCGTAAAAAGCGCTGAATTCGGGATCTCACGCCTGATTTCGTTAATCAACGACCTGCTCGATATCGAGAAGATGGAAGCAGGCAAATTGACGATGACATATTCTACCGTCGATCTGGAAGAGATTACTCAGCGCTCCTTAGACACGGTGCAGGGTTTTGCCGAGCAACAGCATGTGGCGTTACGCTGCGATGCAAAATCGATGAGATTGTCCGCAGACTCGGACAGAATTATTCAGGTTATGGTTAATCTGTTGTCCAACGCTATTAAATTCTCTGATGAAGGGTGCGCCGTTGAGGTTTACACTCTTGGGGTTGAGAACTGTTGCGAAGTTCAGATAGTCGATCACGGAGCCGGCGTACCAGCGGGATACGAAGAAACTATTTTTGCAAAATATGAGCAGGCACATAAAGACCGTAGCAAGCGAAGACGCGGAACGGGATTAGGTTTGCCAATCTGCAAAGCAATAGTGGAACAACACGGCGGAGTGATCGGCGTGCGGTCTACGGAAGGCGGTGGCAGTACCTTCTGGTTTCGCATACCGGCACTGCCAGAGGAGGATGGCAATTCAATGGAGCCGAGTCTTCCTCTGCGTTCTCCGTGTTCGGTTGGCAGTAAGGTTTAACCACACACATTCAAGAATTCTGAACTTCTGCCGACCCTGATCACCGGAGATCTCGGTTCCTTGCGTTGCGAGATAAGCACCGTGTGCGGACCCGACATCACCCGATAGATCACTAGAGGTATGACAACTCCGGGGCAAATCTAGTTATTCTCCAGTTATTCCCCCTGGCCGCACAGTGCATGGTATATAAGTTGGACGATCGGGGGGCGGGCGATGTTAGTTCGCGTGTTGGTTTTTATTACGCTGACTGTGTTTTTTGCAGAGCAGGTGCTGGCTACAGGTAGCCATGAATTGGCCCAGGTGACTGTGGGAGGACACTCCTGCATGTTGGTGACGAATCTGCCGAATATGACTGCGACAGAACGCGCAGCGGCTATTCGTTCTCGGATTGCGGAGGTTCTCAACTACAAAGAGCTTGATCCCGCCAAGATGGAGTGTCGGTTTGGCATCGACGGCACGCCAGTGATTGCCGTGGGGCCACTGGTGATTGCTGAAATTACGGACAGCGACGCCGAGGCCTTTGACAAGAGTAAGGAAGCACTCGCGAATAAGTGGCTCAAGATATTGAAACCACGCCTGATTCAAATGAAACCGCTTTTTGCGCGCGCGAGCCATGCGAAAAGCAAGCATGCGAGCGGGCTGACGGACCACAGCATCCTGCTGCTCGTGGTGGAAGTCGGTCTGCTTTTGCTAGCCAGCCTTGTGTTAGGTGAGCTGGCTACAAAGTGTGGGCAGCCAGCAATTATCGGACAGATTCTAGCCGGTGTGCTGCTCGGTCAAACTGTACTAGGAAGCTTGCTACCAGACGTTTCTGCGGCACTGTTTCCCGTTGACGATGTTCAACTTCGCCTGCTCCAAGCGCTCTCATGGATCGGCGTGATTTTCCTCATCATGTTGACAGGCATGGAGACTGACCTTCAAGTAATCAAGAAAATGGGCAAGCCGGCGATGTACATTGGCTGGGTCGGTCTGGCATTACCGATGATGGCTGGCATCGGGCTTTCTTACCTCTTACCGGATTCTTTGCTGGCCGACCCTGAGAAGCGTCTTGCTTTCGCTGTATTTCTTGGCACGTGTTTTTGTGTCTCATCTGTGCCTGTCGTCGCTAAGATTCTCATCGACATGAAGGTAATGAGATCGCGCTGCGGCCAATTAGCACTGGCGTCTTCGCTCGCGCACGATTTACTCAGTTGCCTCCTTCTGGCAGTAGTTGCTTCGCTGGCTGCCGGCACGGAAATTGGTCCCGATCGCCTTCTCTCCGCACCAGTTGGTGCAGCAATCTTCGTCGTTGTGGTGTTCCTGTGCAGGAGATTGATTTATTCACTTCTACGATGGGTCAACGAAAAACTCAGCTCCGACAAGAGTTTACTAACTGCAATTGTTGTTCTGTTAATGGGCGGAGCAGCGATAACCCATTTGATCGGTGCCCACACCGTTCTCGGCGCGTTCGTTGTAGGCATGCTAATCTGGCAAGCGCCAGTGGTGAACGAACGAGCGATCCGGCCCATACACGAAATGACCATGGGAGTACTGGCACCAATATTTTTTGCCAGTTCTTGTCTTTACGTTGATCTCTCTACCCTTCTCCAACCCGGGCTTGCACTGATAACGGCAGTGGTTTGCGTGGTCGGCATGGGTTCGAAAATCTTTGCCTGCTGGTTGGGCGCGAGACTTAGCGGACTCAGCAATGGAGAAGGATTAGCCGCGGGAATTGCTGCAGATGCCCGTGGATCTATGGGGCTGATCGTCGCCATGCTTGGATATTCGCTGGGACTAATAACGCTGGACATGTTGGCCATAATTGTCTTCCTTTCCCTGATAAGCACTGCCGTTGCGCCGATGGGATTGAAATGGGCACTAACCAAGGTTCCGCAGACTGCAGAAGAGGAACAACAACGATTGCAGCACGCTCGACTGGAAGGAACCATGCTAGGCCACATCAGAAGAGTTCTTGTTCCTACAGGTGGCAAGGGACCGGCCACGATGGCGATTCAATTTCTCAATTCATTGGGCCGCAGGCAGACACTGGAAATCGCCGTGATCGGTGTAGGAACTGCGCAGAGCGAAGTAAGCGAATCGCTGGCTCGCCTCTCAACTCATGTGGATTCAAAAGCGGTCACTATCGTAAACATCAATAAGAACTCTGAAAATCCGATAGAGGAAATTCTGGAGACCGCTCGAAGCGGCTACGATTTTATCGTCATGGGAGCTGGCCCCATGGATGGTCCTGGTCTCTTCGGACCTATCGTTGACGGGGTATGCAGTCGGTCGCCGCTACCGGTTATGATTGTAAGAGACCCCTCGGCGGAGGCAAACTCGGTTGTTCGAAAGATTCTGCTTCCCGTCAGCGGAACAACAGACTCGCTGCGGGCAGCAGAACTTGGAATTGCTATGGCCTGGTCATTCGGTGCTTCCGTAGTCTGCCTGCATATTAGCGGGCTTGCCACCGCTGATGGTGAGTCCAATGAAACAGTTGCAGGTCCACCTCTAACAACAATGGGAATAACAGACGCCGTCACCAGCAGCCTGGCGGCGCTGGCAGAGGCGCTCAAAGTGGACTTTAAGAAGGCCCTTCCGGAAATTGCACCTTCGATTGCAGAATCGATACTGGCTACTGCCGCGCTCGAGGAAGTCGACCTGATAGTTCTGGGTAGCGCGCCGCGAATTTCCGACCACCTTGTTCTCGGCGACACGATTTCGACTGTGATCAGGACAGCGTCTTGCGCAGTTGCAGTAGTGAAATTATAGAATCAATCAGGCTATATCACGCGTTGTATAAATTGGACAAAAAAATATCACCAGTGGTATCGTCAAGCTGCACTCATCGGGTGCAATTCCTCCACCATGAGCAATAAATACCATACCTGGTATCGTCAAGTGCAGCAAATCTTGCCTGCACTTCTGCTGAAATATGCGGATTGCAAAAGACCCGGCAGGGTCCGGGAAGACCAGCTTTTTCTTTAGTGAATTCTGCCTGGTAGCTTCAGTCAGCTCACCTCACTCGGCCCCCTGGCAGGAGCGGTAATTGTGTCAACTTTGCCGGGCGCTCTGAATTTGAACTGTTGAGGACAATTTGGGGACAAAGCTGATACATGACAGGGACACCTCTTCGATATTCTATTGGAATTGAAGCCCCCTACATGCCAGAGAGCCAGGGAGAATCCCATGAGCATCCTGCAACCTGTCGTTAAAACCACGCTAATCGAAACGTCAGGAACCTCTTTCCGGGTTGGTTGCTCAACAAACGGGAAATTTCCCTATCACGTATCCGGGTACCTCACAGGGACAAACGCCCTAACCAGGGAGCAGGCACTCATCGCCCGCTTTCCTGGAGCGCGGTAAACAACATGGAAACAAATAACGTGTAGATTCTAGATTAATGGAATCGGCTTACTTTAGACCGACTTGAGGATGCTTGTCATGCACAAAATCGCACAGGGTGAATTCGCAAAAATGACCTCCTCAGCATTCCAGGAGCTTGAGCCGGGAAGACAATCATTGAATCAACTCTTCGGCAAGACCGTAGATGTGCCCCGCTCAAAGCCGAAGTTTGAACAACGCGATAATGTGATTGGAGGTGATTTTAGACCAGGGCAAGCCCGGTCAAGAAAACGAAACTTAGTCGCTGACGTTATTAACTACTCAAGACTTCACGACTTGATCAGAGCTGATGTTCTGAAACAACGTCAGATTGCTGAGAAAGCGATGCGAGATCCGTCGGTGCAAAAGGTTACAGAAAAACGCGATGGTGCTATACAAACGGTGATCGTTGAACGTCGGGACGGTTCACTTGAAACATACATGCCGAATGGTATTAAGATCACCAGCACCACTCGCTTCAAAATGACTGAATTTCCGAAAAACATAAATCTTAAAGTGTCCTGCCTCAGAGAGTATCCCGATGGCGCAGTGGAGAGCGTCTATCGGAACGGTTCAACATTGTTCACCCCTTCGCGCAGCGAAAAATCCTACCGATACGCACCAGACGGCACAACTACTGAGATACGCAAAGATGGAACCAGCATAGTATCTTTGTTGGACAAAACAAAGATTACTTTCAAAGCAGATGGTAGCAAGACCACTCGGAAAGCCGATGGTACAGAAATTGTAGAAAACGCAAATGGAGATCGCACCCTCACCCGGGCCGATCGAGTGGAGGCCGATGGAACCAAGGTATGGCACAAAGACGACGGAACGGAAATTCGCGAGACCAGCGACGGAAGACGTATCACCAGATTCCCGCAGAAAGTAAATCCGATCGTTCAAGAATCGGTCGACTTTCCCAGCGGAGATCAAGTGCACGTACTACGCGATGGTAAACTCATCCAGATCAGGAAGGATGGAACTATGACGACTGTCAATCTTGACGGTACCGTAACTGTTTCACATTAACTCACTCGACTCTACGCTGTGATTTAAACGGAGTTCTTCGATTCTCCGACGAAAGACGAAGTGGCCAGAATGTCCGAAACTCGAAGAATCTGCCGTTGATTATTGCCAGTCGTGATTACGGACTGGTACCCGACGTTACGCAAGTCCATCGCTTCTGTTTATTTGGATGCACAGCCGTTCGCAGTTGAGCCTTCCGTCCGCATCGCCAGCCTGCTCGTAGCGCCGCAGCGAAATATTCGTTCGCCGGCGGCATATTGAGACTGAAAAGGGCAAGAGAGCGATGGAATCACTATGGTTCAGTTTTCCCTTCCACCGGAAAGCTTGGTTCCGTTGAAGTCGGCGGTTCCAGTAGCGGGTGCTTTCCACGGACTTGGGCCCTTCAGAAGCCTTCGCTGGTTCAAGAACAAATGAGGGTCCGTCTGGTAGGGAAGGTTTGGCATCGCCACCAATCTCATCCTCGCCACCAATGCCACGTGAGAATGATCTGAGCGCCAGTTGTGCATCCGGTAACCCGTACCCGAACTGAGTGTTCCATGTCGATCCTGCTACATTTTTGCAACTGCTAATAAGTGCTTGCTCCACCTGTTTGTTGCTCATCCCTGGAGTGCGCGAAAGAATCATGGCAGCAAGGCTGGCTACCAATGGGGAGGAAAACGACGTACCGTTCATCCAGTTGAAGCGGCCATCTCGGTCCGAGCAGCCCACATTGACACCAGGGGCGGTAAACCAAATACAGTTACCGTAATTGGAGAAGCTCGCCAGCTTGTAGTTGGTGTCTAACGCAGAAATCATCATAAGATAAGGCAATCGAGGCGAGGGATCAAACTGCTTAGAGTTACCAGCCGAGAAAAACAGTAAACCGTTTTTCTGGTCATGGTACCACTTCATCCATTCGTGTAAGACAGGATGGACCTTCGGATTGGCCAAGCTATTGCTGGAGTCTGACGCACCATAGGACACATTGCAGACTCTAACGTTACTTGTTCCACATTGGTTTATCGCACTTATAATGTTTTGATCGTTCGTGGAGAAGCCGGTACCGTTTTGGAAAGCAATCCGAAGCGGATAGATATACGCACCATACGCTGGACTCGCCGAGAGCCGCCCGTTGAAAGTCGCTGCCGCTGCTGTCGTGGCAACACAGGTGCCATGCGAGCCATTAGTCATTGCATCTCTATTGGCAGCAGGCCGATTACCTGGACTGCCTGAAGTGAAATCAACGCCTGTGAGAGTTTTTCCGCTGAGGTCGCCGTTGGTACTCTGGCAACCGCTGTCGCAAATTGCAATGTAGGCACCATTGCCGGTGCTAGTGTCCCAGGCACGAATTACGTTCAGTGCCCCCAGGTGCCACTGGCTTGCGAAATAAGGATCATTTGGTAAGGCGAATAGCATGGCACTGCCAATCGGGTTACGCTGAATTTTCGAAAAGTGCGAGTCGCTGGAGAGCTTCTTCTCCGTTGCATCAAGCTTACCCTTCTCAGTTTCAACCACCAGCGTTGTCATCGCACCTTCACCGAGAGTTTGAACGACGGTTCCGTGCACTTCTTTGAGAACGTCGGCTACCTCCTGTTTATCGGCGCCACTGTTGAGCATGATCAGCAATGTATCGGGCACAGTAGGACCCGGTTTTGTACTCTTTGGTGGTTGTGAGGGTAAATCAGTTAGTTTCAATTCCTTTGCGGGCGGAGCAGGTTGCGCCCACGCTGGCACACTAGTGCCGAGGGATATGGTCATAGAAAGTAAGATACATGTTGCCCAGCACAATACGGGTCTTGCCGACCGTGATTCCGTCATCGCACCCCCCTTGTGAACATAGCCGGGAAAATTATCCCGGGATTCTCAATGGTTCATACCCGAGAAACGAAAGAAACTCGCGTGCTCTTCTTATTTTTCAGGTGCGCATAAGCCTTACGTCAGGTTGCTGAGCTTTCTTCAAACCTTCGCGAATGCCAACGAACCAGACCAACGCTCAAGCTGGTTCCGGGTGTATTCTCGTAGCCAGAACCAACTTTCTCTCTAACACAACTTTTATGCAGTGTTTGGTTCGTTCACGGATCATTCTTCAAGGTGCAACTTCAATTTAGCACGGGAGGACAATTTCAAAACAGATGAGGTCACGCGAAGCCGAATGAATACGCCATCTACTGAGCGTATTCATTCGGTTCAGACAATGGATATAACATGCAATTAATCTGCAGTTCTGACGTCAGGCGGCAATGCTGCGATCTTTTGCGTATTCAACGTAGAGTTGACGGCCCTCTACAGAAGAGTTATGCAGATGTTCTATAGCGCGAGCTGCTTCCTGAGCGGTTTGCATTTCAACAAAGGCAAATCCACGCTTGCGATTGGTCTCATGATCCAATGGAATCTTGACTGATCGAACCACGCCCACTGCCGAAAATAGGTTAGACAGATCTGTTTCGTTGAGCGCAAAGGGAAGATTCCGAACAAATAATTTATTCAACATGTGAACCGCCTGAAAGTGAAGTGTAGCCATCCTGCGCAATTTTTCGCAGAGCCGAGTGTAGGATAGGAGACGCCCGGCGTTAAAATAAAGTTTCTCGCCCTTCGGGTTGAATCAGATCAATCAGGAGGCAAATGCCGGGGGCTTACACTAGCCCTGACGATAATCTAACTCTGCGCTGCGAGCTGAGTTCCCGCTCACAGGCTATGACAGATTGGGCTCTCACTGTTACAGGGCATCAATGCTGGTAACGGCCAGACTTCACAAAGAAAAATAGATGTAACCACTAAAGGATAGCGCAAAGAATCCAGCGCAAGCGGCAATCAGCCACAGCAAATTTCGCCGATCCTTAGAAAGTGCCAGCGAAGAGATAGTTACGCCTGCTTGAGCAGCCAGCATACTATAGAAGAAGTTTCGACTTCGTTCGCGATGGCGATCCGACTCCACTCCACTGCGCCGCACTTGTGTTTCGAACATTTCTGCAATTTTTCGGTTAAAGGATGACTCTTGCCGGTATCTGCGGGCATCGAAGTTCATGGTGGTTAGCTTGAAGCTATTTTCGAGATCATCACACAGCTCGTTCACATCTTCGTATGATTGCTGCGATTGTCCGGCACCACGCCAGAGTTTTCTACGCAATGGCTTGACTGCCAGGGTCAATTCACCTAACATGGCGCGAATTTTTTCTGTAACGGAAGCGATCGGTGCACATAGCCGGTCAAATCCGTCGGCGTTTTGCTCGGCAATGGCTGTTGCCTGGTAGATGTCGTCTGTTGAAAGTTTCCGAACCTGGTCTGACGTCTGCGCTTCGGTTTTTCGCTGCGCGATGGCTTCGATTAACCTATCAATTGAATTCCGGGTTTCCTGGTTAGGCATAACGGAAATGACTGCAGCCGGAGGTTTCTCCTTGCACAAAATACTTAACGCGGCACTCTCCTTCTCGTCGCCAAGCATGGAAGAAAAATGCGTTTTTATTCTTCTAACGACAGCCAGCGCTTCGGCGGCCTTTTTGTCGCCCGATTTGGCAAGCAACAAATCCATTTGCGTCACGGTAGCATTGAACAATTCAGGGCTGAAAGATTCCGGATGGGCGATACTTTCTAACAATTCAGCTGAAGTTTCCACTCCCGTTCCACGAATGCGCTTGGTCTGAAAGAAAGCCCATTCATCACCTGCTTTTGATTGTTCTTGTGCGGCCACCGCACGATGAAACATAGACTGCGTCATCTCACTGGATGACATTCCGGCAAAGATAGTTGCAAGAACAGTCAAAATCACCGGTGTCATTGTCAGGGTTGTTCCCCATAGTCCCGGAGGCGTTCCACCAGGTGGATTCCGGGAATTATCCGTTGCCGAGGGCTTGTTCACTTCGGGATCTCCAGCTCAAACTCACGCCTAAATGCTTGATTAAATCATCGTACAAGGAGATGTGCTCTGTGGTACTTTATTGCGCTTATAGAGTTCTTTTTTCATAACTAGCGTGACATCGAGCAAGCGATTGCTCGGGCTCCACGCATCTCTGACTCAGGAGAATCATACAATGGCAGTAAAACCAATTCCAGACGGGTATCACAGCTTAACCCCCTTCATTGTGGCCAATGACGCGGCTAAACTGATTTCCTTCTTGAAAGTTGCCTTTGGAGCGACAGACGTAATGCCTCCGATGACAACCCCCGACGGCACCATAAAGCACGCGGAATTGAAGATCGGCGATTCGGTCGTCATGATCTCGGAAGCCAATGTCAAAGAATGCCCCGCAACAACGTCTTGCCTGTATCACTATGTCACAGACGTGGATGCAGTCTATCAACGTGCCGTGGAAGCCGGCGGAAAATCACTTAGAGAGCCAGCTGATCAATTCTACGGCGACCGAAGCGGCGGGATCACCGACCCCAGCGGCAACCAGTGGTGGATAGCCACTCACAAAGAAGACATGGCCCCCGAAGAGTGTGAGAAACGAATGCAGCAGTTCATGAAGGAAAAGGCGCACGCCTGATCACTGCACGAACTAGACCGAGAATTAGAGAAACGCGCGCACAAGTTCGTCCGCTATGCGGACGACAGTAACGTGAAAGAGCAAGCATCACTGCGCAGCAACAAGATCTTCATCCGTCCATAGCTCCATCAAATGATTCTCAGCTGCATCAGTGCATGCTCTCCCTTCTCGAAACTGCTGAAACTCCGTCAACATAACCGCTGCACTAGCGAATCGCTCGGCGGTATCAAGAGCGGTTGCACGCTCAACAATCTGTTCAATTTTCGGATCGATTGAACGGCAGAGCAAAATCGGATGAGCAACCGAAACCGGTTCGGGATCCTCACCGGTTAAGAGGAAGTGTAAGCATGCACCCATTGCATAGATATCACTTTGAGGCACGGGCCGTCCGCGAAATTGTTCAGGAGGTAAATAGGCATGTTTCCCCACTACCGTTGCCGTTGTATGCGCGTGTTTGCGATAGGCCACGTTAAAGTCGATTAGCTTGAGTACACCATCTTCATTCAGGATCAAATTGTCCGGCGTAAAGTCGCGATGCACCAGGGGCGGTTCCAGTCCATGAAGATACTGCAGGATGTTACACATCTGCTCTGCCAGTAAGCAAACATCCATGTCTTTCATCGGACCACTTTCATCAATAATTCGTCGCAGCGATCGCCCGGTGATATGCTCAAGAACCAGGTAAGCACGATGATCTTCGATAAAGTAATCTAGCAGTTTTACAACCTGCGGATGCTCAAGTTTTCGCAGCAATTGCGCCTCGTGTTCAAATTTCTCAAGCGACTTTCGTCGAGCAATTTTTTCTACAAACACCGGCAAAACAAACTCTTTCACCACTATGATTTCAGAGTCGGAAGAACGAGCTGCCAAATACGCTATGCCCTGACCGCCAGTACCGAGCTGGTCTGTAATCAAATACTCCCCCGAGTTCAACACCAGACCGGGCGACAAGGGAGCTAGCCGCTCACGTTTCGGTGGGGTTGTTAACGCCTGCAACCACAGCTCCGTATAACTTTTTCGTTGAGACGGGCTGAGCGCTTCTATTAACTCATGGTCGCGAGTGAGGTGAGGCGCCCATTGTTCAACCCCTTGAAGGAAAGCGTTGCGATCTTTCTCCCCTTTTATTGCTGAAAGTTTGAGTTCCAGCGGGGGCCCGGTTACCCCGTGAAACGCTATACTCCACTGTTCTGGAGCGGTTGTTCCTGGCGGCTTCAGAAGTGTTATTCGAACGAAACTTTCCCACGGAAATGTCTCTCGGTAGAATATCAAGCCATTCAACTCTTTTGCCATCTCCAAACTGGACTCATTGAGAAGCAAGCAATTCGGCTGCCATAACATACCGATAAATTGAAGAACCAGAGCGGAAGACACGATTGTGCCGAAGTAAACTGTTATAGGATGAGCGAGCACTTGAAAGTATCCAAAGGCAAACACGCCGAGCGCAAAGGAACCGATGCCGAGGGTTGGTCCAAGAATGGCGGCCAGAGTAAGCCAGAACCAGCCAGCCCACGAAGACGTAGCAGCTATACACGGAAAAACGATCATGCAGAGAAAGGGAAGTGCCACCACAATCGAATACACCCGCCAGAAATAGCGTTCGTATGACTTGATGAGCTCGACGAAGTTTTTTACCTGCTCAAGGGAATGATACCGGATTTCCAATTTGGAAGAACTGTCTAGTTTCTTTGGTGGTCTTACTCCTAGCATAAACCTGCGAACATCCGGTTCAATTTGGAAATTGGGCGAATACTGATCGAGGAGCTTCAGCAAACGAATAGACTTTTGTCCTTCCAGACGCGACGCTGCGATTCTTTTTATCTGGACATCTGAACCGCTCTCTTTCGATCTTTCCCGGGTGTCGCACGCCTGAAATGTCAGCACGATATGGGTGGGTTCTCGTGCCTCATCCTCAGACTCCAAAGTAATGCTTTTTAGAGAGGCAATGGGAAACCCCTCAAAGCCCCAGGCGGGCATCACAAAAATGCTGGATGTAATCTGCATGCGGTTGGACATGCACAAAATCAAAATTATGGTCAGGGCAATTACGAACTGGGGAGCGGAAAAGAACCAGAGAAACGAGAAGGGAAGTGCCACCGCTGAGATACGATAGGCGGCTTGAAGCCAACCATTATTGCAATCGATGATATGGACCGTTTCGTGTTTGATATGGACAGTTTCTTGTTTGGTGACCATGATTTGATCTTGCTTACGTCCGAGAACCAATCCCCTGTTTCTTGCGGAAACACCATGTCTTGAGTTGCTTTCATTGTTCCACGTTTGCAGATTGCCAAACAGCGCTCGACGAGCGCCTTTGTTTGATCGCAGGTTTTCGGCTGCCTTAAGGCACCGCGGTAGGCATCCATTGGCAAACATAGAGACTTTGAACAACGACATCGAAGATGGGCAGGGGTTGATGCTGGTCTACCAATGCATTTGCCATGCGCAAAGTACGAGTTCCAAGCGCTCAATGACATGCTGGATGTGGGTGACAACACTACTAGCGAGGTGCGGTAGGGTGACTGTTCATCGCCCTGTAGAAAATTGCGCGCTCCGCAATTTTCTACAATCCATTCAAGCAATTAATTGCGAAATTCAGGGCGTTTGCAGAGTTGGTTGCTAAGCGAAAAATTGCGTATGGCGCAATTTTTCCTATAAGTCCATGAAGAGGTGCCCACCAAGGAAGCCCCGGACCTGATCACTCAGCGGAAAATCCGACAAGTGGGAAGAACAATTTCCCTGGTGTGTCGTGCGTCTTCGCCGCACCAGGAAGCGAGCTATAGCTTTCCTGCATCCCTGTACTCCTTCGGAATCGTCAAAGCGAGCACGCAAGTATTCCGTAGACGCTGAGTGTTAACGAATTGCGCCAACAGGTTCTGTTGCCGGGAGGGTAGTCGACATGTTGAATAGGCGCTATGAGTCAATGGCGGGAACCTGTGTTAGCAGAAGCTTGAATTCTCACCTTTAACCCGTCGGGCAGAGGCTTATCGTATTTGTACAGTTCAAACATTGTCCTACTCTGGTTGTCAGATTCGGAGGTTCGTGACATGGGTAACTCATTATCCTTTTCATCGACCAGACTTATTGAGGGCAGGTAGTTTTCTCCCTGGAAAATCAGGTCTGTATCTCGATTGGGGCCCGTTACCACACGGATGTTCAATCCAATTCTTTCCAGGAATGGATGTTTCAAATACCCACCATTTTTTGCTGTTGCCCGGATATCGCCAATCGTGACGTCTACGTCGATCACTTCGTACAACATATCGAAATCCGTGACTAAACATACCGGTTGGCCTTCTTTGTCTAGCCCCCACCAGCTGGCGTAGCTGCCATCGCCTGCACCGGATTCAAATGCGATCAAGTTAGGGAAGCTTTTATCCTTATGGAACGGGATGTTTATGTATTCATTGACGCGTTCACCGTATTTGGTGCCGGTAAACACCTCATTCATTAGTCGTTTGCCGAGTTCTGCTCTTTCAGAAGAACTCAATTTTCTCAGCTCTTTTGAATCAACGAAGCTTCCCATGCCGCCGTCTACGCCATAACCGTACTTCTCTTCACTCGTCATTTTGCCGGCATTCCATTCCGGTTTTAGAGCCATTTCCCAGGCAACAACTCTATTTTTCGAAAAAACGATCTTTGCAGCAACGGGTCGCCCTGCCAGACTAATGAACACCGGATAGGTCCCCGGCCTGACCGAACGTGTAAAACCTGATTGATCAAAATTTGAGAACGGCTCACTGGCAAGGATGTACCCGCCGAGTAAAGAGAGCTTTCCCGCTTCTTTCACCGTTACGCGGGTCGGGTCCAGGTCTTCAGATAGAGAGCTGTCCGCAAGTTGTTCCTCCTTGTGGATGGCTTTGAAAACATGACCGTCTTCAAAACATGCATTGAAATCCGAGTGCAATGCACTTTTGAACGGGCGCCTAACTCGTTGATATGGTGGCAATGTTGCAAGGATTCGCCTTGTAGTCGAGTTCTTTACTTCTCTTTCAATAGAGGAGTCTGGTGGCGGCTGTTTATGAATTTGGTAAGCCGGGTCGAACAGTAAACTCAACTGCTGGTGCGCATCAGTATTGGTATCACTTCCTTTGGACACTGCGAGAACTAATAGATCCGAGCCCTTGCTCAATTCCAGCTTGTCACCATACCAGGTGGCGGTCCAAGCTTTTTCTTCAAGAGCCGTTTTGACAGTGTCCAGTTGCGAGCGTTCACTAAATTCTAGAATATAGTAACCCGGTCGCCGCCTCATAAGTGCTTCCCGCTCGGCGATAGAGGGGTGATGTGCTGTAGTTTTCCATTCCGAAACCATCACGTAGGTGACTGCCGCCGATCCTAGATTTTGTACCTGAACCTGGAAAGAACGTCCCAACTTAGAAGCGATGAGTTCGCCACCCAGATCTGCGGGGCTGATGTCTCTTTTGATAATCGACCAACCCTCAGCCTTGAGCTTATTTTCGTATCGGGACAAAACGTCGGTGCCCCCAGCTTTAGTGACGAACTGCTCCATGTCTGCAGGGCAGACGGCGTTACGGAACCGCTTAAGATCAGACAGTGTCGGAAACTCGTAATTCGGTTCTTGCGATTTGAATATCGGCGGGTAGAAACTTGCATTACCATAACTGTCTGTTCTAAAAACCAGACAGACGCTGTCTTTCTCAGCATTCAGCGTTGTATCCCGTAGTGTTGAAACAAGTTCATTAGTTATCTTCCAACCTCTGTTGGTGAGGAACTTCTTGAATTCTTGTGTAAAATCAGGGTCTCTCGGCTCTTCCTTCAAAATGATGGAGCGCTCATATGCCGGACCATCCAAGTAGAGTGACAGTTTTGATGGTACTGGCACCACTACAGGTTTTTCGGGACGAGGAAAATTTCCTTGGCAAGCTGATGCCAGTAATGCAAAAAGGGATAGGGTGACAAAACTTGACCACCCCCTTCTGCTAATAAGCATCTTGCATATCACCATGCTGGCTCATACTGTGCGGCTTCATTATACGATTGTCCCGAAGCCCGCTTATCTCATCTTAGAAAACAAGGTTTTCCTTTCCTCGCTCTTCGTATTCAGGCCAACCGTAAGCTCCGCCAAAGTGTTCAATACCGAACTCACACTTTGCGACTTTTGGCAGTAGTGCAAACAACCCGTCCTCGCGGCACTTCCAGAGTATAGTCTTTAGCAATTCGCCAAGTAGCTCCGCCAGTTCGGTGGCAGCGGGAACGATCGTCTCGCTGCCGTCAAGCTGGACTACTGTAATCGCTTCCTCAATGTTTGCCTCACCAGCCTTTTGCCACTCTGGTCGATCCAGGAGCGCCGCGTTGTCCTCTATGAACATGGTCCACTCACCGTCTGGTGAGGCATCAGGTCTCGTGTCGAACACTACGACCACCCAGCCGGCTTGTGAGTATTCAAATCCCACTTCTATCATTTTTATCGGGCCGGGATCACCTGGACCATAATTGTCCTTCGGGTTGAACCCTTGCACCAGGTTTGCTAGATAGGCGGAAATTTCATCATAGTCGCGTCGCAGATCCAGTCGCATTGCTTGAAAACCCTTCTTACTAGAACACCTGCTTAGGATACCAGTCCGCTGATCTATAGTGTTCATAGGCTACGAAAATGCTTTAGATCGCTGTCGTCTTAACCGGCTCGACGAATTTCAGCGGGCTTGTAATCGAGAGCGGGAGCTTTGCGATCCGCGCAGCGCTCAATGTTTCTGTGGGCGGCTCCAACAGAGCCCATTGCTCGCAACATAGAGTTTGCTTCCTGCGGAATATCGCACGGACGATGCATAAGTGTGTCTAGATCGGCGAAATCATCCATCGGTTTCTCTTTGCGCAGATCGGGGATGCGATGCACAGCCACCATCTTGAGCGAATTACGAAGTATGCGCGAAACTCCTGTTCCATTCTGAATTGGGCAGTCATTCAGCTTACGTGATGCAACCGCTTCGATTTGATTGTTCAACATTGTTCCGGTCCTCTCTTCGCCTGTTCGGGTTCCAATGCGAATACAATAAACTTGAAGTGTTTCAGCACTGTCGTAGGATTGTTTCAACAATGTCGCAGCGATAGCACAGATAGCACGGGCTCTTCCCTCATCGCTCTAAAGCGCCCCCCGCCGCAGTTTTTCCGTTACGTAACTGTCTTACTGCCCCTCCGCCGCTCTTTCGGTTCCATTTCCGGTAAAGCTGCCCACCGACACAGTTGCTTCCACCAGAACAATTTCAAGAGTTGGTAAGCACGCAGAGCGACATCAATGCGCTTGGTGCCACCATGTTTTTCTGCTCACCGGTCTAACTCCCAAACCGATTAGTTGCTTCTCGAAAATGCAGAAAGATCCGCTTGAAGAAGCGGATCTTTCTATTGTTGCCCGTTGGAGAACCTATCGGCGCTGGAGCACATACGCTCCATTAGCAGGATGCAGCAGGCTTGACTGGTGCTGCTTGCACCGGTGAATGTTGGACTACACCGTTGCGTTTAGTACCTTTGCTAACATTGGTGGCAATATCGCCCCCGCGATATTCCTGGATTTCGCTCGCTTCGATCATCAGAGTACTGAAAGCGGTCTTCATCCATAATTCGGCAACTCATCGAGAGCAATTTCGAACAGTTGCGTCCTGATACCGGTAGTAGCACGGCTTTTTGTCATCACTGCTGTTTTTGTTGGCGTTCATTCCAACGGAAACCAATGACCTACTATTTAGTATCACCCTTCTGCGCCAATCTAGAAATCCACCGAATGCCTAATCGCAGCCCTGCCGATTACGGATCTGCTCGAGGTATCCATCCCCTAAATGGAGGAGGTCGACTCAAAAGTCAAAATGCTCTCGTGACCGTCCCGCCTCCCTGTCCATTGAACACGTTGTAGTCAAAGGTAAACTGAATGTCGACTTTGTCGGGTGAGCCGAGGGGAAGCGGTCGGAATGGGGATGAGTCGCTCACAGCGTTCAGTGCGGCTTGATCAACGGCGACTATGTTTGAAGACTTGCTGATTCGTACGTTGCTCGCTTTTCCATCAGAATGGATTTCGAATAGCACAGTTGCTCGTTCCTTCTCCATTCCCTTTGGAGGAAACCAATGTTTCTTTATTCGTCTTTGTGTATCCGCCATATACGGACCGAAATCAAGGCAGGGAGCTGCTGGCGACGGTACGGCCGCCGGGGAGGGCGACACTGAGGGCGCCGGTGCCATTGATGGCAAGCCTATTGGAGTTTTCTGCACCCTCGCCGTTGGTATCAACTCATTTTTTTCTCGTATATAGGTGGGGTTTGTACCCTGCTGTATCGGTCTGCCGAAGTTCAAGGCACGCTTAAGGCACTTATTGGCCTCCTGCATGTTTTTGACACTCTCATATTCAGTTGCTAATTTCTCCAGAGTTCTGGCCAATCGGGGATCGGAGTTTCCGAATTTTTCAGCCTCTTCGAGCGCTGCTTTATACAGAGAAATCGAGTCCAAATGCTTCCCCTGCTTGGAGAGTGCTTCAGCTTTTTGTGAAAATGTCGCCCATGATTGCTCGTCTGCGTTCGCCCTGGCAACACAGGCAAATACGAGCATGGCGGTTAGTAAAATGACGCTGGTGGTTCTCAAGTCGAAATGCCTCCTTTCCTGTCTATGAGAATGAAACTTCGCAGCGCCGGGCACTGCTCTCGCATCCACGTTCAAGTATCTGCATAACAAGCAACGCTTCTTCTGCTGTAACGGGCGCAGCTGAACCCGAGCAAATTGCATCCCTTACCCCTTCAAAGTATGCAGTATAATTTCCGACCTGAGATGGAATTGAAAACGTGTGCTTCTTTCCTTCATCCCATGCAGTTAAATTGCCGGGGCTTTCATCAACGCCCCATTCTGAACTGCCCGGTTTCTCACCACGTTTCAGCGCGTCTTCCTGCACGTCAAGACCGTATTTTACATAACTTCCCAGTGTGCCATGCACAACAAACCTCGGGCTGTCTGCCGGCACCAGGGCGCTTGCATGTAACACAACGCGTTTTCGCCCATAGCGCAGAATTGCATGGAAATAATCCACAGCAATTGCATTGGCGCGCTGTAATGCAAGATCCGCAAAGATACCGTCTGGTATACCGAAAATTCGCAGAGACTGGTCAATGAGGTGAGAACCGAGGTCATACCACAAGCCCCCGCCCGGACCAGGCCTCTCACGCCAGCGCTGGCGAACCTCAGGTCGATAGCGATCGAAATGCGATTCGAAAAATACAACATCGCCAACTTTTCCATCGCTAAGCACCTGCTGTAGTGTCAGGAAATCACTGTCCCAACGTCTATTGTGAAAGACCGAAAGGACTCGCTGCTTTGACGAGGCAAGTGCGACAAGATGAGAAGCCTCCGCCACAGTAGTAGTGAAAGGTTTGTCCACAACAACATGCTTTCCCGCTTCGATGGCTTGTTTTGTAAGCTCGAAATGAGTGTCATTGGGAGTCGCGATTACAATGAGATCAATCCCCTTGTTCAGAAAAGCCTGCGCAGCGGTTGGAACAACCGTTATTCCGGGATAATCGCAGAGAACATTTTCCTTCTGGCTCGACACGATCACTGACAGCTTCAGTCCTGGTGTCGACGCAATAAGTGGTGCATGAAACGTCTTCCCGGCGTATCCATAGCCAAGTAGGGCGACCTGGAGAGTGTTAGCAGGCTGATTATTCATGGTGTCTCCATTAGTGTGTTCGGTTTCCCTCTGGCGCGTTTATGGTGTCTTCAGGCGTACAGCGGAAAATCGTCTCCGACAAATTGCGGCAGTAACCAGAGAACCCGTCGATCAAGTTTGGGCGGAACTGTACATTTCGCCAAGACCAAATTACTTGGGCTGAGTTCATCGATTCAGGGTAGCAAAGAAACCTCGCTTTAGAAAAATGCATAGCACACCGAAGCGGTTCCCCTAACCATAGTCTGTTCTCACTTCGTTCTCTTAGCAACCACGGCACAAAAGCCCCTGTCGTTGGCTGATTCCTGAGACCTAATTGTAAAAAAATGCGTATAATGCCTTCTCTCATAGCATGCCCCGGACATATCGTTTCCCCCCTGAAACCTCCGGGCTGCTCAACCGCTTCCGCATGCCTGAGGCTGATTATTCGAATTATTATCGCTAAGTTAGAAAAGCCGCAATCAAGAAGACACGCGGCAATCTGCTATTTTATAATGCGCTCGGTGCGCTGGCTAAGCAAACATTGATGAGAAAATGACGCAGCCGGCTGATAATTAACGAACCGTGTGGAATTGAAACGGAAAAAACGTTAGATTCTTGCTTCCGGTCGTCAGCTGCCTTATTTTTCCGCTGTAGATATGATTGTTGGTGAAGGAGATCTATGAATACTGAGTCCTGGTGGTCCGAACTGCAAAGCCGTATTCAGTCCTATGATTTACTACGGCATCCTTTTTATGTTGCCTGTAGTATGGGCGAATTAACGCGCGAAGAAATCGCAGACTACGCCGGCGATTATTATCATCACGTCAAAGCGTTTCCCGAATATTTAGCTGAGCTGGAAAACCGACTACCCGAGGGCGCTTTGAAAGACAGCGTCAAGCAGAACCGCTTGGAAGAGAAAGGACACTCGGATTTGTGGCTCAACTTTGCCGAGGGAATGGGCGCCGACAAGGAAGCGGTTAAGCAGGGTGCGCCCTCAGCATCAATGTCTGCACTGATGAATACGTTCATGCAATCGGCAAAAACAGCCCCTGTTGCTGAAGCCCTGACGCAGTTCTATGTCTACGAATCGCAAGTGCCCCGCGTTGCTGCAGAAAAGGGACGATGGCTGCAGGAAATTTACAATGCAGACACTAAAACAAGCTACTATTTCACCCTGCACCAGACTGCTGACGAGCGACATGCTGAAGTTTGGCACCAGTTGATCACGCAGGAGCTAAACGAACAATCTGCGGACGGAGCGCTGCAAGCCGGTGAAACCGGTGCCCGCATGCTATGGGGCGCGCTAGATGGAATTGAAGCAGCCAGAACCCGCATGAGACAGACCGCGTGCGCATAGCTCGCCGATAATTCGCTGAAATATCGCCTAAAAGCGGGCATATCGCCCGCTTTTAGTGCAAGGAGATATTTTTGCCTGACAAACTAAAAGTAGCGGATGATCCGCTTCAGCTCACACGGTGCTTCATTTGAATGCCGAACCGAACATAATCAAAGACGACGACGGAAGTTGCAGATTGCCAGAGTCCGGTGAAGAGATTCTCGGTCCTGTGATTTCCATTCGCAATCATCGACTGCGGTGGGGCCTTCGCACCTATGTAATGGCAGTAATTAATGTCACTCCAGATTCTTTTTCCGGAGACGGACTTACGGACTATTCTACGTGTGTGGATCGGGCACTACAGGCGGTTGATGAAGGTGCAGACATCATCGATATCGGTGGAGAATCAACCAGACCAGGACACATGCCCGTCGATCCAAAAGTTGAACTAGAGCGAATTCTTCCGGTTATCGCTGAACTGCGTCGTCGAAGTGATGCAGTCATATCCGTCGACACCAGAAGCCCTGAAGTATTTCGGGAAGCGGTGCATGCAGGCGCAGATATTTTCAATTCCGTGGCAGGTTTCGAGATCGCGATAGTTGAAGCCGCTGCCGACACAGGTTGCCCTTTTGTGATAATGCACCAGCAGTCTCATACGACCTATGAGACAGACGTCGTAGATTGCGTAATCGATTATCTTGAGACCAGCGCCCGTAAAGCAATTGAGGCAGGCTGCGAAAAGAACCGCATCATCCTGGATCCTGGAATTGGATTTGGCAAACTTCCTCATCATAACGTTGCCCTGCTTCGATCGCTCAATCGAATAAAAGCGCTTGGATTTCCTTTAATGATAGGGACCTCGCGCAAATCAACGCTGGGGAAAATAACCGGACGCCCCGTAGAGCAACGGGTTTTTGCCACCGCTGCGACAGTGGCGCTTGGCGTCGCGGCTGGAGTTGACATTGTCCGCATTCACGATGTTAGCGCGATGGTGGATGTGGTGCGCGTTAGTGATGCAGTTGTTCGCGGATGGACGGGGGCGGAGTGATACTAGATATGGTGATTGCCGCAATCGGACTTGGTTCTAACATCGGCGACCCGGCAAAGAATATTCGCCATGCAATCGCACAGATCGCGTTGCTCGGTCACACCACGGCGGTCTCAGATCTCTACCACAGTAAGGCCTGGGGATATTCGGATCAGCCGGATTTCTACAACGCCGCACTACTGATTGACGTTGAGATGACACCCCTGGAACTGCTTCAAAAGCTTCAAAATATTGAACTGGAGATGGGCCGATCTCCTACATTCAAATGGGGGCCGAGACTGATTGATCTGGACCTTTTACTCTTCGGGAATGAGAAGATTGACTCCATCGATCTGGTACTGCCACACCCGTTCCTATATGAAAGAGCTTTCGTTCTAAAGCCTCTGGCACAAATCGACTCAAGTTTTTCGGGTGCGCTGGAACAGCTGCCTCAAGATGTGGCGGACGGAGTGCAGCCAGTCAGGCAATAGTGCTGCGTTTGCTTTTACCGTGTCTTGCAAGTCACCCAACGTGGGCAATCTTGCGATAGTCTTTCACCACATTCTGATCTCGGCGCTTCTCTGTAGCACAGATCCAGCTCGCCGGACGGGAGATTGAGGCTGAGATGGCTGGTTGGTGTTGAGCACTATCGTTTTCCTCATATGAATACCGTGAGTTAGTAGGCGAAGATCCTTGCACATTGGGATCTATGGGCTGCTGCGGGTGATGCCAAGCTGGGTTGGCAACTAGCTTAAATACGACAGTGGCGGGTAGAAAGGGATTAGCTTACTGAAGGAGGCACTTATGCAACTGAGATCTGTTCTGGTTAGCTATGCTGTGGCCTATACACTCAGCCTCGGCGCGGGAATTTCGTTCTGCCCCGCCGGTCGAGCCGATGAGGCTCCGCAATCTGCGCCAAGTCTAAATTCTACCGGACAAATTGACGGTGTCTTTATTGGTAGTGATCCCAGCGCCAAATTCATTCGAAAGGCTTCAAATGTAATTGGATTAGGTCAGGGAGCCATAGTAGTATCTGTGCGAGATCCGGCAATAGCGGCGCTTGTAGTAACAAGACTCGGAAGAATTAAACTCAAGGCCGGCAGCTCTGCTTTGGTTGGTATCACAGGTGATGTCCTCAAAGTGCAGAATTTACAGGGACCGACCGATAGCGTTGTTATCGGGCTACGGAAAGATCTCTTTGGTGCAGCAGCGGCTTCTATCGTAAAACTGAATGCCGGACAGCAAATCACTGCAGTAAAACCGCAGTCATTACCGACAGCTACGGACAATACCGGGCCGTCACCAACAGCGGCCACTCCTGCCACAACCACTAATGCCACGGCCACTTCGGCCACAACCACTTCGCCTATCCCTCCGGCCACTCCGGCAGCAGCAACTTCACAGGCAAGCGCACCTCCAGTGGCTCAATCGCCACAAAAAAGTGGTATTGCACCCGTCCTGATAGGCGCAGCTTTCGGCGGTGCAGGAGTCTGCGCGAGCGCGGCCCTTATATCCTGCATTGACAAAGGAATTAGAAACGACCAAGATCGCCGCCGCTACCGTGAGATGATACAAGCATCGGCATTCATGGATGCCTGGCAAACTTATAACAAAGACCCCAATAATCGAAATTCACAGGATCGAAATTCAAGCGGAAGAAACGACTCAAGATCACGAGACAATGATTCTAAGTCTCCCAAAATTGATCCGCCAAAGCCTACAGAGGATCAAGCAAAAGGAATGCGAGACTTAGAAAAGTCCATCTCAGACAGTGAGAAGAAAGAGGCAGCAGAAAGTAAGGCAAGTAATTCCAAACAGCCGGACAAAAGCGAATTCGAAAAGCAGACAGACGACAAGAAGGCTTCAGACAGCAAACCGCCGGCAAAGGACGAGCTCAACCTTGATGATGACAAAAAAGACGCAAGCGCCGGTAAAAGCGCAGAGCCGAAGGCAGCTACAGACAAAGCCGCTGCAGATAGGGAATTCGATCTAGATGATAAGAAGGACACCGCACCCGGGAAGGAGACCGCGACCAAAGGAGCTGATACCGACAAGGAGCTCGATCTTGACGATAAGAAGGATACGGCTTCTGGCGGTAAGAATCCTTCAGACGGGCTGAATTTGGCGGACGAAAAGGGGGGAGGTACCGCTGGCGGTGGCGCCCCCGGAGATGATCCGTTCTCCGGGTTGTTTGGAGGCGAAGCCGGTAACACCGCCAGTGCCGCCGGCGCTGGAACTGATACGACAAGCTGGTT
>JAKFUT010000138.1 GCA_021732565.1 Candidatus Obscuribacterales bacterium
CTGCTTGATTCGCACATCTGGATCTGCGTGATACAGCGCATCAGTAATGTCCTCATCATCGCGACGATTCTGAGGAATGTTGGTGTCCATCAGATACAGCGGCACACGACCAACTTGAGCCTTCCACACCTGAATGTTGCAGCTTCGCCCCGGCAGTTCAACCGAGATAATGAGCGGCAGGCCATCAGCACCACGAACCTGCTGAATAGGCATGTTGTAGAAGTCATTGATGGGATAACGCTCTTGCTGCCATCCATCGGGATTGAGATACTGCCGAAAATAACCTTGCTGGTAAGCAATGCCCACAGCTACGAAGGGAAGACCAAGATCAGACGCAGCTTTCACATGATCTCCGGCAAGCACTCCCAACCCGCCCGAGTATATGGGAAGCGCCTCACTGATACCAAACTCCGCCGAGAAATAGGCTATCAATTCGCCTTGCGCTTTGCGTTTCTCCCGCCGATACCATGTACTCTGGCTACTGAGGTAGCGATCGAAATTTTGGCTGATTCGATTGAGATTTGCTATGTATGCGTCATCTTTAGCGGCCTGATCTAAGCGCTCTTGCGAAATGGTGCCCAGCATCAAAACCGGGTTGTGTCCTGTCGACTCCCAGAGGTCCTTATCGAGGCGGCGAAACAATGCAACCGTTTCATGGTCCCATGTCCACCTCAAGTTGTAAGCAAGAACTCGAAGGCTCTCCAGTTCAGGAGGGAGGAATGGAACGACTTCCACTGTACGAATCGGCTGCATCGGTACCCCCAAAAAAACAAAAAGAACAGCTGCCAATGTAAAGCCTTAAAGGCTTTTTGCTTGACATCGGAAAACAGATCTTAGGATAGTTAATTGTCCCACATGAGGACAACCGCACAATCAGTCACGCATGGGGTCGAGCTTAAACATGCTTCAATTGCCACGCGTGGTCTCTCGGAGGTGAAAAGAAATGGTCGCTCTAATGCCTGGAATCACGGCGCCTGATGTATCTCTGAGATCTTTGCAAGGAGGTCCACTGAGCCTGTCTTCGGCGCTTTCATCCAGCCCTGTTGCAATACTGATTTTCTTCAAGGTTGGCTGCCCCGTCTGTCAGTTTATATTTCCTTACCTTGAGCGTCTTCATAAGGCGTATCCCAACGTTCCCCTGTGGGGCGTATCGCAAGATGATGATGCCGCCACCACAAACTTCACCCGAACGTACGGAAGCACCTTTCCCGTGCTTCTCGATGAAAGGCTGAATTTCACTACCCACTACGGTTTGACCAACGTGCCAACTGTTTTTGTCGTAGGAAAGAATGGACAGCTCAAATTGACTTCGGTCGGCTTCGTGAAAGCAGACCTGGAACAGATCAACGAACAACTGGCTACACTCACCGGAACCCCTCTAAAACCTTTGTTTACGGAATCAGACGACGTGCCCGCCGTGAGGCCTGGTTGAGGGACAAAACTACCTGCTTAGGTTAAGCGGTCCAACGAAGAATCGAACAAATCGCAGACCGGGGCGACACTGAGAAGAGTCTTATCTCTGTGTCGCCCTGAGTAGACGATGATTAAGACAGCAAAGTGTAAATAAAATAAACAGCGAAAGTGGCAGAAAAACATGCAAATAACAAGCAAACTACTGAGAACGATATCTCTGGCGATACTTTTCGGGGGCTCGTCAGCAATTGTCTTCGCGGCGATTGTCCTCGTTAAGGCGGCACAAGCAAAGGGAATTGCGGTGCCTGAAGCTGCTGCGACTAACGCGCCGATATTCATCCACTTCAGTAAAGTAGCGCTCGGTGGAGCAGTAGCGCTTCTGCTTGCAGAGATCCTGGATCTTCTGTCTAGCCAGAAGACCAAATTAGTGGTGGCACGCTATGCAACAAGCACAGTCTGCATCGTAAGTGCATTCATATTCGCACTGGCAATTGTGCCACCTCTGGCCGCACTGCTACCTGTAATCAACACCGATCCAACAGCACATAAATCGTTCCAGGAAATGCACGAACTATCACGGTCTGTATTCGGAGTGACAATTTTCAGTGCTTTGCTCTCACTAGTGCTTCCACTATTCGAAAAGAATGCACCAGATTCGGTGACTGTTGCAGAAATCAACAACGCTAATCGAGCTGCAGCGGTCCGCTAAAAATTGAGCCGCAGCGCATTTGCAGTAATGATGTTGGCAGACCGGGCTTTCACTGGCCGGGGTAGAGTTCTTCAGCTGGCACTGGCGGTCGGAAATCAGACACAATGATCTTCGGTCATCGAATCCGCTGAAACATTTTTTGTTCTCTAAGATCAATCGAAATTTTGAAACTATTCGTCGCGAGAACACCAGCGAAAACGAACAATCCACCTGGAAAGGCAAACCCTATCTGCAATCGAACGCTACCGGTATCACAAACGAAGGATTGACCAGAGCCTCTTCCAGAGCCCGATATCCGATGCGATCTTATCTTAAATGAAATAGCCAATTATCCTCATTGAAGCCAAAGCCGAAGATTGCAGCTACGTTTGCGCAGGAACTGGCAATGCGACTGTTTGAGCCGGTGCGGTCGAGTGCATGGTTGCCGGCACCACCGGTCGGAAAATCGGTAACCTGGATGATTGGAATCCG
This sequence comes from Candidatus Obscuribacterales bacterium, assembly GCA_021732565.1. Classification (GTDB taxonomy): domain Bacteria; phylum Cyanobacteriota; class Vampirovibrionia; order Obscuribacterales; family Obscuribacteraceae; genus JAKFUT01. The sequence goes on from JAKFUT010000138.1 coordinate 2,594, forward strand.
TACACATCTACCTCGGACTCAGCCACGTATACACGCAGGCTTCACAAAAATAAGCAACCCCGTCAAGAATCGCATGAACCATACACAGCCTCAGCTGCTCTAGCAAACCTGCGGTTGAGAATGTGCCTAAAGCACCCTTCATTGCTACGCGGCCACGATCGAAGTTGGAACTGTAAACGTTCTAAGCGAGTCAATAAGCCTATGAATGCGAGACTGTTTACAAAAGGGTATTACGCGATGAACCATGGAACAGCAATTAATTTCAAGAATCTGCCCAATCGCCTCGCCTGTGTCGCTTTGCTTCTGATGGGTTCCGCTGGTGCCATCATAGCAACACAGAGCAATCCGGCAGTCGCTGCTCAACGGGCGGGATCAACTGCGCTCACGATCTATACGGATTATCAATGCTCCACTTGCAAACGATTTGAGTCCACCATTAAAGGACTTCAGGCAAAATATGGCAGTGCGATATCGCTGCGGTTTCGCAATTTCCCGCTGACAAAACACAGAAACGGATTGGCCGCCGCATATGCAGCGGAAGCTGCTGCATCGCAAGGCAAGCTTTCTCAGATGCAGGACCAACTTTATGCCAACCAGGCAGAATGGGCCTACAGCAGCGACCCTACCGGGTCATTTGTGCAGTTCGCAAAGAGTCTCGATTTAGACATTTCGAAGTTTACAGCCGATCTGCAATCGCCAAGTATCAGGGGTAAAGTTGCCAGCGACATCTCTGCAGCCAATGCCGCAGGCATTCATGAAACCCCGACAGTGGTGCTGAACGGAAGGGCAATCGCGGGCGCAGAATTGGCGAATCTGGATCAGCTGCTTGAGAGCGCACAGTGATGTATCAACCAAAAACCACAAACAAAGCGTGGTTGTGGCCGGTGTTGATGGTCGCATCAATTGGCTTGATCGATGCATCTTACTTGACTTACAAACACTTTGCCGGCCAATTCGTTGGTTGTTCTCTCCAAAACAGCTGCGACGAAGTGCTGAGCAGCCCATTCAGTACTATCGGCGATATGCCACTGTCTATGTTCGGAGCATTATATTATGCACTTATGATCACACTGGCCCTGGCGGCTATGAGGGGATCATCGCGGTCGGGACGATTCTTGAAGTGGCCCGCAGCAGCAGCATTTGTTGCCTCATGCTATTTGCTGTACTTGCAACTAGCGGTAATTCATGCCACATGCGAATATTGCTTACTGTCGTTCAGCACGGTCACATTTCTACTCGCCCTGACATGGATCGGCTCGCGGCGGCTCAAACGTACTTTGAATTCAAGCAGAAAACCGCAGTCGGCCCGAACAGATAGCGAAGGTGTTGCTTGTCCTCGCTAACCTGTCCGAAGATTGTGTCCGAAGAAAGGTGCATTCAAATTTTCCACAAGAGCTTTCTTGAGCCATATTGTTAATCTTCAGCGAAACGGCATAGCGATTTGAAAGCTTCCTCGACTAGTTCGCCCCGTACTGATTGCGTTCCTTCTGGACCTGTTTCTTGTCGTCGAGAATGGTCTTGCGCTGCTGACCCAGCTTTTGAGTCATCTGCTTTTGGTAGTCCATTTGCTGTTGCTCTTGCACCTGCTCGGTGGCCTGCCGCTCCTGTCTAAGTTCGCGGCGCTCTTCTGTTTTCATTTGATGCTTCAGTGCCACAGGATTCTGAGCTCCATCTGGTCCGGGAGTCCACCGGGGACCAGTGAGCGGAGCTTCGCGAGGCGATTCAACCACGCTTGTTCCCGACCCGGCTGTGGATTGGACCATTTCCTTGGTTTGTCGGAGTTCATTCTTAAACTGCTTGATTTGATTCGGATTGAGCTGCCCGCCATTTTGTGCTCGAGCCGCCGCGGCCTGTTGTGCGATTCCAGCGACATTTTGGCGGAGCTGCTGCGCCTTCTCTGGAGATATGGTGCCGTTTTGAACACCCTGTCGAATTGCTGCTCTTTCTTCTTGTAACTTCCTTCCGAACCCCGTTCCCCGGGGTCGCATCCCTGACGGAGGACCACCTTGCGGTCCGTCGGGCCCGCTTTGTCCACCATGTGGACCACCCATTCGGCGTTGTGGCGGCCCGCCCTGCCCTCCCTGTGGCCCGCCTTGAGACCCGTCCTGAGAGCCCTGAGCCAGCGATGGAATGCACGATGCGCTCAACAACGCACAACAGGTCAGGAACATCGTTGTTTGCTTACTTGGTACCTTGCGATCCATTCGATTCCTCCTTGCCAGATAGGGGGTTACAACCTCTAACAATCCGTTTTCTCGGATCGAAGACTCCCATCGCTCGATCCTTATGTTCCCCCCGGTGGGGCTACCAAACGGGTGAATCTCGTCGGATAATGCATCGTGGTTTGATGCGGACCGTTGATGCTGCCTAATGCACAGTCTCCACGGAGGCGCCGGCTCCATGGTGTAAGATTGAGTGCGATCCTGGAGGACGTTGCCGTGAAGTCAATTTTGTGCAGTGTGGCATTACTGATACTACTGGTGGTCAGCGGCACAATACCGTCGATTGCAGATACCTATAGCAAGGAGTTTCCGGGAAAAGGCACGAAAGAAGCATTCGAGAAATCCAAGGTGAATCTGCGCAACGGGCTGGTTCTGGCCAAGAACGGCAAACTCGCTGAAGCCGAAGCGGAATATCGCGAGTCAATCGAAATTTACCCGCACTTTGCCGTTACACATTTTGATCTGGGAAAAGTTCTTTACGAGCAAAAGAAAGTTGATGAAGCTGTAAAGGAATTTCAAACAGCAATCAAACTTGAACCGAAGCTCTACGACGCATGGTATTCACTCGCTGTAGTTTACGAAGATCTCGAACAATTTGATCTGGCCGAAGTCATTTACCGTAAAGCTGTTCAAATTAAGCCCGACTATTTCGACGCCATATTCAACCTGGCCCTGCTATTGAAGAGCGAAGGAAAGCTAGATGAAGCAGAATGCAATTTCAAATTAGCAGCCGCCTTAGACGTGTCGCAGAAAGACAAAGACGATGTAGCGGCTCAACTAAAAGCACTGGCCGCTCAGAAGAAAAGGGAACACGGGGCAGAACCGTAATCGGCGACAAGAAGGTGATGGGAACTGGCAAGCAGGAAGTACCCGAGCCTGCGGTGACTGCATAATTCGCGATAGAATCGACTAGACGCTGCCAACGGTGGCACAATGCACTCTCGCAAAGCGATCAACACCACCTGGCGGCAGTTCGCTCAGTCGACTACGTAACCGACGCTGTATATTGTTCGAATGATGGAAGGTTCTCCGGCGGTATCAATCTTATTGCGCAATCGGTTAATGCATGATGCCACCGTATGTGGTGAAGCGTCCACGTCTGAACTCCACACGCATCGCAATAGTTCCTCAGCACTAAATACCGTCTGACGATGACGAACAAGGTATTCAATGACGGCGAACTCACGGGGCAACAAAGCAATCTGTTTACCGGATTTCTTAACTGTATGTGCATTGGGGTCAATTTCTAAATCACGAATTTTTAACAGATTGCTTGTCATTCCTGCTGCGCGTCTGATGAGCGCCCGCACACGAGCCGAGATCTCTCTCAACTGGGCAGGTTTGGTAACGTAATCATCGGCACCAAGGTTCAAACCTTCTTCTTTCTGCGCTAGATCAGAGCGTCCGGTGAGCATTAGAATCGGTGTAGCTCCTCCTGCATTACGAAAGTCATTGCATATATCGATACCCGACTTGTTGGGAACCTCCCAATCTAGAATTATCACGTCATACTTGTACTGCTTCAGAAGTTCAAAAGCCTCAGCTCCATCATGAGTAGCCTCAACAGTGTGTTCGGACTTAAGCCAATCACTTAGAGCCGTAGCAAAATCTTTATCGTCTTCCACAAGAAGTATTTTGGTCATTACTCCTCCCGTTCGAAAATCAATCGCCTACACGTTAACTAGAAACACCACCCTACCCAAAGTATCGTTAGCAAGCCGGTTGATTTCTGCTTCATCACAAACAGGAGTAAATGCAGCCAGCCAATGCAGCCATCATTAGAATTCTCGGGCTGCCGTTTGCGTTCAGGAACAGCCTAAAACAGCTCGGAGCTGACACCGAAGAGAATTCATGGCCCGCTTCCGCCTTTCAATATCCGCCTTGAGAACCGGAATCATTCATGCACCTACCCCTTTGCTGAACTGGTCCTGCAAAAAAACTTTCCAGTCCTACAACCTTACCAGGAATCATGCCACAAGTCTGAAGTTCGTTATTCTAAAGTCCGCAACTGCCATTGCCACAACGACTCAGGCATCCGACAGCACTCCTGCATGTTAATATGAGTCGAACACGGATCTACCCCTGGAGCAAAAAATTGAAGCTGGCACAGAAGGGTATCCTCTTTGCTTCACTGTCGTTAGCCCTGGAACTCGGCTTGTTTGGAGTCCATGCTCAGTTGCTGCATCAGGCAGAGCATCAAAACTGGCGAAACGAACACGCGAAAGCACTGATAACAGAATCCAATGAGCTGATGAAGCTCTTCTATGACGCTAGCGTTTCGCTTCTCGCTCTTGCAGCTCACAAAGGCGACTCGTTCCTCGCTATATATAAGCGTCGCTGTGAGGAGATTCCGCACCAGGTAGAACTTGTGCGCTCGATAGCAATTTCAAATCCCGACGACTCGGTAACTTTTTCCAAAATTGAAAAATCCTCTAACAAGGCTCTGTATATTCTTCAGAGAAGCGCAAAACTAATTGAGGAAGGAAACAGATCTCTGGCATTTATTAGCGGCTATGAACTGCATCAGGAGACTCTTCAAGTATCGAGTGAGCTGATGTCCGAACTGCAGGCTTTTGTTGACCGAGAGCGCAAAATAGCCGAGTTTGGTTCCAAGCAAGAGGTGCAACTGCGGCGCCAACTGGAGAATTTGACCTATGCCGGAGTTGCATTGAATGTGGCGATTACGATTGCACTGGTAATGCTATTTACACGCAGTATCACATCCCGTCTCGACGTGATGGTAGACAACACCGTCTTGCTTACAAAGAAACAACCGTTGCATCCCGTTTCAGCAGGACACGATGAAATAGCCCGCCTTGACCAGGTTTTCCACGACATGGCCGATTCCCTGCGGACAGCAGAACAGGCGCAAAAAGAGTTTTTGTCTATCATCAGTCACGAATTGCGCTCACCCCTCAGTGCAATCCAGGCAACACTCACCTTGCTTTCATCCGGCGCGTATGGACCACAGTCGGATTATGTCACAGGACGCATCCGCGCGGCAGAGCTAAATGCAATCAGGTTAATCGCATTAATCAATGAGATACTTCAAATTCACAAAATGGAAGCGGGCAAACTTACCCTGAATTTTGAGAGCGTCTTGTTGGCGCCCATTGTAGAGCGATCTGTCGATACAGCAAAAGCACTGGCCGAGTCAAAAGCGCTCACTTTTACCGCGGAGGGAAGATCAGTCGAGGTCTTTGCAGATCCTGCTCGTCTTGAACAAGTACTGGTGAATTTGCTGGCCAATGCTGTAAGATTTTCTCCACCGAATGGCACCATTGCAATCGATACAATTGTGACAGCCGAATCTGTTGAGGTACGCGTTTGCGATCAAGGTCCGGGAATACCCGAGTCAAAACTAGCGGCTATATTTGATCGATTTGAACAGGTCTCTGAGAAGATCGAAGCAAATACAACGGGGCTCGGCTTGACCATCTGTAAACAGATCATAGAGGGACACGGTGGCACTATCGGGGTTCGCAGCGAAGAGCCTAAAGGCAGCATTTTTTTCTTCGTGCTCCCTAGATAAGAGACTGTGTCTTGTCGCCGGTTCGTAATTCTATATGGGTAATCTTCGGGCAACCGGCAGCTTTCCAACTCCGGCGAAATTGCTGCACAATAGATTCGGCTTCTCGCTCCCGGCGCTCGTTCATCAGTAGTTCATACAAATTAGATACCGCAAAGCCGTAAGAAACATAGCACTCTCGCAAGGCTTTCTGGTCGACAGGCTCGATAGATTTGCGCAAGGCTTCGCTTGCCTTAATGGCAGAACGAAGGCACCGTTCTGCCTTATCCGGCACTTTCTTTGCGCCATATGCAGCCCCTAAACTACGAAGCAGTTCGATCTGACATCTATCGGGTTGCATATCGGAAAAGCCTTTTACTCTCGGCTCCAGAAGTGAAATGCATTCATCAAATTTCAATTCGAACAAATACGTACAAGCAAGATTCTTCACTACATTGCATGTCGACATTATGTTAGACCCGGTCTCTCTCAAGGCTAGTGCTTTGCGCAAGTACCTCTCCGATTCATCAAACCGTCGCTGCTGCCGCAGAGCTATACCGAGTTCGACACAGATCGACACATAGTTCGGATCCAACTTTCCTTTCACTCGTTCCGTCGTATCAATATCCTGCATCAATAACGCCAAGCTCTCGTCCGTTCGATTTAGTCCAGCCGAATCGTTTGCCACCGCTATAAGGCATCGACTCCTATACTCATCTGGCACGCCACTAAACCCGTTAATCATCTCTAACGCACGACGATCACACTTCAACGCCTGCTCATAAGACCCGAGATTGCGATAACAACAAGCCGCTCCCATACAACATTCCGCTATCACTCTGCGGGAAGTTATTCCAGTTGCACCACCATCTGAAACAACTTCTTCGTATAATTTCAGTGCTTGCGAATAGTGGTGCGCGCCCACATAAGCATCAGCCACCGCTTGCAAATGACGATCAATTACTATATATGGAATTCCAGCGTGCAGCACTTTATCGAGTTTACCCGCAGAGGCAAGAACGAGCGTCACGTTATGAGTATGACTGCAGGCGTTTAGCAACCCCAGCAAAGTAGCACGCAGATCGGGACTGTTCTGGCCGAGTTTGCGCTCGCGAAAGTTCAACACCGCCGCATAGCATACCCCGGCTTGCTGATACTCGCCACCGTCGAAGAATTGTTGAGCGAGCTCGCTTAACTCCACGGCTGCAGCGCCTGCAACCACATCGTTTATCGGGGCCGAGCTCAAAATGGATCTATAAATCGCACTGGCTTCGCCGAATCGCCTTCCATCATGAAGTAGTTGCGCCGTTTTGATCTTGGCGATCAAGCGCTTTGATTCGACTCGCGAATAGGCGGGCTGGCCCGACATCTTCAAAGAATCACTTTGAGGCTTTGGCGGTTCAGATTGCTTCGATATACGGGCGAGCTTCTCTCTCACCTGCTCAATGGTAGTTTGGCACAATGCTGTGTAGGACTCTTGAAACGCCGGCTGCTGCAATATGTGTAGCAGCTCGTATAGCAGCGTTCTTTCTTCGGCAGGATTGTTTGTCTCTTCAGCAATTCGGCTGAGACCGGCCAGGGTCTTAACTTGCTCCGCTCTGAGTGTTTCGGTGTCAGGACGATTCGAGTTTTCGCGCTGTTCCGAATCAATGAGCACCTGTGCATTATGGAAAGACTGGCGCGCGGCTTCAAGGTCTCCTTGCCGGAGGCGGACCTCTCCAAGAGAGTTTAGTGTAAAGACAGGTCGTAAATCATGAGGACCAAAGTGCTTTGCTTCGACCAGGGCTTGTTCGAATAAAGTTGCAGCCTGGCCATTTTCCGTGCCGATGCGGTGGGCTCCCGCAAGACTGAGAGATTCCCAGGCGTGCTGATGATCAGCATTGTTGCCGCAACCTGACAGCAACACACAAAGAACCCAGGCTACAATCAGATACCAAACTGCACTCGTCCAACCATCAAAGAACAGTGTACTTACCATCTAAAATGCATCCGGCGCCAGCAACTTACTTTGCCCATCTTACACCAGATTTCAGTCGTCTTTTCGTAAATTCAACTTGGCAAACCTACACGACATGCTGTTGATGCGCAGAATCTTCCACTCTTTCGAGCACGGAATCCTCCTGGCGAACCGTTGTGCCGAAATCACCTATCTAAAAGTTAGGATTCACTTCAATGGTGGTTTCACGACTGAAGACTGTAGCCGAAGAAAGATGCGCCCGAACCGCGTACCGCCACGGAGATGCCTCCTGAGGACGCAGTCAAAGAGTTCGACAAAGCAACAGACAAAGAAGCAGCAATGGAGAAACCAAAGGACGAACTCAACGGAGTTCTGAAAAAATCGGTGAGGATTTGCAAGCAATTCGGCAACGAGTGCGTCCCAGACTCTGAAAGATTGGCTATGATTTTTGTGCGATGGATTACAAGCCGTCGAATGAACCAACTTGAGCGAGTCCCTCGTATACATTGCTGACATAATCAAATCGGGGGAAGCATACGAAAATGCCTTCCACATTGATGAACCCCCACTTACCTCCCGCCTTCTCACCGATCCGCACTGCAGCGAGCCCTTCATAGAAGTCTCGAACTTCATCGAATTGCGGCGTTATTACCCTGTGAGAACCGCGAAGAACAAAACCCCACTTATCGTCAGAACGCACGGCTACGGCGACGCCATCCGAACGCCAGAATGGCTCTCGAACCTCATCAAATTGCGGAGCCAGGATGATACCGCCCGTAGCGTCAACAAAACCCCACTTACCGCCAATCTCGACAGCCGCCATACCGCGAGTAAACCAGTTAACGTTATCGAACTCCGGCGTGCCGATTATAGAGCCGTCCTTATCTATAATTGCAAACTTGTCGTCCACCAGGGCAAATGCCAGCTCCTCCGAAAAACCGCCCATGCTTTGAAAACGTGGCTCAATCGCGAATTTACCGTCGACATTGATGGCGCCAGTACCACCTTGGGTAGTGGTTACAATAGATAGTCCACATAGGAACTGGGATGCTTCGCTGAATTGCGGTTCAATCACCATTTTTCCACTGCCATCAATGAATCCCCATTGATCTGAAACTTTTACAGGGGCGCGATCTTTGCACAGATCACCGGCGTCCGTAAATTGCGGATGCACGACACACACGCCGGCTTTGTTGTAGTAACCATACTTATCGTTCTTCTTGACCCTGGCTAGATCGCCGCAGAACTGATTGACGTCATCATATTCGGGTGGAATTACCTCAACACCTCCGGTATCAATCAATCCCATAGAACGTGCCGCGCCAATCTTGGGCAAGTAAACAATGCAGTATCCGTTACGGAAAGAAAATGCTGTGGCATACTTCGGCGCGATTACAACGTCTCCTGCTTTGTTGATGAAGCCCGATAGTCTACCTGTGCTGAACGGTCCAAACGACACACAGGCCAACCCGTCACAGAACATGCCGGCCGACCCGAACTGCGGTCTGATTGCCCACTTCATGGTCATGTCCAGATAGCCGGTCATGAAGCCGTCTTGACGACGAGCCGAAGCCAGCCCTTCGGAGAACACATTGCAGGTATCTATATGGGGCGTGAGATGCAGCTCGCCTTCCAGATTCATAAAGGCCCAGTGTCGAATCGCCATCTGAGGAGCGTTTGCTCTGAGGTCCAGCCGATCTTTTTTTGTCAGTTCTTCATCGACAAGCAACTGCTTATCTACTGCAGCCAAATCCAGCTTTCCCATTTTTTCAAGCAAGTAGCCTCTTTTCTCCTTGAACCCGTATTTCCCCCAGGACGTGAGCAAGGGAAAAGCTGAATCCATATCTTCGAGCGCCCGGTCCAACTGACCAAGACCTTCATGTGCTTCTGCGCGAAGCAGCAGAGAATCACCATCCTGGCCACAGTGCAATAACTTTTCACCTACCACTGGTATCACCTCGGCGTACTGATTCGTGGCAAGAAATAACTTCGCCAATTCAATATAACCGTCAGGAAACTTAGGTTGTAACTCCACCAATCTTCTGAAGTCGTTTATCGCCGCGAATCGATCGCCAGTATACGAGTATGCGTGCGCTCTGTGAAAGAAGGCATTGGCATCATCAGGCATGGCATCGATCACATGAGTGTATCTTCTTACTTCGTCTAGCGCCTTTTCGACGTTCGAAAAGTGTACGAGGCCAGGTTTGAACTCGCAGACGGAACGTTGCCCAATCAAGGGTCCCCAGACATCCCCTTTGGGCTCTGCCGATTTATTCTTCTCGACCCTTTCATGTAATTCGCGGGAAAGCCTCGCATACGTTTCACGATCGGCCTCTGCCAAGGCCAAATTGCCGAGCTTTTCGTGCAAATCTGCCCTAGTGTTGAAAAACCAGAGCAGCTCCCGTCCTTCAGGAGCGTCAAGAAGAGTGTTCAGATCTTGAATCGCGTCTGCCGTCCGATTGAGAATCTCGTTAATGGAAGCACGTTCTGTCAACAAATAGCGCCATTGATTTTCATTCTCAAGCGCGTAGTTGTAATCAGCGCCAACCGGCTTTTTGGCAGGGCCTTTACCGTTTGGATCAGACTTTCGCTCTATCGCCAGAGTAATTTGAACCAGGGCGTCTTCATATTGTTTCAGACTGCGCAATACGCGAGCTTTGGCGGAATAACCGCAAGGTTCATCAGGGCACAGTTCTATCACCTCATTGAAATCCGACAAGGCAAGATCTTCTTCACCTAAAGTAAAGTACTTGCTACCACGAAAGTAGACTGAAAGCCAATCACTCGAGTCACATTCAATTAGTTTGCTCAGTCGGCTAATTGTAGTGCGTGTTTCCGCAGGATTTGCTTCGCTGTATCGCGATGCACGTTCTTGCCATTGATCTTGATCGAATCGATAGTCGTCATAGTTGTCGAGCTGATGCTCCACCAAACGGATGGATTTTTCATCTGCTCCCAAAGCCTTCGCCGTGCTCAATCCGTTTTGAAGATAGACTTTCCCTGCAGGATTCTGCAACTCGCGATAGCCGCATGCAATGATGATGCACAAAGCAAGATGGCAGGGATGTTCTTTGCCCGCAGACCTCTCTAGCAGCGACAGTGCTTCGGTTGCATAGGGAATGCTTTCACCATAACGGCTCTTGGCGATGGACGTATAACTTAAATCCAGTAGCACGTGTAAAATACATGGATCATCTGCAGGGAAATGTTTTCTCGCATGTGCGAGCATGCGGCATTGCACTTCAAACAGTTTATCCGGGTTATCATGTGCATCGGCTTCTTCAACCAGTCCAGCGTTCCAATGCACGTCATCTTCGTGTGGATGTGCTTCAAACCCGAATTCACAGCTAATCACGGGCATACTACTTCTTACTCCGTCTCAACGTTCAACTCTGCCAAGGACTGAATCAATTCATTCTTAGCATATTTCGCTTCAGCAGGAATACGGTAGTTACAACCTTCTTTCTGACGTAAAAATCCTGGTTTCATTCGAAAGAAAGCAGGCTGGTCCGTTTGTGCCCAAATTGAATGTTCCAATGTCAGGTGCATAATCGCCACTGATTCATGTGCGGACAATCGAGCGTCATCAGGCACCATGAATACGTGGGCGCACAGCTAGAACGGCATTTGCGTTTGCGGTCCCTCAGAACTTCCCCCTTGATTCAGTCGAACAATTTTATAAGGCTGCGGATACTTCTGGAAGTTCATGAATACCCTGGTGGTGGCACCAGTAAAACCTTTCGGGTTATGGGCAAACGGAGAGGCGTTAGGACTATACGAATAACCATTGTGATTGAAGGCACAATAGGCAGGCACTTCAATCGCCTTGCCAAGGTTAGGGTTGTTAGGATCGATGCAAGTTAACACAGCAGTAGCATATGGCGGCACGGCGCTATCGCAAGATACCCCACATGCTCTCAGTTCAACAAAAGGCGGAAAGAACCCGCCCACTGTTTTCAAACCGTTAACAGACATGTCGACTCTGGTTATGGGAACTATTCTTCCCCCAACACTGGCATCAGTGGTGGTGATTTCAAATGTGGTGGTATGCGGTAATCCCAGTGCATCCAGTAACGAATCTGCCAGCACTCGCGCGTTACCTTTTGCCGAGACCTCGTTGTAATCGTCTCTGGGCATACCAAGCCAAAATCTGGAAGAATCAATATTGCGAGCAGCTTCCGTCGCCACAATGCGCAACTTGTAGTCGTACCCGCCCAAAATCGCTGTATTAAGTAAGAGCAATAATAAAAGCGTGCTGAGGATAGTCATAAAAATCCCAATAACAGCGCCCTCGGCAATGGCTTGTCCACGGTCTGAACGTATAGCTGTTTTGTTGCGTGAAACTACCTTTGTCATTGTCATGCTCCTTGACCTGTTCGATACCCGAAAGATTCAGACTTCTGATTGCCGGCAAACCGTGTTGGTTTGTGTGACATACAGTAGAATCAAATTCTCATCAGAATCTCGCCGATTGAACCAATTCATGGAGATTGGCCCGGGGAACAATCGTTTGGCGACTTCTCAATCAAGGCCCTCAGCCTCGAAAGTTCATTGAACTCAGCTTCACCGGACAGGGGTGGGAAGTTCCATTCACTTAACTCCCGGTCCCACCGCAATCCCAATGAACAAGAGGCTGATTCCCTTAGATCTCCGCGAGTAATAAAATCCGGCTGCCGTTATTCAGTGGGGAAAGTACGTACACTAAACGGTGCTTAATTCACTGACCCTTTAACACATTAATTGCTGTCGTCAGGTACATTGAGGTAGTCGCCTTGTCGGCTGAAGATCGAACGAGGAAGGAGGGCTTCACCATTGGAAAACTTAACAACAGAAAAGAATCAAGAGTTTGACCGAAAAGAAAAACTGCCTGTTGATATGAAGTCGGTATGGGATGAGTTGATTAACGTGCAAGAAAAATATTGCACAGGAACAACCTCACCCGAATTGACCGTGTATGGGCTAGAATCGACCAATGCTTTGCTATCTTCCTTGTCAGCAAAGAAAGAGGAGTTTCCGAAAACGAATCGTTTGTTTGAATCATTGAAGGCCGAAACGAATGATGAAACGGCCGCTCTGAGAGCCTTCGAAATGGCCAAGGAAAAACTGAGCTTTGCGGCCAAGGCTCTAGAAGACGGCAATCTGAAAGACTTGAAAGCTTTGCTTGATGGGCTTGAGAAAAATAAATATGGAGCGACTCTGCTCAAGTCGCTGCTTAGCGAAAAATATGGTATCAACGCAAGGGTCGGGAAAGACGGTTCCATGGAAGTGATTTACCATTACGAAGAACTTCCCGTGTCATGTCCGATTTTTATCACAAAGGCTTTGCATCTGAGCACCGAGGGGAAGGTCTCCGCGACGAAAACCATGGAGGGCGGCTTTGCCAACATCAGAAACACCAAACCTTTAGATACAGCCACAGCCCTGGCTGAAGTGAAGGAGAAGGTTCAGGCACGCTCCAAATAACTATTTAGCGGGCAGCGCCATTGACGATTTCCGTCGCCTTGCAAAACGCATCGTAATCTGGTTCCTTCCCGGTGAATGCGGGATACTCGTTAGCTTTGTTGCCGGGTCATGCCCCCTATTTCTGTAGATCTGATGAGAACCTGCACGACCACGAGCCCTGGTTGACGAAGACTTGGTACTATTTTCTGATACCACGATTAGATTCAGTTTCCAAGATGGCATAAAGCCTACAAAGTCCTTCGCAAGCCAATCCACGGCGGATTCTGCAGATGCAAACAAGAGTACCACCGAGAAAACGAAGCTACCTCGATCCGGTTCATCATGACATAGTGCTTGACCGCCACAACACTGCGGACCGACTCATTATTGATCTGATTGATACGCCGGAATTTCAGCGCATGCGGCGAATTCACCAGCTTGGCGTATCTAATTTCACGTTCCAGGGAGCCGAGGGATCACGCTTCACTCATTCTGTCGGTGTCATGTACATCGCATCCCAGCTTATAGAATTTCTCGCAGACAAATCTCCAGAGATCCGGGAGTTTCGACCGCTGATCCTCGCTACAGCACTTCTTCACGATGTGGGACACGGTCCTTATAGCCATGTAACGGAAAAAATTCTCGGGTACGATCATGAAGACTGGTCTTGCAAAATTGTTCTTGCAGACACTGCTGTAAACGAAGTCTTAACTCGATTCGACCCTGAGTTTCCCGCCTGGATTGCCGGAATACTCAAGAAAGAGCGCACGCCTCACTTCATTACTCACATCGTTTCAAGCCAACTAGATTGCGATCGATTTGATTACCTGCTCAGAGACAGCTATCTCACCGGCACCGCCTATGGTTTATTCGCGCTGCATCGAATTCTTTCTTCGCTGGAAATAGATCACGAAAACGACTGTATGATCGTAGTGGGCGAGAAAGGACAAGCGGCGGTGGAAGATTACCTCTTCGCACGTTCGTCGATGTACCAGCAAGTTTATTATCATAGAAAGAACCTGGCTGCACGTGCCCTTCTCAGTAGAATCATCAAGCGAGCACGGCTGCTGAAAGACACGGTGTCATTCATTGACGAGCAAACGAACAGGTGGCTTTCTGGCGAAAATCTCAGCGTCGAGGAATTTTTGTTCCTCGATGATATTCAGATGACCTATCATATAAAACGTTGGGCCAACGATAAAGACGAGATATTGAAAGATCTGGCGAGCCGGTTCCTTAACCGGCAACTGTTCAATGCTACAAAACTACCCTGGCTGTGCATCGATGATGTCAATGCGATGAAACAGAAAGCAAAGGAAATCGTAGCGGCTACGGATCGAGACCCGGACTACTATGTGGCTATCGAAACAACAGGTCTGCGCCCTTACGATTTTTATCGGCCTGATGCAAAACATCCGCAAACAAACATTCTAGTTCGAACAGACCGAGGAGAGGTCGCCGAATTATCATCGATTTCGCCGACCATTGAAGCGTTGGTAAGAGGCAGCTTTGACACATATTGGTTGATCTACCCCTCGGATGTGAGAGACACAATCAATGACATGATTGATGCGTGCCTGAAGGGCGCGGCCCATTGCGGTGGACGCACAGGTTAGAAACTGAAGCACCTGTCTGCCTGAATGACGGCAAGTTGTTAGTCGGCGCAGGCAGCCATTTTGCCTCGATAATTGGCGCTGAGAATTGGTACGAATAGAGAAAAGAGCGAAATCGTGACAGCATCTATGAATACGGAAGTCCTGGTAGTCGACGACGACACGATCTCGGCAAATGCACTGATGATGCAGTTAGAAAAGATTGGAATTAAAAGTGATGTTGCCTCGACCGGCCGAGAAGCTTTGAAGAAAGTCACGGAAAAGAACTACAGGCTAATCTTCATGGATATTGCCATGCCAGACATGGACGGGTATGCGGCTGCAATCGCTATTCGCGCTTCTTCGCTAGCAGACGAACAATCCATCGGTATTATCGCAGTGACATCCGCGTTGGATAGACAAAGATGCATAGATTCCGGCATGGACGATGCACTAATAAAGCCAGTCCAGATTGATCAGCTAGGGCCGATAGTCGAGCGCTATTTGAAGAGCACCTGAGGCGAAAAGCTATTCTGCCACAGTCTCCATATCGCCAGTGAATTCGAATCTTTGCGCCAATGTCGAGGCGCTGGAATGCGGCATCTTTATCGGCAAAGACTACCCGAGTACTCTGGAGCATCTTGCTGCCGTGATTGAGCAATCAGTCGGCGGACAAGCATAGTAGAGTGGATAACGCGATGCGCGGGCTTAACTCTCTACAACTCCGGCGGCTTGTTCCGGGGAAGCCTTTGAGCTGGAGCTTCTGCACGGGGGCAATCCATCTCAAATCTCGCCCCTTCTTTCTTGTTACCCACAAGCGCATAGTACGCATTCAGTGCTCGGTAAGCTTCGTCCAGGCGACCACGCTTCATCAGAATCTTCGCCAGACCGAAAAGCTCTTTCTTGCTTCGTTCAATTTCAATGTCTATTGCATCTGACATGGCAAGACTTCCCGAGGTACTCCCATATGGTATGGCGTACATATTCTGTAGTTGGTTCCCCACAAGTGGAAGTATTTTCCTCCCGCTGAAAGGACCACTGAATCTCCATTTGGGAGAAATCAGGTACCAAGTACCTCGTGGTGATTCGTTTTCTTTTCTTTCATAAATTGACGTGCTCTCTGGTGCCATTAAGACGACAAATTTCTAAAATCATCCGGGGATAGATGCAGAAATCCTGATCTCGGGCCAGGCATATCAGAATCGCTGGAATCAGGATTTCTGAGATTACAGAATTCAGGATGGATGCTAAGAGAGACCTTCCTGACCCTTGCCAAGAAATACAACGATAACCCTTGCAGCAAATCGAGAACCTCCGAATACTGTTTGGAACTAGCTAGCATGCTTCTTGGTTCTGAATTACTCGCTTAGCGTTTGCGGTGCATGAGGCTACACCCGAGCAGGAGCGATCGGTATTTTTTTCACGATGCCGTTTCGACGAGTTTCCGGAAGCGAATTCATCACGGTCCAGAATCGCTTGGCGAACGCTGAAACTTCCGCAGCGGGAGCCTTCACCTTCATATAATCCTCGACCGTGCGAGCAATTGCGTCGTCACACTTAGAGTCACTTATGGCGCCGGACTTGTTCTCAAACTCCAGCAGCTCCAGCCTGGTCTTCGCGTCTGCATTATCATTAGCCGTATCGTAGAACTTAGCTTGCTCCGCCGGGGGCATCGCATCGGTCATCCCCTTTAGCTTTGTCATATATGCGCCAGCCTCTTCATCGCCGTGCTTACTGGCAAAGAATTCCGCTGTGGTATCCCCTAGTTTGTCACTAAAGGTAGCGTCATCGATCATGGTCTGCGCGTGCATCTTGTTGACCATGTCAATGCGCCTTGATGGAGAAAGTGTGCCAACCATATCGTTTAATTTTGATTGAGCGCTGTCGTATTCCTTCGAATCAAAAGTGTGGTCCGCTCTCTGTTTAGTCCATCGCGCACCAGACTCATCAATAGTCTGCCCCAACTGTTTGACAAAGTCCGCATTGCTCATGCCACCATACTCGTGCTTAAGGCGGATCAAGTCTAATTCCTTTTCCGTGTCTATCTTGTTGTGAGCGCGATTCGAATCAACGTCTTTCTGCAATTCGCTAATGGTCGCATTAACTTCCTTCGTACCATCCCACGGCTTGTACCAGGCCCCTTGAGTGTCCTTTTCTGCGGGATCGCGCGAAGCCAAAAAGAGATCGCGAGCAGATACTCCATCCTTCAAGTGATCGGAACTTGAGCCCCACTGATTGTCAACTTTTGCTTTTCCTGTTTTCGGATCATAATCAGTGATGGTCACAACATGCCAGCCGCCGCTACCGCCCGCTTTTCCATCGCCTGAATCATGGAAAAACGGCTCCTGCCCGCTGTGCACCTTAAAGATAACAGGCATTTTATTTTCATCTTTCGCCTGCTTAATAGCATCTTTCATTTCCTCTTCGGTCTTGAAAGTTGTAACCCCGGGGGCATTGGCATCGTGTTCATTGGCGATCATGACGGTGTCGTGTTTTCCAGTGATGATGACCGGCACATCAACCATCGCTCTATCATCTATGGAAGGCGAATCTTCTGGAATTTTCTTGACCCAATCCTTCATTATTGTGGTCGGCGGATCAGTTGTGTGATCAATGAGCCTCTCTCCCCCGGACGGAGGCACGGTCCCGGGCTTATCCGGAACTTGTTTATACTCCACCTTACCGGGAGGAACATACCGCGTCAGTCCCCGTGCATCGGTATACTCTAACGGCTGCTGCTGATAATAGAGGTTGACTGCCGTAACCTGAAAGATCAGGCTTGCATGACTCCTGTCGCCGTCGGCTGGCGGATTCTCCTTCGATTCCGCATCAGCAGCCGCAGGGTTTATTTTGACGTGTGTGCCATCAGTGCCGGTATACTCGCCAGTGGTCGCAACGTCGGTCACCAACTTCATTGCTGCAGCAGGGTGATCTGTATAAGTCTTGCACTCCACTGTCGTCATATTGCATGTTTCGTGACCGCCCTGATCTATCGATGTAGGTCTGGCACACTGGCTCATAGCTTGCTCAGCTACATTGAGACGCTCCGCCTCCTTGAGGGGTTTGTTTCCCGTGGCGCTAAGAAGCCTTTCCGCCTGTCGATAAGTTTTGCTGATCTCGCTGGCGCTGATGGCCGGATTCTCTTTTGCTGCGCGTTCTTCGAAGCGCAGCATATCGGCTTTAAATTTTGCCCGCTTTTCCGGATCTGCTATCTTTTCCTCAGCCAGATTTTCTAATTTTCGTCGCTCAACGTTCACCAGCTCGCTTGCAGGTTTCACCTCTCGTGGAGTGTCTCCCGGCTTGTCTGCAATTAGCAGTTTTCCGTCTTTAGTTGTGGTTAATTCAAAAGCGTCTTCCGGGCGAGGACCACTATGCGTTTCCTTAAATCCTCCAGCACCATCGGGCTTTCTTTCGTACATGCGGCTGTCGGCATCCACTGTTGTTTCGGAACCATCGGCTCTTCTGGTGGTTGTACGTTGGTTTGCATCAAGAATAGACAGTGAGCCGTCGGTGGCATGACCGGGTAGACACAGCTGCTTTCCGTCCAGGTTGCCCGGTTTCGCTAGATCGAGTTCGTTTACCTGAGCGATCTCCTTTTTGTACTGCTCGAGCACATCGGGCGTTGTCCCTGGTGGCAAAGTCTTCAAAGCTATACTGTCTAGCGTATCGCCCGCAGCTCCTGTTGCAATCGTCGCAGGCAAATCTATTTTAAGCCCCTCCCCGAGATAAGGTGGCTTTGCTGTCACTGGTGGCGGCATTTTTAAGTCGCCAGGCGAGACAGGCTCCGGAGCGTCGGCGTGATCTCCGCCTCCGAACCAGTTGGCAAATGCTCCAAGCGCCCTGCCGACAGTATCGACTACCGCATGGGTAGCTTCTTGAAGCATTACGCCAACCCCATTAACAATTGCCGTAGCGGTGTCGGCAATTACATTGTGGTCACCCCCGTCAGCAGGCTTGGCTGCCCGATCGCCAGTAGCGGCGACTCCAGTGCGTTCAGCATGATCTAGCAATACAGGTTTGCCGAATTCCTCAGTTATGCCACTCTTACCACCAGCTTTAAGGTAATCACTGTACTCTTTTTGTTCGTCGACCAGCGCTGCTTTCCCTGAGTTGGCTTCGTTAAGCACCGAGTCGTGTGACTTGGCCTCCCCATGGGGAGCTTCGATTAGCTCTTCAGTTTCATTAGACATAAAGACTCGACCTCAGCGTTGCGCAGACACCGGACTTTCACGGCTACGATAATTATGGCGACCGAGAGTGGTTGAGGGAGATACTGGCGGGAAAGTTTTAAATACTTTGGAATAAGAGTGCATTCTTGACATCGACAACGGAGTAAACCGAGAAGCTCTGATCTCTACCGCAAGGATTACTTGCGTATCCGATGAAGGCACGCTGTCGGAAGTTATTCGGTGCGCAACCCGCAAGTGGAAGTAGCGGATATCTGCAACAGCGAGATGATCGTCGTGCCGCAAAGTAGCAACCGACTCGTGACGGGCTGCGCACTCTCCAAGGTCTCCCGCATTCATGATATTGGAGTACGGGCAAAACCCTCTACCGTTGCGGCCAGAAAACACCTGCCGGCGGTGCACCGGACGAATGAACCCAGCCCACGACCTTTCCATCTTTTGTAGCAATGGTGAATCCGCCTTGCTTCAAGGTAAACAAATCCCAGCCTGATGCAGCAAAAGGCGGGCGGAATGCATCAGCTAATCTCTCCTTGTAGGTTTTCACACCGATACCATCTTCGGTGCAAAATGCTGAAGAGCAAAATGCAATGTCTGTGATCAAATCTCCACGAAATCGAATGCTTACGAATAATCTATGATCACCGGTCCAGTAATTCACTACTTCTGCGAGATCTTCAGACGGGCGCCCCAATCTCTTGAGCAGTTCAGCGCGACTGCTGCCCAGCCTGGTTCTTCCCAGAAGACTCCCGGGCACAACGATGCTGCTCGCCCCCGGTTTACCATTTGCCGGTGTGGTGCCGGTGGAAGAACTCGCTGATTCAACACCACTACTGGTGCCACCAGATTTCGCTTTCGTCAAGTCACCTGCACTTCGTCTTCCCTCAGTGGTACCAGTCTGAACCGGCGGTGCTGCCGTTGTCGGAGGTGACGCGGAGGGTACCCACTCAAAGCGGTCCGGGGTAACACTCATTCCATGAATCACCCCAATTGCAGTCGCTCCGTCGCGCGGGGAGAGGACAGAGAACCCGCCTCCCTTCCCCGTGAATACATCAAACTTCCTGTCGGCATCTTGTTTCTGCTGTGGCAGCTCGCTCAAGCGCGTTCGAAAGTTCGCCAGATTAATGCCGGCAGCCGTGGAAAATACCGGAGAGGTGAAGGCGATTTCACTCACCGCATCATTAGTAAAATGGACACATAGAAAGTATTTTTTGTCGGCCGTGCGATAGACAAAGCTATTCCCCTGCACATCTCCCGGTTTCCCCAAGAGCTTTACCAGATCATCTTTGCCGGTACCAAGACTGGTGCGTCCGATGGATACTCCCGGTACAAGTAAAGCCGACTGCTTCACTCGCGTGGCGGACGCAATAGTCGATTCCGAATGGTGAGTCGATTCAGCACAGTAACTGGTGGATGGTGTGATTGTTAGAGGAACCCTGGTCAGCGGCACTGCAGATGGTGCTGATTTCAGGTCGTCTTTCTCCACGGGATTCTGCTCCTCGGTGAAAGGCAACTTAGGAACTATTCGCGGAGTTCCCCGAGCGCGGGCCATCAATTCAGGTCGATCTTCAGAAGTCGGCTCAGTGCTGGTCCCTGCTTGACCCGACTTCCCTGCCACCGGTAGTGCCCCAATCGGAACAAGAGGCGAGTTGCGCTTCTCCGGGGCATGTGAAACCGCCACGGAAGTCTGATTAAACGTTGGTGTTCCGGTGTCCAGCCCCGGCTGCCTGCTCACCGGATTGGCAGCAAGAATGATATCCTGCCCGAGCCATGCGCTCTTCATCACGGGTGTCTGCAGTACACCGCGTTCGCGCAATACAGTATCTTGCACGCGGTCCTTGAGTACTTTGAACATGTCTCCCAGAGACGTCTTGTCGCCCTTGCTCCGCAAAGCATCAATCAATGCCGCTGTGAAAACGCTGTTTTGTCGTGACTTCGATTCCCACGAAACCTGGCTCTCCGTGCTTGATGTTATCACCAGTTGTCCTGATCCCACGGCAAACTCATCCGCATCGACACCGGTGCGACTCAGCCCCTTGGCACCAACAGTAGTGGCACCACTGTGGCACGCATCGAGAAAAATGACCACACGATCGCAGTGCACGCGCTCTTTGATATCTTCGGCCAGGCGATTCATAGGAATTCCGCTGGTGTACAAGTCGTTCACATCAGTATCGTAGGCAACAAGATAGTTTTGCCCTCCTACATCCAATTCAGCACCGCTGCCATGCGTGGAAATAAAGAGAACCACCAGATCATCCGGGTTGGCCACTCGAGGAAGCCACCTGTTTCCCAGTTCGGAAAGGATGCGTTTTTCCGTTGCCTGCCCATTCAGCAAAACTTTCACATGATCGGGAGCAAAGCCTGCCTCTTTGACCAGAAAGGCAGCAAAATCCTGTGCATCTTTTGCCGGGAATGTAAGATTCTGAGCGGAATCGGCAAACTCGCTAATGCCCACCACCAACGCCCATTTGTCTCGAATGGGCCGATTCACCTCGGTCAGCGAGGCTGCCCCTGCCTCTGTTTGAGTTCCAGACGACTCGGCCGGTGCGGTCTCTCGATGCTTCGCTGCCACCGGTATAGACGAATTCCATGCCAGAAGCACGCAGCTCACCACCCAGCTCCAAATCCGCCTCTGTGAAGTTACAGAGCACCGCAAACCAGTTGAATGATCCGCCCTCATTCTCATTTGCTGCTCCAACTTCTACCCGCCCGATCAATCTCTTCTTTCAATTTGAACCGAAGTTTCAACATTCTGCCCAAGTCAATTGTAATCTTTCCCGGCCGGTCGGCTGTCTCTCTCTCCCGTCACTCACCGAACTTGCCCTGATATTTACGCCTGGAGAGCTTATTTCTTGCATTATTGAGTCGATGAGAGTCTATCGCAAGCCATCCATAGACCAAAAGGTGCGACTTGTTGTATTGCTGCACACTTTCAGCCCCGGGAGAACTTGACAACACATCATTAACTGATCCGTCAAGCTCTCTGAAGGTATCACGACAGGGTACAAAACTAATACTGCCCGCGCCAAAACCCTAGCCGAAACTTTGCAATTTTTCGATCCACCGGCGGCAAGACGCCGAGTTAAGACCATCGCAACATCTTGAACTGATAATGGAACCGCGTCGTCCGGCTTTGATCACTAATTGAACAGTCCGGCGCTGCGTCTGCGGAATATTTGTCAACTCTGAACCATCCAACCTGAATCTTCTGCGCGAACGAGATCCAAGCCATTATGCCGGAATTAGCAGGTACTAAACCCGAAGCCTCACAGCGACGGAGTTCTCGAATCCAGCACCAGGACAAAAGGAGACCAATTTCATGGACGACGCACTGATGCCCGGCGCTCCGCTCGAGGCGCAGGGTGAAGACACCGCAAACAAGGACAAAAACAAATCTCGAAGATCCGCAAAACCCAAGGTAAAAGTACCACTCACGCATCAGCTTCTGAAAGCGTGCCTTTACTCCGTAGGCATCTACGTGTTTATCGGTTGTGTGATTATGTCTCCTGTCTACACCATGGTGGTTCTGCGGCCTGATAGAGGAGATTATGCTCAGCTTTACACACTTCCCAAGATTATCAATTCTCCCAGAGAAGAGTATTTCTTTCCAGCCAAAACCGGCGAAAAGATGCACGGTTGGCTCTTCCGAACACCGAAGTCCGACCGAGTGGTAATAGTTCATCATGGTAACGCCGGCAATCTTATCCACAGACTCTTCATTGCCAAACATCTCATTGTCAGTGGAGCATCTGTTTTCATTTATGACTACCGCGGATACGGAAAGAGCGAAGGTAGCACCGCACTAACGAATCTGGTACCCGACGGGCTAGACGCCTACGATTTCGTTAGGGACAAACTCAAGTTTTCGCATATAGTCAATTATGGAGAATCGATCGGTTCCCATATCGCCTGCACTGTTTCTAAGGAACGCCCGTGCGAAGGACTAATCTTGCAGTCTGGAATCTGCTCTTTACCGGCAGTAGCAAAAGACGGTCCCTTCTTTATGAAAGCGTTTCCCGACGAGATCTTCCCGAAGCCGCACTTAGAAAATACCGCTATCATCAGTGACATCAAAAAGCCGATGCTTCTTGTACACGGACTTAAAGACACCCTCGTGCCGTGGCGCCACTCAGAAAAACTGTTTGCGTTAGCCTCAGAGCCGAAGTGGTTCGTCAAGCTCCCCGCATGCGGCCACAATGATGTGGGCGATCAGGACGAAGTACTGTTCGAAAAAACTCTGATGGAATTTATGGACAGTGTCAAGTCCGGAGATTTCTCGAAGATGGGTAGGCAAAGTACGCTGTCAGAGGGACAAAAGCTCGGTGAACAGCCGGCTGCAGCAAGCAAGACGAACGAAAGCCAGAAAGAAACCAACCCGCCCTCAGCGCCTGAGAAAAAATAGAGGACCACGTTTTTCATGACGCAAACTATCCCCTCAACAAGCAAACGACCAATGGAAATGTTCCTCTCGACCTTGCTGGGCGTTCTTCTTAACCTTGTTAAGATTGCCCTTCTCATAACTCTGGCCACGGTGACCATATTCTCGCCGCCTTTACTGGGAGCGTTCTATCCCATGTTGGCTTTCTATCCATTCCAGGAGAACCTGATACCGGTAGCAATCGGTCCCTATAAATGCGAAACGCTAACCTTCCCCGGACCTCGAAACACTTCGCTGTGCGCGTGGTACTACAAGAACCCCGGCGCCACGCGTGTGATCATGGTCAGCCATGGAAATGCAGGCAACATGTCGCATCGTGCCAAATTAGCGGAACACCTCTTAAACGCAGGTTGCTCGGTATTCATGTATGACTATGGCGGTTATGGCAACAGCACCGGAAGCCCTTCACCGGATGCAGTCTGCCAGGATGGACTCGTCGCTTACGACTATCTATGCAATAAGTTAGCTTATGCACCACAGCAAATAGTTATTTACGGAGAGTCTATAGGAGGCGCAGTGGCCAGCTATATCACCGCTCACCGGGAACCGGCGGCACTTATAATTCAGTCGGGATTTCTCTCTCTCCCTGATATCGCCAAAGAGAAATTCGCCCCATTCAAACTATTCCCCAATGCGCTTTTCTATCAGCCGCACATGAGCAATCTCGACGCTCTTCAGCAACAGCATCCCCCATTGTTGATCATGCACGGAGTGCAGGATCGTGTTATACCGTTTCGCCATGGCGAACAATTGGCAGCAGCTGCGTCCAAGCCCGTAACGTTTGTGCCGCTCACACGTTCCGGTCATAACGACACCTACATCGCCGATGCACAGTTATTTGATCAATCTCTAAAAGAATTTCTCAATTCCCTTGCGCCCAGCAATTAAAGGACCGCCAGCCGGAGCCCCGAGCACTTTGCCTTTGGGACAATTTCTTACCCGACAACGTGCCGATGCGTTTCGGCCAAGTTGCAAAGCCGCTATGCATGAAATCATAGGATGTCTCCACTGGCCAACACCGCGAGGTCGGCGCCGCCCCTTGTCACTGAAGCGGTAAGACCGTTTGGTTTACCGCCATTCAGGGAAGGGAAGATAGTCATCATGCTTTCCTATCGAGTTGCGGCATTGGAAACAGACCTGAAAAAAGACCACGTAGGCGAGGTTTGCTCCCATGAGATATTCGTTGGGCAGGTAATCTCAGATTCCTATACCATTTTGCGCGCCATCGGTTCCGGAGGCAGAGCCACGGTCTATTTAGCTCACGATGAGCAGCTCCAACAAAACGTCGCTCTGAAGATCTGGCACCGCTATCTCAACACTGATGCAATAAACAAAGAACGCTTCCGCCGCGAAGCAAAAATTGCAGCAATGCTTGATCACCCGTATATCGTGCGGGTGAGATCGTTCGGACATCATGAAGAGATGCCGTTTTTGATCATGGAATATATTCCGGGACAAAGCCTGGATCACTACATCAAACAATTCGGACCTCTGTGCGGTGAAGACTTCAAATCAATCTTCACTGCCATAGCGAGCGCTTTGAGCTATGCTCACCAGAATCATGTGCTTCACAGAGACATCAAACCCGGCAACATCGTGGTCAATCGAAATGAGCTGGAGCATCCTAAGCTTGTAGACTTTGGTATGGCTCGCGTTATAGAAGAGAGTGAAGGAATAGCGCAACACCTCACCAGAACAACGGCAGTGGCGGGCAGCCCGGCATATATGAGCCCCGAGCAGTGCCAGGGGAAGCCTGTAGACGTGCGTTCAGACATCTATTCACTCGGCGTCACCATGTACGAGGCAGTAACCGGCCGACTTTTGTTTGATGCAGACAGCGAACTGGCTGTGATGTCGATGCACCTGAACGACGAGCCGGTCTTTCCTCCAAACTGTGCTGCTGGCGCACATCTAAGACAGATCATACTGACCTGCTTGAACAAAGATCCCGCAGACCGTTTTCAATCAGCGGCAGAGCTTCAGAGTACCCTTTTAGGGTGCGATACGTCAAAGTTCACAGCAGACGAGATGCCCGAACAATGCGTTCAGCCTCAAAGCAAGAAGGCACCGCTTATTATCGGCATAGCCCTGACTGCATTGTTGGCAGTGATTGGTGCTGCCACATTCAAATGTCAGCAGCGCGACCGTGTTTCACCATTAGGAATCGAGAAGAAAACAGCTACTATTCGAGCACTGGGCCACGAGAACTTGTCTGCCCGAGCCCTTAACTCCGAGGCTCAGCGCGCCTGGGGAAGAGGAGATCCTCCGGAAAAGATAGCGGAAATGTTTACGACAGCGCTGAAAGTGGCAGAGCGAGAAAAACAAACCGAGGTAATTGCGGAAATCCACGGAAGCCTGGGCGAATTGCTTCTGGGTGCTGGACAGATTGCAGAGGGCAAGCGTCATATTGAAAATGCATTGAACCGATTGAAGTCAGACACACCCGCGCCCACGCAGCTCCTCATCTACCGTTATGCCGCTCATATGTTTGAGCGAGATTCAAGCAACGCAGCAGACATGGCAAAAGCCGAGCAATGTTTGTTCAAAGCTTTGAACGCAGCCGACCAATACACCTCGTCAGACGACAGAGATTGGCGCCAGGCATTGGTGTTGGATGAAATATCCGATCTGTATCAAAGCCGCCACCGCTACAAAGAGGAGATGAACTACCTGAAGCAGGCAGTTGACAGATTCAGAGACAAGGTGCCGGAGACCGCAGCACGAGCCGCGGCCGTTATTGATCTAGCGTTGGATTACGATCAAAAGCTGGTCGATGTTGCGATTAAAGACTACGAAGATACTCGCGGAACCGGTACAAGCTCACGACCGATAAGGCATCTAAACAGCGCCGCACGAAAGCTCTTTCTACGCAAAGATTATAAGCGAGCACGCATGTTAGCACTGTACGCGCTTGAAGATCTTCGCAAAGAAAGTGCCGCCGTAAGTCTAGAGTTATTGCAAACCCTGCAAACACTGGCTTATTTCTCGGCGGAAACAGGCGATCTAGCAGGAGCACAGAAGTACTGCCAGCAGGCGTTATCATACAACTCGAAGTTTATGAATCCTCAATTGCAGCAAAGCTTCGACACCATAATGAAGCAGGCCGGCAAACAGTAAATCGGTGCTGGCGTATATCAACCCGGGGTTGCCGACAATCCCCATATGTTGCCGAGGCGCGCTGTCAGATTGTCAGCCACCCCCGTGCCTTCCAGTGCTTTGCCAGGATATCGCCCTCGATGCTTCTGGTGCTCCCGAGATGCTTCGTCTGCGCACCTACCTCCATCGATACTGCAAGGCGTCGGGCCCGAGCAAGCACGTCGTGTCTCCACCACGGTCGGCGACAACTGCAGAAACTGTGGTGAACGCTAGGCTTCCGGATGATCAGCTTAGGTCGAGTGAGCCTCACAAAAGCGGCTATAGTGCCGAGATTCTCCACCTGTCAGGCGAATACAGCCTTATCGTTCTCAAATGCCGTAATACGGGCAAGACTTTCAACCTGCACATCCAGATGATTCAGCTTGTCTCGGCCACCCTCGAAAGTCTTCTCGATGACCGAGCCAATACCGACAAGTGTTGCACCACTTTCCCTCACCAGGTCAACCAGTGAGAGAATCGTGCGCGCGGTAGCTAGAAAATCATCAATTATCAAGATACGGTCATCGGGCTTCAGGTACTCCGCAGAGACGATCAGTTCAACGTCTTTCTTGTGAGTATGCGACTCAGATTTCGCTCTAAAAGGTTCTCCTTGCATGGTAATCGGTTGGTGCTTGCGAGCAAATACCAGCGGAACGCGCAGCACAATTGCAGCCGCCAGAGAAGGAGCTATGCCACTACTTTCAGCAGTCAAGATCCGGGTGGGATTTTGACTTGCAAATCGTCGGGCAATCTCTTCACCAATTTCCTTCATGAGAACGGGATCGATCTGGTGATTCATAAACGAATCAACCTTCAAAATGCCATTGCCCAGATACTGCCCCTCGGCGTGAATTTTATCCTGTAGAAGTTGCATGGCGTGTTTCCTCAAAAGTGCATAACTAGTTCGTAGCGCGACTAACATTGGCCGACGCATACACGGCATCGACGAAACTCGGTGGAAGGCGCACCGGCTTCATCGTAGCGATATCAACAAATACGCCGACATGGCGTGCCGAAGTCACCAGAGTATTTTGTACAAATATTTCCGCCTCGACAATCAAACTCGTCTTAGTTAGATCACTGATACACATGAACCCGCGCGGTTCATCAAACAGCCTTACGGGTCTTTTGTATTTAATTTCTGTCGATACCAGTACCGGTGTCATTCCACGAGCGATGAACTCGCTGAAGGGCGAATATTTGTCGAACATGGTGCGGCGCATGTCTTCAAGCCAGCGCAAGTAGCTGATGTTACTTACATGCCCGGCAAAATCTATATCATACGTAGCGACGCGAATGTCTGTTTCAATGTAGAAGGCTTTCATTTCAACTCCATCTCCGGTACATCAGCTTCACCAGCGACATTCAAATACGCTACAAAGCCGAAGCCCTCTGCCGGCAATGCAAATTCGCTGACCTTCATCTCAATGACGAATTCCCGACCATCAAGATGGCAAGCCGGCACATACACCACTTTATCCAGCAAAATCGCCGACCGTGTTCTCAAATACTTCAGCAATCCTTGATTATGCTGCTCGCGATACCGTTCAGGAATGATCAAATCACCAAGTTGCTGACCGGCGGCTTCTTCTTCAGACCAGCCGAAAATTTCTTGAGCACGAGGACTCCAGTGGGTGACCAAACCGCGAGCATCAATGGCCACCATCGCCATCGGACACTTCTTCAAAATGGCCGAAATGATTACTTCCTGTCTGTGAGTATTTTCCTGCTCCTGCTTCTCTTCGATCAACCCGCCAATAACGTTGCCCAGTCGTTCAAAGAACAACAGGTCAGCGCTATTTTCATCAATATTGACAAAGGAATAAAATTCAAGAACGCCGCGCAACAATGGACCATTCTTCACTGGAAACGCAAAGCCACTCATGAGCCCCGCACGTAAAGCAATCTCCTTGCGCGGGAAACTGGTGCCCATTTCCATCGACAGATGCGGAACAAAAAGTGGAGAGCCAATTCCCCATACTCGCCCGGGAAGCCCCACACCTTTACTATATTTGCGCTCTTTGCTCGCTCGGCGAAACTCGTGCACAGAGGCCAGACTGAACCAGACATCCGAGCATTGCAACGTTTGCTGCGTGGCATCTAGTGTCCAATATTGCGCCATGGAAAGGTTATACGCTCGAACAATCTGCTCCTGACACCGGGCAATAAAATGAGCAACCCCCTTGGTTTCGGTTGCCAATGTCGCAAGCGTCATCGCCAACGCCAGTTGACGCTCAAGGTATTCAGCATAGCTAGCCGGCGTTGATACCAAAACTCACTCCCCGTTGGGGTTTCAAGCATCGCCCGATTATGACACAACTGATTACAGGTTGTCTGCGACGAGGTACCTGATTTGCCGACGCTTGAGGATGTAGTCGGCAGACAGCGGCGCTTCCTGATGGCGCGATGCTCGCCTCGGCAGTGTGCCGTCGCTTGTGGTTCGCCTCGGAGGAATGCCTCCATGCAATAGAGTACGTAATTAGAGTACGTAATTAGAGTTCGTCAGGAATTGAGCGAGTTCTCAAATTGAGCGAAGAGTGAATATCTCCTAAAGCCTTGAGCCTAGCTCATCGGAGTTGTTAGTCCATCATCGGGCCAAGGAATTCCGTCGCCGAGTTCGTAAGGAGAACCGGACGACGGAATCTGGACATCATAATTTCAAATTAGGGTTGCCTCATCATATCGAGGTTTCAGAGCCTCTAATACGGCTATCATCGCCTATAAAAAAAGGTGATCCTCGGTAAGCGGATCCCTTGAACTACTAAGGATAGCCATTGCCTTCTTTTCGCCATCTTCGGAGTACGGCAGGCCATATTCGATAAAAAGATCGTTCAGTAATAGTCCAGAGTGTGTGCAAACACGTCAGAGACAAAGCTTAATCACGGTGATAAATACAAAGCCCGTAGCGACCCCCGAACCATACAATGCGTCTCGCGCCAACTTCCAGACCACGTGCGGAATCGCAGGATGGTTAAGCTGCAACCTGGAACCCGGGACTCAAAAGAGAACTCACGGAGCCCAATTTTCCAGAACCACCTTCCGGGCTTTTGGGCAAGTCCTGAACAGGAATCGTTTTCATAAATTAACTCGCAACAGACACGGTTGACAACAACATGGACGATGCTACCTCTACTAACTACGACCTCCACGCGAAACTCACCGATTAATCAATTGTAAGCACTCCCATCCTGCCGCGAAACGAACGACTGGCACGGATGACGCGACGCCAGACAAGTTCAACGAGCCTGATCAACGACGCGCATCCGTTAACAAAGCGCGACCCGCCAACCTCAATTCCATTCGGTTTGCCGTCCACACAAATTCAAGACCTTGCCTTTACCACCAGATGTGTCATTCTTAAGCTTTATCATTCAATAGATCTGGGGCAGGCACTTTCTTGTTAGCCTGTATACATGATTGGAAGACCGCCCGGTTTGTGGCGGCAACATAATGCGACAGCGGTGGAGCAATGTTCGATACCCTTACCGATAAACTTCAAGAATCCATTAAAGGATTACGCGGCGACGCGAAACTGACTCCTCAAAATATGGAGGACGCCATTCGTGAGGTTCGCAAAGCCTTGCTTGAGGCTGATGTCAGCCTTAAAGTCGTAAAATTATTTATTAGTCGCATCCGACAGAAGGCGCTTGGTGCCGAAGTTTTGCAAGCTGTTTCTCCAGGACAACAGTTCATCAAAATTGTATATGACGAGCTGGTGGCGATTCTCGGTGGAGAGAACGTGCCAATTAAGTTGGAAGGCGACCCTGCAATCGTAATGTTGCTGGGTCTGCAGGGCTCCGGTAAAACCACGGCATGCGGCAAGCTCGCGCTAAAAATGCGAAAAGAAGGTCACAAGCCGTTAATGGTGGCATGTGACGTTCAGCGTCCCGCGGCAATTAAACAGCTGGAAACTCTTGGAAAACAAATTAGCATCCCCGTATTCACAATTCCGGATAGCAAAGATGTTTTAGATATTGCCAAGAAGGCCGTGGCCCACGCCAAGCAAGAAAAACTAACTCCCGTCATTCTCGACACCGCAGGACGCTTGCAAATCGACACCGATTTAATGGCCGAATTATTGTTGCTCGATCGCTCACTGGAGCCCTCGGAGAAGTTGCTTGTTATTGACGCCATGACTGGTCAAGAGTCAGTCAACGTGGCCGAGACATTCAATACTCAAATTGGTATCACTGGTGTTCTCCTTGCCAAAGCAGACGGTGATGCAAGAGGCGGAGCGGCACTCTCGGTGAAAGAAGCAGCCGAGCAGCCGATCAAATTTATCAGCACCGGTGAGAAGCTCGACAACCTCGATGCCTTCTTCCCCGACCGCATGGCCAGCCGAATTCTCGGAATGGGCGATGTAGTGGCGCTGGTGGAAAAAGCCCAGGAAGCCATTGATGAGAAAGAAGCGGAACGCGTTGCCAATCAAATGATGCAAGGCGACTTTACGTTGCAAATGTTTCTTGATTCACAACGAATGATGAGACGAATGGGATCCCTTGGCGACATCATGAAGATGTTGGGCATTGGCGGAATGCTGGGGCTCTCATCGGATCAGCAATCGCTATTGGCAGATCATGGTGAAAAGATGCTGACACTTTATGAGACAGCTATCAATTCCATGACACAAGACGAACGCAACAAGCCGGAAATTATAGATTATCGGCGCCGGCGCAGAATTTCCAAAGGAGCGGGACTGAAAGAAAGTGAAGTCACGCAAATGTTGAACGAATTTGAACAGATGAGAAAAATGTTCTCCCAGTTTCGCGGCATGATGGGAAGCGGCCCGGGTGGCATGCCATTCCCTGGAATGCCGGGCATGCCGGGAGCTGGAATGCCAGACTGGTCGGAACTCTCCAAGAACCTGCCCCAAGCTGGTGCACCAGGATCACCACGATTGCCTCAGCGTCCGCAACAGCCCCCGGGGGGCGGAAGTATCTTCCGTAACAAGAAGAACAAGAGACGATTCTGAGTCGAATGTCCTGCATGATATATAATCGTCGGATATTCAACGCAGCCAGTCGTGCGTTTTTTCGCGACGGTCTAATTTCGGTTCTCTTCCTCCAGACCTAATATAATATTTCGTTGGCAGGATTTCGGGAATATCAGGGGCAGGACCGGTCGACAGCTGCAAAATTAGCGGTAGGCACCCTGCCAATCCGTTTGAGTCAGATGGCCAGGTCCCCGGGTCCAGACTCACCGATTATCAGGAGGACACAAGAGGTAGGTTCCAGTGGTAAGAATCAGGCTAAAGAGAGTAGGGTCCAAGAAGGCTCCTCACTACAGAATAGTAGCGACTGACCAGCGCAATCGACGCGATGGCAGCCCCATCGAGGAACTCGGCTACTACAATCCCAGGTCCAAAGAACTCAAGTTGAATTTGGAAGCGGTTAAGACATGGATCAACAACGGCGCCCAGCCAAGCGAGACGGTGGCCAGCCTTATAAGAAAGGCGGAGGCGGCCGCGGTCGCTTCGTAGCAGGAGGACGCGGCGGAGGTAGAGGAAGAAGCTTTACTGATTCCCCTGCAGCAGAAGACCTCGCCGAGTACG
>JAKFUT010000177.1 GCA_021732565.1 Candidatus Obscuribacterales bacterium
CTCCTGGACAGTTCGCGACGAGCATCGTAAGGCGCTGGCCCATCCGCAAAAAGGCGATCGACTCGTAATCATGAGCGGGATAAACAAGAACAATAAGTACAAAGTGCAATTGTCTGATGGACGAATTGGTTACCTGGATAAATCTGCGGTCGACGTAAAAATCGATACACCGGAGCTGGTGCCCTAGTTGCTGATGCCAAATATGGTAATTTCAAGGAAATACCATATTTGAATACTTGAAACACCGAATGTTACCGTCGGTTTTTTGTGAAACACCACTATAATCTCGCAGTTTTGGAGTCGCACATAAGAATGCCCGGGGCTGTTGAGCGTGATCCACTCTGGACTCAGCCGAGCTTGCCTACATCTTAAGTTAGATCGATGATCGCTTCGGACCGGTCAAAATTTTTGAATGAAACTTGCACTGGGATAGTTGCTACCTTTCGTCAACCGTGAAACCGGCCAGGCTCAAACCTCTCGGGCAAGGACATCCTCTTTGTCGTCCGGCCCGACTTCGGTTAGGGTTAAGGAGTAGAAGTAGTGGTGGATGGTGCGCTAGCACCATCAGCACCTGGTGCACCTGGTGCCCCTGGTACTCCTGATGCCCCCGACGCGCCGCGTTCACCTGTTGCACCTTGTGCTCCTGGCGCTCCCGGCAATCCGGGCTGACCTTGAAGGCTCTGTTGTTGGAGTTGCTTGGCAGCTTGATCAATCGATGTTGCATTCTGCTGTTGTTGGGTGGCAGCCTGTTGCTGTTGGGTGTCGGACTGTCGTTGCTCATTGACAGCTTGCTGCTGACTCTGACCATTGATCGAGCCGTTCATTGCGACAACACCACCGGCTATCAGTAGTACAATCACTAGCCCTGCGATAGTCCAGCCCGCTGAGTCGTCCCGTTGGACCACCAGTACTTCACCATTTGCCTGTTTAATAGTCTTGTTCATTTGTTCCTTAGTTTGCTGTATTTTGCATAACGCTTTGTTTTTGCGGTATTCAGAGAGTCTTCAGAAAAGCATCAATATGCTTCTCGACTTCCTCTTTCGTGTGTCCGTAATGTTTCTGTAGTCTGCCTGCCAGCTCCTCTCTTTTGCCATCGATTTGCTGGAGGTCGTCGTCGGTGAGCTTGCCCCACTTCGACCTAGCCTGGCCTGTCACGGTTTTCCAGTTGCCTTTTATCTCATCCCAGTTCATTAATGTACTCCTTAGTAGAACGGTTGTTTTTGTTCTTTACGCCGACGCCCGGGCAGCGGATCTCTGACTCCGGGATATTCAATACTCTTGTGTTGTGCGGCTCGCATCGCATGAGTGCTGATCCAGGGAGCCTGCAAACCACTACGCTGCGGACGAATATGCTCGGGTTGCAGCGATAACGCGCTCGGCCAGCGCGGCTTTGTCGGGGTCTGCCGAAATGGTATCGCTTTCGAGAAACTTCATTGCAAAGGTTTCCTCGTCAATGTCGCATCCTCGACGTCTGCCTTTTCCTTGCAAAGCCGTAAGAGCCGGACTACAGCGGGAGATCGTGTTTGCCAGAAAGCAAGCGCTAACGATCGCCGGTAAAATAAGAAACCACGGGCTCACCAGCGCGCCCAGTACGATGAACACCATCGACAAGACTGAAGCACCGGCGGCAATCATACGCTCGATACTCCACTCTTTCTCTAACTCGAGAATGTGGCGGTTGAGAGCCTCCCTCGGTTGAACGGCATAGAGATGGATATTATGCTCAGTTTGCCGGCTGATCGGGCTCATGGAGCGCGTTGGAATGTTTGAATTTGAATCTTGCATCACTGTTACCTTTCTATTGTTTTTGTTTTCCGATTGCATATCGCGAAAAGCTTTAGTACTTAACTGCAAAACTCACATTCACATCAATTCTGTATGTCTTCAATGAGGATCGCATCTGCGTTACCGTTGCCGCTGACGCTGTTGTGACCATTGTTTCTTGGAGTTCTCGGTCTGCTCGTCAGCTATGGAAGGTTGGCTCTTGTAACGACTGGGCTATTGAATAGAGAGTTCCATTTTTCAATAACCTATTTTCCAGGTAGTTGCCTTGGAAGCTCGACTTTCTCGTTCTTTATCTTGGTACTTGTTTTGTCGATACTAGACTGGAGTTCGGAATCGTCCTTAGTGTTTAGGTTTCCAGTCGTCCTGGATTTCATCCTAGCCTTCTTTCGCGCAACATTTGCCAGGTTCTTTCGCAATTTTCTCGACTCCTTTTCTGTTAATGCGCCAGATTTTTGACCGGCATTTACATCTTGCATTAGCTTTGCTTGACGTTGCTCAACAGTCCAGTGCTTACACTGCACCGGCAATTCAGTCAAAGTCGACATTGCAGAAGAAATGGCGACCGACACGCTGACTATCAACAATCTCTTCGAATTCATAACACTCACCTCTGTGAAACATAACCCGTCCGGGCCGCTTGCTGTACTGTATGAGCGGACACTGAGAGAGCCGCCGTTCCTTCATCTACAGGGTTATGGATGTGCGGTGATGCCGCGATGTTTGCTGCTGGACTCATTTTTTATCCACACAGTCACTAGCTGGTCAAGCTGCAAACTCAACTGATTCTCTTCCAGCAACAGGTGCTCACCATCGCCGACAACCATCAACAGTTTGTCCGGTGTGCTCAATTCGTTGAACAGATCGATGGTACCTTCGGGCTTCACCAATTTGTCCTTAAATCCAGCGAGCATAAGACATGGTGTCTTATCTACCAGAGCTGCCGCGTCATCATTTCCCTTCATGAAATCTGTGAACTGTTTCAACTCCTTGGGCGATAGCTTCATGCGGTTGCTAGCTTCTTTCGACCATTGCTTCTTGAGTTTCTGACTGGAGGTTGTCTTGTTCAACACTTCAGCGGTGATATCGATTTGCTTATTTCTATTCATGAGGTAGCGTGTTCCCACGATGAGCTCTGAGCTAAGTTTGGCGTAGCGATCGCTCGAGGGAACAGAGCAGATTAATCCGTCAACCAGCCCGGGATTACGAGAGGTAGCTTGCAACGCAATTCCTCCTCCCATAGATTCCCCTACAAGGAACACGGGTAGACCCGGATAAGACTTGCGCAGCGAGCGAAGAGCCTCCTCAACATCAGACATGCAAGCTTCAAAGTTGATTCTGTCGTCTTTGCGGTTAGTCATCCACTGACCGAATCCTCTCACGTCTAGCGCGTATACTGCAAATCCGTGCCCGGCCATGGAACGGCCGAATTCTGAAAACGACTCGCCACTGAATCCAAGGCCATGAACGCAAAGCAATACTTGATGCGGCTTTTCCACGGGAATCCAAGACCGGTAAGGAACTTTGATAGCTTTGCTCCAGGCCGGCACATTTTTGGTACTAGCGCTAGCAATCTTGACGGTGCGAGTATCAGCCGCATATGACATTAAGGGAAGGACTGACTGGGCTACCAGTGCAATGAGGGCGATCGGCAGAGATCGAAAAGTTGGATGAGTGACTTTGTTCATTTGCCTCCTCAGGCGTTGTTCAGTGCGGGCGGTGGGCGGATGTTTTTTTTCAACGGTTATCAGGCCGAGAGAGAATCCCTCAGATCTATGAGTTGCATCATCGGCGATGAGGCAATTTCTTGCGGCTTGGGTAAATAAAGACGATTGGATTGCGTTGAGATGACAACAGATTGCCCAATCCGGATTGCTACAGCTGACTCGCGTGAGAAGACAGAAGTTCTAAACCGTCGACTGCGTTCTACCCTGAGATTGTTGTGCCTTGACGTGGCTATGCGTATATATTGCAGTGCGCATCTATTCTGCGCTTCATCTTTCTGCAATTGTCTGTATAATCACCAAGTTCCAACATCTCTCTATTGGACCACGGGTATTGTGAAAGTCCGGTGAAGAGTGCTTGATAGCGAATAGTGACATTTGAGGTTCCTGCCAGATCGGTTCACAAATACAATTAATTGCTTAGAGTGTGTTCCCGTCTAAGGACACAGACGATGGCGCAAGAACAATTGATGCGAAGGTCACCCGAATCTTCGATTACAGAGTACAATTGTGCTACTTGCAATATACTCGATGGGATTCCATGCGAATTTCGTGGACTGCGGGTTGCAACAGCAAGCATCTGGAGAAGTGAATGCAGTCAAACGATGAAATCGTCGCACATATACGCGTTGTCGTAGTTGAGAACGATCTTCTTACTCGCATTCGACTCAGAACTGACATTTTAAGCAGCAAAGACATTACCGTCGTCGGGGAAGTTAGTAACAGCGAAGATGCTCTTGTGATGGCTGACGAGCTGCTTCCTGATGTAGTGATAATGGACGTTGGCATGCCAATCGACAGCGGCGAAGTTACAAGAAAGCTACTAAAGAAGCATGGAAACATTGGAGTGATGATGCTCACACTTCACAAAAATGAGCACGATATTTTCGCATCACTTGCTGCTGGAGTAACCGGATATTGTATGAAAGATGCCGGTGCCGAGCACCTTCATACTGCTATTCGCAGTGTTTTTGCCGGTGATACCTGGATTGATGCGGAAAATGCTAGCAATATGGTCACCAAGTATTTTCATAACAAACCTTTGCCAATTGCCACAGCTATTGATTTACCCTGTAGCACTTTCTTTACCGCGAACGAAGAACCCGGCTTACACGTCATCAAGAAACTAGCGATCCGTGAAATTGAACCTGAAGCACTTTCCGCACGCGAGCTTGAGGTTGTCAACTTGATGGTTGAGGGGCTTTCGAATCGTGATATCGCAGATAAGCTAATCGTCTCATTGGCTACAGCCAAGAGTCATGTCAGAAATGTTCTCAACAAGTTTTCGGTAACTAACAGAACTCAAGCTGCATTGTGCGCGGTGAAGCAAGGAATTGTCCGCCAATAAGCTCTGGCGGTCAGGCGGCATCGATGTAAGGCAAGAGCTGCACCTGTAGTCTCTTTCGAGCGCGGGCAATTCTCGATTTTACAGTTCCCAATTCCGTTTTCGTTACT
Source organism: Candidatus Obscuribacterales bacterium (assembly GCA_021732565.1). Taxonomy (GTDB): domain Bacteria; phylum Cyanobacteriota; class Vampirovibrionia; order Obscuribacterales; family Obscuribacteraceae; genus JAKFUT01. Next base: position 4,962 of record JAKFUT010000177.1, read on the forward strand.
GTGCTAATCTCCGAATACGAAAGTCCTTGCAATTCTCTCAAGACGATCATCGTTCGCGCCTTTTCTGGCAAAGCGGCTAAGCCCAGCTGTATTGCTCGATAGCACTCTTTTCGTTCATAAAGCTCATCAGGACAAGCCGCTGAATCAGGAATTTGCAGGTAGTTAGTCTCTTCTCCGTCATCATCGCGCCATGGAGCATCGATGGAAACGATCGCTTGTTTGGGACGACGTCGAAGCTCGTCATATACTACATTGCTCACAATTCTTCGTAGCCAACCTCGGAAGGCCTTGGGATTCTGTAGCTTCTTGATGTAACGCCAGACTCTAATTGATACTTCTTGGGCAAAGTCCGAAGAATCCTGCTGCTCCAGCATGAATTTATTGATCAGTCCGAAAATGTAGGGCTTGTGGATCTCCAGGAGACGTTCGAGGGAATCTTTGTCTCCGCTCTGCGCCGCGACAACCAATTCGGTATCTGAGGGATCCAGTTTGCAGATCCGCTTTGTTAACGGCGTGGGTGCGGGTGTTGCCTCGAGGCATCTCAGTACTTTAACTTGCATAAAAAAACCTATATAGTCCTAAAAAACTTATTCAGCGTCCGACTTCTAACGCCGTGAAACCATTTACGTCCTGTGTTTGAAGGGAAGCCGCTTCTCATCCACTAATCGGCGCGAATTCCAATTCTTGCGCGTTTCTGATTGATGAGCGCAACATCGTTGTTCATCTCGTCTTGCAGCCGATCCAGGCTTTCGGATAATTTGCGATCCTTCTCAGTACTTAGCGCACCGTGTTTGACATACTTCTGCTGAGTCAAAGATATCTTATTGAGTTCTTCTTTGAGTCTCGTTACGTTCTGTGCTGACAGTCGTCCTGCTGCATATTCGTCATCGCATCTGGTGGCAAGACGATGTTTGCGAAAATCCATCGCATCAAGCAAGGTAAGCCGACCATCTCGTACAACGAACTCGGGTGCGATCACTGGTTTAAATACGACGGTATTTGTGACGGGCGTTAACCTGTCTGACAATGTATTGAGACCGTAGCCCAACATCAGTGCTCTTCTGTAAGTAACCACTCCGGTGGACTTTCTGTCGCTTTCTTCATCAGCAGCGATGCGATCTAGCTCTGCGCGAAACTCCGTGGCTTGTGCGGGAGTAAGTGCTCCCCGATTAAGAGCTTCGTCAATTCTGGTATTTAGTTCTTGTCGGCGCGTGTTAATGGAGACAAGCAAAGTTGGGCTAGCTGGAGATATGGCCACATCAACTATGTTGAGCGATGCGTCGACGAATCCAACTGGTCCTCCATTGGCTTGATCCACGATGACTACTCCAGTACGTAGGGCTCCACCGTCTACAAGTCTTGCAGAGGGATCGTATTTTCCTTGTATCTGACCAGTGAGTGGATCAACCACGACATATTGACCGCTCGCAGGAAGTTGAACTACCGCCGAGTTTGAGCTGGTTACGGTGGTTGTTGTTTGAGTAGTTTCTGTGGTATCTGCGTTGCTTGCGCAAAACCCTGAGAATGCCAGGCAACTTGATAGCAGCGAGAGTGAAAGTGATCTTTGATAATTCATTTGCGTGATCCTTTTAAAGAGTTTCTATAGTCGCAAACCATTAGAGGTGTGCGCCTTTAGTCTATTCGCTGCTCTGAGGACTAAATTCCTGCAGCGTACATAGATTGAGTAGATTGATTAAAGACTTGAGCTTCGGGACTCAAAACGCAGCACAACGTCATGCAGCTAATAACGGTGTCGGGCAATTAAACCGACCCTTACCTTGGCGCCGCGCTGTTTGCTTGAGTGAATCCGTTTCTCTATATTTCTATACTAACCCTTCCGGGGGATGATTACATCATCCTTATGACTAGTACAGGACAGAGAAGCTGGACCGGAGGTGAGTCAACCGCCAGAAATGGTTTCCCGGTAGCTATATTCGGGTTTGTGTGGTGGGGGAGACTTTGAACGGTTATATGAACCGTAATGTATATAAGGATGAATGGAATGATTTACTGGATTCCGGCCATACCAAGAATGTGTCTCATCGCGATCCCTTAGAAAGCAATGAATCCATTTGGGCACGATAAACGTCATGGAACGGTGCAACTCATAATCCATATTAATCAGCCACACCGCAAGCCGATTTCAAAAACAAGAAGGATCATCTCTCTCTCGGGTGTTCCGGCCGGCAGTTCCCAAAAGTATCTGCGATACACGCTCCAACTGTCTGCCGACGATCATACTATTGTTTCAGGAGTTGACCGCTCTTCAGCATTTCGATCTGGCGAATGGTGATTTTTACTGATTCATCAGTGGGTCCATATAGGTGTTCCAACTTCTTCTCAACGCTGTTCAAGGCTTTGAGCGCATTGGTGCGGTCACCGACGGCGCAATACAACATCGCTAGATCTTGCTCAATGACACAGATTTCTCCCGTCAAGTTGCCTGTTGTCTGTTCTTGGTCCCATGTTGAATCGATTGAGTGTCTACTCAGTTGTGACACAAGGTAGGCGATCGCCTTGTCGGGGCCGTCATTTCGATTTATGAGCATGCCCCGTACCCGTGTGACTCCAAGGTCACTTCCTCCATGGTTTGTGGACTGGCTTAACTTATCGATATCTCTTGCAAGATCAATCTGATTCAAGTGAATCAGGCAGCGAATCTTTCCGATTTCAGCGCCCTCCTCGTTGCCTGCAGCAGCATGCGAATAGGCTTTCAATGCATTGGGATAGTCTTTTTGAATTTCATAGAGACAGCCCAACTGAAGCCAGAGTCCGGGGAGCTTTCGGAGATTGGTTTCTGGTGAATTGATTATTTCCTTCAGGAAATCGTTCACTTCTGTTGACCAGGTCTTATGAAAAGAAGCTGCGCGGACCATTTCGGCGAGGGCGGAAGAAAATGAAGAACCATTTTTTGCCGTCGTACAAATGGATCGAAGATATGGTTTGGCGCGATCAATGCATAACTTTCTGTTTCCCGACTTAGTCAGGAGCACCAGAAACCTGACCAGAGCAGCACCATAATATTCGTCTTCTACCGGTACATGGTGAATGAATCGATCATGATGTTCTGTGGCGAGTTCAATTTGACCTCGTGTGGCATACAACAGGACAAGTGCTTCTTCCATTTGCGCAAGATCTGATTTTGCAGCCCTCTTAGATTCGTTCGTAATCGTTTGAATTAGGAGTTGTTCTGCCTCACGATCTCTACCGACAGCGCAGAGGCTTCGTGCCAGGTTCAGCTTGCCCCGAATGATTGCCCCTGGTCCCGCATTCTTGTGGATGCACCACAAATTAAACTGTTGCAGTAGCTTTATCGCTTTGTCGTGATTCTTAGCGTGCTCTAGTAGGAGGGACGCATAAGTAGCGGCGTCCAGGTAGTCAACTTCACTTACTTCCGCGTCGGGTGTTTCTGCTAATCGAGCCAGGAATCGGAAACATAGCTCCTCCCCTTGTGCGGAAAGGCGTCCTTTTCCCTTTTTGAACATAACCTCGTGTACCTGTGATGCCAATGCTTTCAAAGAGCGGACTCTGGGGACCTGTGCCAGGCGTAGGGGCTCCTTGAGGCTGAGTTCCTCGTTTCTGTTGGCAACTTTCCGTTGAATGAAGAAGACTGATGGAGTAAGAATAATTAGTAACAGTGCAGGAGCCACCCATTTTGACGCAATTGTATTTTTTGTTTTGGTGGCGAGTCTTGATGGTGCAGGGCTGATTTCATCGCCCTGCCCCCGGGCTATTCTCTCAAGGTCTAATCTCATCTCTTCCATGGTCTGATAGCGTTCAATAGGCTTCTTTGCCATGGACCTGAACAATAGGTTGTCGATACCGGGTGGTAGCCCTTTGACGGTTTGCTCTACTGGCGGTGGCATCTCGGTGGTGTGCTTGTGAAGTAAACCAACGGTTGTATCTGCCTCCAGCGGTGGTGCGCCGGCTAAGGACTCATATAATAGACAGCCTAGCGAATAGATATCTGATCTTGCGTCGGTCTTTTCGCCGCGGCACTGCTCCGGACTCATGTAATGAATGCTGCCAATAAGTTCACCGGTTTGAGTCAGGTGTGGAGCAGTAGCGTGCGGGGCACCCGGAATTTTTGCCAGTCCGAAATCTACTATCTTTACAGTATCTTCTTCTGGCTGGTTCACGAGAATAATGTTGCCTGGTTTTAGATCGCGATGCACGATTCCGTGAGTGTGAGCATAGCCGACGCCGTTGCAAATCTGAATAGCAATGCGGAGAAGGCGGCTTACAGGAAGCGGACCATTAGCTAGAATTACTTGCTGCAGACTTCGGCCTTGCAGAAATTCCATTGCAATATACGGGGACATGCCCTGGAAGAAACCGAAGCGGAAAAATAGCAAGATGTTTTCGTGTCTGAGCGAAGAAAGGATTTTCCCTTCGCGCTCGAACCGCGTTCTGTTTTCGTCGTCGCCAATGAGCGAGGTATGCAAAAACTTGATTGCTACTGTTCGGTGCAGGCCGATCTCCTTGGCCTTGAGCACGGTACCCATGCCGCCTTCACCGACAAATTCAGTGATTTCGTACCGGTCTTCTATGATAGTGCCTGGCTCGAGATGACTGTTCATGGGAAATTTATGTGTCTCAAAACAGTTATTCCCGAAAGAACGGATGTCTGACTTGCCCATTACAGTGGATTGTGGACGCCTTGGCAGTTTATGGACGCGTATCTCAATCATCTTGCTCATGCTTGCGCTGTTTTTCTGAAGAATCTTCGATCCGGGGGCGCATGCGGCCTCTATCCCGTCTGTATTCCCGGGGGCTTGGGCGCGGTTCCGAAGCAAAATCTTTTTTGAAATCGATACTAGCGCATTCGAAATAGTTGTGCTATTAGTATTGGTGTGAGACGAATTCATTCCGGTGCAAAAATCATGTTCATTTTCACCACTCCTACAGGTACAACGACGCCAACAGGCGTCGGAACCGGTTTTACGTAAATTTCGGGAGTTGTCGTTGCATCATTGAATGCGCCTCCCGTGATATGAGCGGGAGGTTTTTTGTTTGTTGCACTCCAGATATCGAATATTTTACAAGTCAGGTCTGCGCTTGTATCGCAGCCTTCCACGCTCGTTGCTCCTGGCGATGCTTGCACAGCCGAAGCGATCCTCGATGTCGATCGTATCGCTTTCCAGCAGGGTGGGAACACTGCTTTCCGTTTGGTGACAGCATGGTTATCCAGCATGGCGGCAACATTGCTTTCCGTTTGGTGACAGCATGATTATCCAGCAGGGCGGCAACATTGCTTTCCGTTTGGTGACAGCATCGTTATCCAGTAGGCAACATTGCTATCCAGTTTGGTGATACATGGTTATCCAGCAGGGCGACGACATTGCTATCCAGTTTGGTGACAGCATGATTATCCAGCATGGCGGCAACATTGCTTTCCGTTTGGTGACAGCATGATTATCCAGCAGGGCGGCAACATGGCGTATCCATTTGGGTGACATCGCTATCCAATAATTCCAATTGGGAGGGAATAAAGCCAACCATTCCAGTTCCGGTGACCGGGCTGTAGTGCGACACTGCCCTCAGACCGAAGCCAATGGTTGCTGGCATGTATCACTCCGGCCACTAAACGTAAATCCTTTGCAAGGAGTTTGATGCGGGCCGGAGTGTTGATCTATTCGCTATGGCGTGGCTGTCGATGGCGCGTTTATTGAATAGTCAAATCGCTCACGATTTGACTATAGGCAGCCACATGGTTCGAAGAGTTTCGATTTGATTGAGAAGACTCAAGGTAATAGGCCCGCATAGTTCAGTGGGAGAATACTTTCATGGTAAGGAAGAGAAATCAGTTCGATTCTGATTGCGGGCTTCGCCGGTGTAGCTCAATGGTAGAGCGACTGTATTGTAAACAGTTGATTGGGGGTTCAAGTCCTCTCGCCGGCTTATGCGGCTGTAGTTTAGTTGGCAAAACGGAGCCTTGCCAGGGCGCAGTCACGAGTTCAAATCTCGTTAGCCGCTTTTATCTCAGTGTTTATGGTTCTCTGGCGTCTACAATGGCGGCCTTTTCAAGTTGGCCATAGACCGGTTTGTTTATTCGACGTATTGAGGAACAATGTCGTCCTTGGAGGTGCGGTTGTGCCGGTGTAGCTCAATGGGAGAGCGACTGCATCGTAAGCAGTTGGTTGGGGGTTCAAGTCCTCTCGCCGGCCTATAATTTGGAAGAAGGTTCAAGTGTGCCTCCGGCAATGGTTGGTTATTCAATCCGGAAGACTGCATTTCATCAGGGATCAATGTCTTCGAATAACAATATAACTGAGCTTCGGTGAGATGATTGGCCGAAATCCAGAATGTAAGCATTCTGAGTAGATGGATGCGACGTGCCATCTCCGGGCAAGACCGAAGATTGGGACTGTTAAATTGGCGCTTTCCCGATACCCTCGATGTTTGCGGAGGCCGTTTCACGAACACTAAGTTTGTTACTTGGGTCCGTCCATCAACGAGGGAGTACTTGTGGTATCAGAGGATGAAGCGGGTTTCGTCGGTGGTTCGGAAGAATTGGATGGATTCAATGTTGCTGGCAGTGAACCACTTGGATCGGAAGAAGGCACCCCCGGTGGTACCGTGCTCGGCGTCAAACTTTCAACAGTATCTGTCGGCGGCGGAGGTAGTGTCGACGGGGGCGAAGTCTGCCCTGAGGGATCAGTTACAGTTGTTTCGGCTCCGGTCGTTGGCGATTTTGGCAATTCTGTTGTGGCGGCCGCGCTGGAACCCGCCGTCGGCGTGGTCACTGTCTCAACAGAAGGCTCGAGCAGCCGATCAGGATGCGTTGTATGGGTGTTGTTGGCCGGTGCCGTCACGCCGGCTGAAGTCGGCGTGAGCTGAAGTGATTCCGGAGTTCCTCCGCCTGTGGATGTTGCCGGTGGAGTCGACGTCGAACCAATCGTCGGCGACGAAGGACCGGTGGTCACTGTCACTGACGTCGCTGCTGATGTTGCTGGCGTAGCTGGTGTCGCCGATGTTGCTTCTGCCTCGGTGAGATTGGTGCTTACGCCTTCCGGTCCAGCACTTTTCCCTATAGAGGATGGATGGCTCACGGCGACAGGCGGTGTCGACGAGGCTGCTGGCGGGGCTGAGGCGGGTTTTGATGTAGTCGCGTGCTTCACTGGCGGAGAAGTCTTTTTGATCGCGGTTTCCACCGGTGCAGGTGCCTTCTTTACGGGAATCTCTGTTGTCGCTGCTGGCGCCGCTGGCGGCACTGTATTTGGTGCGGTTGTTGGCGGTGGCGTTGCCGCCTTGATTGGTGGCGTCTCGACTGGAGTCGCTGCCGTGTGTGTGTCGGTTGTGGCCGCCGGATCTTGTTGAGTGTTTGTTTCCGGGGGCTTGTCTGCGGTGTTTGGTGTTGCCGGGTCCGTTTTCTCACCGGCTACGGCGGGCGGTGGTTTGTCTAGTGAATCAGGACCGACCTCTTCACCGTAATCAAATGTTTTGGAGTTTGAAAGTTTGTCGTTAGTGCTTTGCAGTCGTTTTTGAATCTGCAAGTTGGTCGGCTGAAGCTTTAACGAAAACATAAATGCATCGCGCGCCTGGGCGTAATCGCCTAGTTTTTGCAAGGCTACGCCAAGATTGTTATAAGCAGCGATATGCTTGGGGGAGAGCTGGGTAGCTTTCTTTAGATAGCGAGCGGCGAAGTCTGGCTGCTCATTTACGAAAAGCGCCACACCCATGTCATTGTTTAGATCGGCGTCATTTGGTTTTAGCTTGAGCGCCTTCTTGTACTGGTCGATCGCTTCTTCAATCAGCCCCATTTTGGCCAGCGTGCGGCCGTACATTTGGAAACAGGAATAATTCCCCGGCTCTTTTTCTACCGCGACCTTATACTTGGCAATTGCATCGGTGTATTTTCGTGCAACGTGGAGCGCATTTGCCTGGGTCAGTGCCGGATTTTTATCCACTGCGGCCTTCTTTGCTCCGGCTGGCTTCTTTGCCGTTGTAGCTTGTACGGTTGGCGCTATAACCAGCGTAAGTGCCAGGGCGAACGACACAAGAATAGCCCTTCTGCGGAACGAGCCGCACTGCGATTCTGCAGAAGGCTGCTGAACCTGTTCAGTAACGAGGTTGGTCAGCGTTAAAAACTTCATGCCTTTACTCCGATTATTAACGCACTGTCTACTAGATCCGGTTGCCTGTCGGTCTGTTTGCCGATTGAACCCTTCCAAATGCTCTAGCTATATTCCCCGTTCCCGGGTACTCTTGCTCAGCTTGTGTTTCTTCCATTACAGGTTTGCCGACAATAGCCGGTAGGATTGTGCTCGGGTGAGGAAGCCAGGTGGTTGGACAGTGACAGGGCTTGTCAGGGGGGGGGGCGACAAAACATCAGCGCACAACTGAATCTCAGACTTGCTCTTTGTAACCTTCGGTGTTATCCGCGGACGGAGTGAGCCGAAGGTTGCCCTGATGACCTTTTGGTGGTTGCGGAGAGATGAGTTGCACTGTTGTCTTGCATAAAAGAAAAGGTCCGGACAATTTGTCCGGACCTTGCATAATTAACGTTTGGAGAATTGGAACCGTTTACGTGCACGCTTCCTTCCATACTTCTTCCGTTCCTTCACACGTGAATCGCGGGTTAATAGCGTTCCACTGCGGAGAAGCGGGCGATTTTGAGGAGCCGCTTCTGCCAGAGCTCGAGCGATACCGTGGCGAATGGCGCCAACTTGTCCTGTAATACCGCCGCCACATACCGTTACCATCACATCGAATCTGCCCATGGCATCAGCGACTTCGAAAGGTACGAAGATCTCCTTAGTCAGTCCTGGACGACCACCAATGTAGTCTTCCATCGTTCTGCCATTAATGTTTACTTTCCCGGTGCCGGGGATGAGTCTGACACGCGCTGTGGCGGTCTTTCTGCGTCCAGTTCCGTAGTACTGAATTACACTTGTCATTTAGGTCGTGTCCTATCGTCCTTCTTGCCTGTCAGAAAACTAGAATCGAAGCTCAAGCTTCTTGGGATTTTGAGCCTGATGCGGATGGTCAGGTCCTACATAGACCTTCAATTTTGTGAACTGTCTTGCACCAAGGCGAGTATGCGGGAGCATTCCTTTTACGGCCTTTTCCAAGATCGCTTCCGGTTTGCGTGCAAGCAAATGCCGCATGGTTTCGGTTTTGAAACCGTGCGGGTAACCCGAGTGATGTCTGTAAAGCTTGTCTTCTAACTTGTTTCCCGTAACGCGAATTTTCTCCGCGTTAACGATAACGACGAAGTCACCACAATCCATATGTGGTGTAAATATCGGCTTGTGCTTGCCCCGCAAGATGTCAGCAATGCGCGCAGCCATCCGTCCCGGGGTTTGCCCGTCTGCATCAACGACGAACCAGTCGCGCTGAATATCCTCAACTTTGGGCACAAAAGTTTTCACGACTCCAAATCTCCTGACTTGCTTAGCGGATCGGACTTCTGGACGGCTCTGCCAGACATCTCTGACTCGCCCGCAAAATAATCGAATTCCGCCGGATAAGTGACGGCTTTAAGGCATAAACCCCAGGCGGGCGCGGTTGGTCCCGCCTGTTGTCTGTCTTGGCTCAGAAGAGCTTGCGACAGAGCCGTTTCCGGGCGCTTGCCGAGACCGATCTCCAGAAGCGTCCCGACAATAATGCGGACCATATTGTAAACGAAATGGTCCGCCGATATCCAGAACTCGAGCTTACCTTCACCTAAACTCAATAATTCGGAACGTTCCACCGTGCACACTGAGCTAGACGTATTGGCATTTGTAGAGCGGAAAGCGGCAAAATCGTGCTTGCCAATAATGGCTGTACAAGCCTCTTTCATAGCATCGATGTTCAAATCTCCGGGAAGGAAATAGCTGTAGTTTTGATGCAAGGCGGAGCGTTGGTCTCTGTTTAAGATTCGATATACATAACCTCGTTTGACAGCCGAATGTCGAGCGTGAAACTGTTTTGTGGCAAGCGCTGCTTTCCACACGGATAAATCGGGATCCAGAATGCCGTTCAGAGCCCATGCCATTTTTTTTAGAGTATCTGGAGACAAATCAGCGCGGAGCCCTGAAGCCAGGACGAAGCGCTCATCGATGTCGAAGTGGCCCACCTGTCCATCTGCATGCACTCCGGCGTCGGTTCTTCCTGCCAGGGTCACCGGAACACGATGTCCGCGAGTGCGAAAATAAATGCCCAACCCGTGCTCCAATTCCGATTGCACGGTGCGCACGCCATGTTGCATTTGTGATCCGCAAAAGGCCTTGCCAAAGTACTCGATTTTAATTGCTATTCTTGGCACTATGGTAGGGAGAATCTAGACATCGGTCGAGTTCATAGCATAGAGCTTTGCTCTACCACCGGGATGCTGCTGAGAGGAAGTTGTAGATGAAAATCTCACGAGAAATCTTGAATCGAATGTTGGTGGCTACTTTATTATCGAATGCTGCAAGTGCAACGACGGGCACCGCAATTGCTGCTGATTCGAAATTAGCCGATGCTCAGTTTGAAGTTAACGCTGGTGCGAAAGACGTGGTAATCAGCAATAAAACTGATTTGAAGGATGTGAGGCAGACCACTGCCATGAAACTTGCCGGGCTTGCCGACACTGCTCGTATCGTGTTGCATAAGGGTGCAAAACTGGGCTTCAGAGGCAATTGCAAGTTTCAGATAAGCGCTGGCAATTCTTTGGTACTTGACCCGGAGTCTTACGTTTTTTTGAAATCCGGAGCCTCCATCGAACTGACTGAACCATGTGTAGTACCAGCCAAACAATTCTTTATTCTGGATCCGGGCAAAGTGCTGCGAAGCGTCAAGGGGGCTCCCGTCATTTATGCCTCGCATGGGGACGAGCCGCCGGCGCCCGCGTCAGCGCCAGTGAAAATCGCTTGCCCCGGCTGTGGTCGCGGGTAAACATGATTTTTCGCGGATGGTGCAACGCTGTCCGAGCAATGAATTCCCTTAACTGCAGTGTGCGATCTTAATTACGATCATGCACGAAAGGGCGGCCAAAGACCGCCCTTTCTTAATTCCATTTCGACCAGTCTATCTAGACTAGCTGAATCAGCGCCATCGGAGCCGCATCGCCACGACGGAAATGCGTCTTGATAATGCGAGTGTAGCCGCCCTGGCGAGATTGATATCGTACAGCCAGCTCTTCAAACGCTCTGTCTACCACCGATTTATCATAGATGTAGGCTTGCATTTGACGGCGGCAATGCACGTGTTTTGCCAATGTGCTTTGGGCTTCGGTGGCTTCCGGACCGTTGCCGTCAGCACTCTTGTAGACATCATCAGGTGCAGCAACTCTTCCCTTCTTCGCCAGAGTGATCATTCTCTCGGCCTCGCTTCGTACAGCTTTCGCTTTCGAAACCGTGGTGATGATTTCATCATGGCGCAGCAATTCCGTGGTCAAGGCGCGAAGCAAAGCGCGCTGTTGATCATACGGGCGGCTGAGACGATTACCGGGTAGGCGGTGACGCATTTTCCAATTCCTCTTTCGTTAGCGCTTCCTGGCGCTGTCTTGCCGGCGCTTCGCGCGCGGCGGGCCTCTTACTTAGCTCCGTCCGACAGTGTTAAACCAAACTGTCTCAAACGCTCGATTACTTCGTCTGCCGATTTCTTTCCGAAGTTTTTGATGTTCATCAAGTCATCGTAGGTTAACTTGAGCAGTTCGCCCAGAGAGTGAATGTTCGCTCTCTTTAAGCAGTTGTATGCGCGAACTGATAGCTCAAGTTCTTCGATGGATATCGAGTGATGCTTGCCGTCCGACTGAGTTGGCTGCGGAGCGACCGGCACCACCGGTCGTCCCGATAGTTCGGCGATGGGCACCAGGTGATCGATTAGTTGACGAGCCGCCTGGCTTATCGCTTCGGTGGCATCGATTGAACCGTTGGACCAGAGATCAATGGTGAGCTTGTCATAATCGGTTGACTCACCGACACGAGTTGGTTCCACCGTGTAGCTGACCTTTCTAATCGGCATGAACACCGCGTCGATTGGCAGCACGTCAATAGCTTGCTTGTAGTGACTGTGAGTGTCGGCGGGAACATATCCGCGTCCACGCTCCACAGTAATTTCTGCCCGAATTCGTCCGTCATCAGCCAGCGTGCAGAGCTGCCAATCCGGATTGATAATGGTTACATCGGCGGGGCAGATAATGTCACGTCCGGTTACCGGACCGCCGCGCTGAATATCCAGGTGAAGATACTGCGGATCGTTGCTGAATGACTTAACAACCAGTCCCTTGAGGTTAAGCATGATGTCGATTACATCTTCCACGACACCGGGTATGGTGGTGAATTCATGGGTGACGCCTTCGATGCGTACCGCTGTGACGGCTCCACCTTCCAGCGACGACAGTAGCACGCGCCGCAACGAGTTACCGATTGTAGTGCCATAGCCTCTTTCAAGTGGTTCGATCACGAATTTGCCGTAGATGGAGCCATCTGTGCCGGTCTTGTTTTCGAGGCACTTGATCTTCAGAGGTTCAATGCTTAGTCCGTACATAAGTCTCCCGATACTCCTTGGGCGGTTCCGTCACGATTAACGCGAATAGTATTCAACTATCAGCGCTTCTCTTATGGTCTGGTCGAGGTCTTCACGTGCAGGGAGCTGGCCGATGGAAACTTTCATGTTTTCCAGATCAGCATTGACCCAGCGAGGAGCCCCCGCAGATGGATTTTCTTCCATCAATTTTTTTAGCAGATTTTTGCTCTTATCTTGCACGGAAATCACTTGTCCGATCTTCAGCTGATATGAAGGGATAGAAACCCTCTTGCCGTCGACTGTGATGTGACCGTGGCGTATGAGCTGTCTTGCTTGTGCACGCGACGGTGTAAGCCCGGAGCGGTGAACGATATTGTCGAGTCTCGACTCAAGCAACTGCAGAAGTCTTAGACCCGTTGGAACGTTCTTTTGACGAACTGCTACATCCATGTAGCGAGCGAACTGGGTTTCCAACACCCCGTAGCCGCGCCGCACCTTCTGCTTTTCACGAAGCTGAATGGCGAATTCCGACTGCTTCTTGCGGTCTTGTCCATGCTGTCCTGGTGGATAGCGGCGGCGTTCGATCGCGCACTTAGAGGTGTAGCAACGTGAGCCCTTCAAGAAGAGCTTAGTGCCTTCGATTCGACACAATTTGCAAACAGAGTCACAATACCTGGCCAAAGCCGTTTCTCCTTTCAGAAAGCCCTATTAAACGCGACGTCTCTTTGGCGGACGACAACCGTTGTGCGGAATTGGAGTGCAGTCTCGAATCAAAGTGATTTCGAGTCCAGACGCTTGCAATGCTCTGATTGCAGTCTCTCTTCCCGCACCGGGGCCCTTAACCAGCACTTCGCATTTGCGCATGCCCTGGTCCATCGAACGCTTCGCCACTGATTCGGCGGCTTGCTGCGCTGCAAATGGAGTGCCCTTTTTGGCGCCTTTGAAGCCGACAGTGCCGGCCGACGCCCAGGCGATAACCGCCCCTATTGGATCTGTAGCGCTGACGATAGTGTTATTGAAGGTCGACTGAATATGGACGACCCCCTCAAGTACTACGCGGCGTTCTTTCTTCTTCCCTCTTGCTTTTGGTGCTTTTGCCATTTCACACGGTCCTTACAATTCCATTCAGTCGATTTCAGTGGGCGGTCAATTTCAATCGCTTTATTGCGGCTCCGTCGCCTCGTCGCTCGCTTTGCGCAAAGGTGAGGCGCTCGCCCCGGGGGTTCAGCCAAACAACTGGTGCCACCACTGCGACACCATTCTGATACATACCCGAACTACTTACCTGGAGCCTGCTTCTTGCCCGCAACCGTAACGCGCTTGCGACCACGTCGTGTACGTGCGTTGGTCTTGGTTCGCTGTCCACGTGTAGGAAGCCCTTTTCGGTGTCTCTGCCCGCGGAAGCAATTGATTTCAATCAAGCGCTTGACGTTGAGACCTTCCATACGACGCAGGTCGCCTTCGACTTGCCAGTTTTTGTCGATCTCTTCACGAATGCGGTTCACTTCGTCTTCAGTGAGATCCTGCACACGCTTAGTCTCGGCGATGTTCAGCTTTTGGCATATCTTTTGCGCAGCTGTCGGTCCAATACCGTACAAGTAGCGGAGCGCAATGTGTGCTTTTTTATTTCTCGGCAGGTCAACACCCGCAATGCGAGCCATCTATCCTCCATCCCCGCAGGGCTAGTGCAATGTAACCGGGAACCACCCGCATCCGTGCAGCCCGGGTTTTCCCGATCGGCACGATCCGCGGCAGCGCTCTATCCCTGGCGCTGCTTGTGCTTGGGATTTTCGCAAATAATTGCAACTCGTCCTTTACGGCGAATCACCTTGCACTTTTCGCAAATTTTCTTGACCGAAGCTCTTACTTTCATTTTTCCATTCTCTTGTTGTCACGGAGACGCGAAATCGCTCCATGCCTGTGCTCCCGTTACCGGCAGCAAGTGGATCGAAACTATCGACTGGTAGAGGGTCCAGCCAATGCAGCCGCGAAGTAGATATTCTACCCTAGTCTTTTATTCGGTAGGTGATGCGTCCGCGGGTGAGGTCGTATGGTGTGAGCTCCACACGCACTCGATCGCCGGGTAGAATCTTAATAAAGTTTTTGCGGATTTTTCCGGAAATGTGCGCCAGCACTTTATGTCCGTTGTCTAGCTCGACCCGAAACATAGCATTGGGCAGGCTTTCGCGGATAGTTCCTTCGAATTCGATAACGCCTTGTTTCGTCATATTTCTTCGCCGGGTCGTCTTGTCAGTATCTCTGGAGCACCGTCTTCCATTATCAAAAGTGAATGTTCGAAGTGGGCTGATGGCTTGTAATCTTCAGTTACAACCGTCCACTTGTCCTTCTTCACCTTGACGCGGTCTCCGCCTAAATTAAACATAGGTTCAATCGCTATAACCATACCAGGTTTGAGTCTGGTCTTACTACCAGTTCTATAGTTGAGTATGAACGGCTCTTCGTGATACGAATAACCAATACCGTGCCCGCCATATTCGCGAACTATTCCGTAAGAATTGGCTTTGGCAATGTCTTCAATCGGTCCGGCAATTTCGTCTAGCGTAGCGCCAGAGATTGCGGCCCGAATGCCGGCATAGAGCGATATTTTTGTATCTTCGATTAACTTGAGCACTCGATCAGACACTTTCCCCACTGGCAATGTGATGGCCGTGTCACCGATGTAATCGAGCTTCTTTCCATTGCTGGATTCTTTACGGAAAGTGGCGCCAACGTCCAGGCTGATGACGTCACCCTCTTTCAATACTTTATGCTTGCTGGGAATGCCGTGTACCACTTCTTCGTTTATCGAAACGCAGAGCGTACATGGAAACCCTCTGTAGCCTTTAAATGTGGGAATTCCGCCTGCATCGCGGATTATTTTCTCTGCCAACTCGTCAAGCTCCCAGGTTGTAATTCCCGGGGCAACGATTTTGGACAACTCATGATGAACTTCTCCGGCGAGCTTTCCCGCTCGCCGAAACAAATCCTTCTCTTCTTCCGTGTTTACTATCAAACTCATGCAGCAGGAACTTTCAGTGCTTTGAGCAATTCAGTAAAAATTGCATCGGGGTCGCCCTCGCCGTTGATGGTTTTCACCAGCGATCGTTTGCCATAGTACTCGATAAGAGGGGCTGTTTGATCGTTGTAGGTTTTGAGCCTGGCTCCCACGAGCTCTTCTTTGTCGTCATCTCGGGTCATGAGCGGGGCATTGCAAGCGTCGCAAACACCTTCTTGTTTTGGTGGTTGGAACTTAATGTGGAATGGCGTCAGGCAAGCTTTATTGCTGCAGCAGCGGCGCCCTGTGATGCGCTCTGCCAGAAGACCGGGGTCGACATTCATATCGATAACTATCGACAGATCTTTCTTAATGTCGCCGAGCAGATGGTCAAGAGCCTCAGCTTGAGCGACATTGCGAGGAAATCCGTCTAGTAGAAATCCGCGCGCACACTCAGACGATGATAATTTGTCGCGGAACATGGCGATCAGTACTTCGTCCGGTACGAGAATGCCCTGGTCCATGTAGGACTTGGCTTTGGTACCAGCCGCGGTGCCTGCCTTCACAGCCTCTCGCAGCAAATCTCCCGAGGAAAGGTGTGGTATGTTGAGCTGCCTGGCAACTCTTTTGCATTGAGTGCCTTTTCCGGCTCCCGGGGGTCCAAGAAATAGAATTTGCATGTAAATGGTTACTCGCTATTTTTTGTTCTGAAAAAGTCCACGTGCTTGATACCGAGCAGACAGCGCATGGGTCATGATTTGTCGTTGGGTGTCAATTGCCACGCCGACAAGAATGATGAGCGAGGTACTGCCTAAACCTTGCAGGGTTACAACGCCCGTTGCCTGTTCTACGTGTATGGGAACAATGGCGACCAGGGCAATTGCCGAAGCGCCAATGAAGATAAGACGATTGAGAGTCGCTTCCAAAAAGTCTGAAGTAGGCCGGCCTGGTTTCACTCCCTGAATCGCTCGCCCGCTTCGTCGCAAGTTTTCTGCCATGTCGCGCGTGGGCAGTACGATCGATGCATAGAAAAATGCGAAGAAGAGAATGAGCATAAAGTAAACGAGGGAATGCTCCCAGGTGTTGTACTGGAAGAGCCGATAGAATTCAGATTCGGCTACTTTCCAGGTTTGTTGGGCCCAGGGCTGTTCCGACAGGCTTGCAAAGCCGGGAATGTTCAACAGCAACTTATGAAGCCCTTCCATAGGGTTGTTCGGGTTGTGTTGAAGAAACTGCATGATAGTTTGTGGAAACATGAGTAGCGAAGAGGCAAAGATAATTGCCATGACTCCGGACGGGTTTACCGGCAAATAAAGGTAATCGTCTGGCGTGGCAGTGGTTTTATTCGATTGGCGCCGGGCCCCCAATACCATGATTTTGCGAACACCCTGCTGCAAGCAAACCACAAGGGCAATCAGTGTCAGGAATGTCGCCGTCAGAACGGCAACTCCCCATATGGGAGCCTGTCCTTCGGTCACGGCTTGGCTTGTTTGATTGATCATGCTTGGCAATCGCGACGCAATACCGAGGAAGATCAAGAGGGACGCGCCGTTGCCAATGCCACGTTCTGTAATGATTTCACCGAGCCACATGATAAATATGGCTGAGGCGGTGAGTATCACCGTGGCCAGAATATAGAAGATTGGTCCGGCCAGGTGCGGGTTTACTACCGGATAATCACCGCTGATACTGGCAAGCAGTTTCGACAGCATGAATGACTGAAAGGCAGCCAGTATCACCGCAAGCAATCGTGTGTACTTGGCCAGTTCCCTGCGTCCTTGTTCACCGGAGTTCTTTTGCAAATCTTCCAACTTGGGGATGACCACCGTCATCAATTGCATAATGATTGAAGCGGTGATATATGGACCGATACCCATTGAAAAAATGGAAAGTTTACCGAGCGCGCCGCCGGTAAACAAATCGATCATGCCAAGCAAGTTTTGTGCTAATTCCGGGTGGTGCGACATCGCTTCCGGCATTACGCCCGGTAACGGAATGTGCACACCCATGCGGTATATTGCAATCATTGCCGCGGTGAACATGATGCGCTCTTTAAGACCGGGCGCCCCCAGCATTTGTAGAAAGTCGCCAGGACCCCCGATCGGTGTACCCCGCTTTGCGGGCGCATTGGTCATTGTGTTTTTTCTCCGGTGCTAAACAAAGACGAGCGTGAAAATTCGTCGATTCATCTTAACGTTATACGGCTTATGACGTAATTTCGCCGGGCCGTGGATGGGTAGTTTGCACGATTTAATCATGCAGTTTACCTGTGTTCCCCGGTAGCAAAAATTTGATCAGCCAGGATGAACCCGCAGTCGGTCAACGCGGGTAAGGCGATGGCGCTTACCCGTTGACGTCTATTTCACTCCCCTTTTTCAGCATCTCCCAATATCGTTACTGAGCCGCCTGCTGCTTCAATCTTGGTTCGGGCACCGGCTGACACATGGTGGGCGCTGACCTTCAAAGAGACTTTCAGTTCGCCGTTGCCGAGAATTCGAAGGCTGTCGGTGGTCTTCTTAATAATTCGGTTTTCCACCAGGGTATGTGCCGCTACTTCGCTGTCAGGCGCAAATACATTAAGTGAACCCACGTTTACTTCTATCCACTGGCGGCGCTTGACCTGATCGAAGTTATGCAGCTTTGGAAAACGACGGAACATGGGTGTTTGTCCGCCCTCAAAGCCGAAGCGCTTACCTTCGCCGGACCGTTGCCCCTGTCCGTTGTGTCCACGGGTACTGGTCTTGCCGTGCCCTGATGCACGTCCGCGTCCTACACGCTTAGTTTTACGGCGCGAGCCGTCAGCTGGTTTTAGTTGGCCTAGTCTCATCTCGTTCTCCTTTTACCTTGCGCCCGCGCCCCCGGCGCGAACTCGGTTGTTTTGTTTCCCTGCCGGAGCATGGTGCTCCCCGGGACAGCGGGCGTCCCGCTTTAGATCTTGTTGCCTTTGTGGCGATAGATAGATCTCGCCTTGTCAGGTTGTTTGAAAATCGCTTCCTGTGTTTCTTGTTCGCGCTTTTGAAGAAGCGGGCGGGACGGTCCCGGGGAGAATTGGCTTCGCTCAGCATCGAGGGCTATTTAAGACGACATAGCGAAGCCCCGCTGCGTACAAGGCGTCTTACAAACTTAGCCCCGGAATGCGCTTTACACGTCCGGGGCTAAACAAAGTTTTATTATTTATCGTTGCCGTTCTTGCCGTCATCCGGGGTGACGGTAACGAGGTGATGCACCTTTCGTACCATTCCTCGAATTGTCGGGGAGTCGGCATGAAAAACATGCGATCCGAACTTGCCCAGTCCCAGCGCTCGAATTACTCTTCGCTGAGTCTCTCTAGTACCTACCATACCGGCAGTCAGCCTTATCTTCAACATGATGACCTCCTAAGAAAGCATCTGGCGGATGCTTATACCGCGCAGACGAGCCGACTCTTCAAATGTGCGCATCTGCTTGAGACCGTCAATGGTGCCGCGGGCCACATTGAGTGGAGATCGCGAGCCGAGGCACTTGGCCAGCACGTCGCCGATTCCTGCTAGTTCCAGCACCGAACGAACTGCGCCACCAGCGATGATACCGGTACCTTTGATAGCCGGTTTGATCATGATGCGGCTTGAGCCCTGGCGACCGATAACCGGATGCGGAACCGTAGTGCCTACCATCGGCACCGTTATCAGGCTCTTCTTGGCGTCTGAGACACCCTTCTGAATGGCGCCGATAACTTCGGCTGCTTTGCCGACTCCGACTCCGACCTGGCCTTTGCCATTGCCCACTGCAACCACGGCTCTGAAGCTCAGCTTCTTGCCGCCTTTTACTACTTTGGTTACGCGGCGTACTTGAATAATCTTCTCTTCCCAGTCCGATTGTTCGCGCGGACGTTCGTCTGCCGGACGGCGGTTAGTAGTTTCGCGCCCGGACGATGTGCGGCGTCCGCGGCGTGCTGCCGCTTCGGGCGGCGGTGCGGCTGCGGCGGCCGGTTCCTCAGTAACAATTACCTTTTCTTCTTTGTCCATCGAAAGGAAAACTCCCCTTTTCTCACCGTTCGATCCGTTCATCCACGCCTGCGCTAAGCGCGGGCAAATACTTAGTTAGAAATTGAGCCCTGCTTCGCGTGCAGCATCTGCTACTGCCGCGACCCGCCCGTGATAGATGTAGCCGCCGCGGTCGAAAACGACATCGGCGATACCCTTCTCTTTCGCGCGTTCAGCGATCAATTTACCGACTTCGCGTGCAGCACCGATATCCCATGATTTCTCCAGCTTCACGCTTTCGTCTAATGTGCTGGCCGACACAATGGTGGCAGCCTCAACATCGTTTACTATTTGAGCATAAATGTGCTTGTTGGAGCGAAAGACACACAAGCGCGGACGCTCGGCCGTGCCGGTGATGCGTCTGCGGATGCGCATGTGCCGCCCCCGCCTCGCTTCGTTTTTGTCTTGCTTCTTGATCATTGATGCATCCTCTAATTATGTGCGCTCGAGATAGTTGCCCCGAGGTTCTACTTGTGCGTTATGCGCTCCGGCTTCTGGCAATTTTCGCCTAACCCGCCTTTTAGCGCGGGTTATGAATTACTTCTTCTTACCGCCCGCGGCCTTACCGGCCTTACGACGAATTACTTCATTGCGGTACTTCACGCCCTTGCCTTTGTATACTTCAGGCGGACGACGCGAGCGCACGAACGAAACGAAGTCGCCCAGCAGTTGCTTGTCGGCTCCCGTTACAGTGAGGGCGACGTTTTTCGTCACCGTTACTGTAAGCCCGTCTGGAATAGGGATTTCCACCGGGTGCGAATAACCTAGTTGCATGATGAGCTTCTTGCCTTCAACGGCGGCACGATAGCCGACACCGACGATGTCGAGGTCCCTTTGGAAGCCTTTCGTCACGCCATGCACCATATTGGCCACCAACGTGCGAGTGAGGCCGTGCATTGCGCGAACAAGTCTGTCATCAGAGTTGATGGTGACAATTAAATGGCCGTCTTCCTGTTTTACGGTCAACTCCGGACGAACCTTTACTTTAAGGTCGTCCTTTGGACCTTTGACCCTGACTTCCTCACCGGTGATGGTGACTTTTACATCAGGGGGCACGGGAATCGGTGCTTTACCGATACGAGACATGACTGGCTCCTCTTACCAAACGAATCCGACGATTTCACCGCCGATGTTACTCTTGCGAGCCTGGCGATCGGTCATGAGACCGGTGCTGGTGCTGACGATGGCAATGCCTAAACCGCCAAGTACACGGGGTACCTTCTTAGAAGGCCTATAAATACGCAGCCCGGGCTTCGAGAAACGCTTCAGCCCTTGAATGACTTGTTCGCCGCGCTGGCCGTACTTCAATACGATGCGCATTTTTTGCTCAGGGGTACCAAGTGCTTTGGTCTCAAACGAAGAGATAAATCCTTCGTTTCTGAGCAGTTCCGCCAGCGCCACTTTCAGTTTCGAAGCGGGCATTTCAACATGGGGTGCATGCACGCGGGTAGCATTTCTTATCCGCGCGAACATGTCGGCAATTGGATCTGTGACCGGCATCTACTCTCTCCTACCAGCTCGACTTGGTTAACCCGGGAATGAGACCCTCATGGGCCATCTTTCGCAAACAACAACGGCACAAACCGAAATCTCGGTAATAGCCTCTGGGCCTGCCGCAAATCCGGCAGCGATTGTGCAAGCGCACCACTGGATATTTGCCTTTGGCGGCAAGTACCCGGCGCTTGTTTTCTTTGTCAATCATGGATGTTTTAGCCACGACTTTTTCTATCTCCCTTTAAGTCTAATCGCTCCCCTGCGGCTTCTTCGTCGCATCGGCGCTCACTATATTTTTTTGAAAGGCATGCCCAGGCTCGCCAGCAGTGCTCTGGCCTCCTGGTCGGTGCGCGCCGTCGTTACGATTGAGATATCCATTCCGCGGACAGCATCTACTTGTTCGTAGTTGATTTCCGGGAAAATCAGTTGTTCTTTTACGCCTAGAGAAAAATTCCCTCGACCATCAAAAGATTTGTTGGACAATCCGCGAAAGTCGCGAATACGAGGAAGAGCAACGTTTATCAACTTCGAGAGAAAATCCCACATGCGAGCGCCGCGCAGCGTGACCGATGCGCCAACCGGCATGCCCTTTCTCACTTTGAAGGTAGCAATAGACTTACGGGCACGGTTGACTACGGGCTTTTGACCAGTGATTGCCAACAGGTCTTTTACTCCGCCATCAATCGCTTTCGCGCTGGCCGCTGCTTCTCCAATCCCCATATTTATAACAACCTTTTCCAGGCGGGGCACCTGAAGATCGTTGCTGTAATCGAACTGCTTTCGCAGTGCAGCGACGATTTCGTTCCGGTACTTCTCTCTCAGTTTCATCTCTTTGCTCCGAGTTTCGTGTGAGACGGTCTTTGTCGTCTCAATTCTTGTAATGCGTGGTGCGTTGTCGCTTTCATCGAGCCTTCAATCAGCTCAACTCTTTTCGCTTGCTCGAGCGCAAAGGGCGCTTCTGCTGCGGATCCCACAACATGACTTTGCAGGCATGCATCGCGGCTTCCTTGCGTACCACTCCGCCCTGGCCCTGAGTCTTCTTCTGGTTGAGGAAGTGGCACGCCATGTTGACGCCTTCGATAATGACTTTACCTTCGGAGGGCATTACTTTAATGACCTTACCGATGGTGCCGCGGAAGGCATTGCGCAGCTGCAATTTTTGCGTGTCTTCCGGCAAACGTTTTTTGTCTTCTTTACGAGGACCGGTGATCAGAACCACCATATCGCCACGCTTCACGTGGATCTTCGGGCGAAGATTTGAAGCACCCTTTTTGACCAGGGCTTCGGATACGACTACAACTCCGCCGTCTTTGTATTTAGCAGATGCATGAGCCTTTCGGAAGCGAACCTGTTGTGTAGCCTTCTGTTGCATGACTAGATGACCTCCGGCGCGAGCGACATGATTTTCCCGAAATTCTTGTCACGCAGTTCGCGAGCGATTGGTCCGAATACACGGCTCCCCTTCGGGTTGTTATCTTTTTGAATAATGACGGCGGCATTGTCATCGAATCTGATCGTGGTGCCGTCCGGGCGGCGTACGCTGGTGCGCACTCGCACGATCACTGCTTTCACTACTTCCGACTTCTTCACCGGCATGTTGGGCAGAGCGTCTTTCACTACGGCTACTATCACGTCGCCCAGGGATGCGTAACGGCGGCCCGATGCTCCTAATACGCGAATACACAGTAGCTCACGGGCGCCGGTGTTATCAGCGACGCTCAGTCTAGTCTCCTGCTGAATCATTGCCCCTGCTCCTTGGCGTTATGGTCGGCGCCGATCACGCCAATTACCTGAAAATGTTTGTCTTTGGACAGCGGGCGGCACTCTTGAATGCGTACACGATCGCCGACTTTGCATTTGCCTTCTTCGTCGTGTGCTTTGAATTTACGAGTGCGTACCGTCTGCTTTTCGTATTTGCGGTGGTTGATATAGTTTTCCACGGCTACTACGACGGTTTTCTGCATCTTGTCGGAGACGACCTTCCCGACTAGTTCTTTCCTGGGCATTTCTCTAATTACCTCTTCACACCAAGTTGCTTTTCCGTCTGAATCGTCAGCAGCCTGGCAAGACGCTTGCGAGCCTTACGAATATTTGCGGGACTTTCCAGTTTTCGCGCTGCTAGCTGAAAACGCAAGTCGACAATTTCGCGGCGTGCTTTTGCAATTTCCGAGGTGATGTCCTCGGTGGAACCTTCGCGCATTTCTTTTAGTTTCATGACTAGCCTCCCGGATTCCGCTCGATGATGCGGCAGAGAATGGGCAATTTTTGTGCAGCGATTTCCATGGCCGCCTTCGCTTGCTTGTGCTCTACGCCGGCGATTTCAAAAAGAATTCGACCCGGCTTCACCACGGCTACCCAGAACTCGGGGTTTCCTTTTCCGGAACCCATACGGGTTTCGGCCGGTTTCTTCGTTGCCGATTTGTCCGGGAACACTCGTATCCACATTTGCCCGCCTCGACGAACGCTTCGGCTCATCGCTTTACGAGCAGCTTCAATTTGCCGGCTCGTAACCCAGGCGGGCTCGAGTGCTTGCAAGCCGAGCTCGCCGAAATCGAGCTCCGCACCGCGGGTCTCCGTGCCGGTCATCCGGCCGCGGTGATGCTTGCGGAATTTAGTACGTTTTGGCATCAACATGGCAATTTACCCCTGCTTCTTCGGTCTGCGACCGCTTCTATCGCCACCACCGCCGCCGCCGGGACGGTCACCACCGCCACCACCGGGTCCGCGGTCACCACCGCCGCCACCACCGCGATCACCACCACCGCCACCACGATCACCGCCACGGTCGCCACGATCGCGACGACCACGTCCTTCACCTTCCGGACGTTCGCCCGGAGCCTTGGTGTTGGGTGGTGACCATTGTCCGCGCGAAAGTTCGCCACGGAATACCCATACCTTAATACCGATCAGTCCCATGGTCGTATGCGCTTCGGTGAAACCGTAGTCAACGTCTGCCCGTAATGTCTGCAGCGGAATTCGTCCTTCTTTAGACCATTCGCTACGCGCAATTTCGGCGCCCCCCAGGCGTCCTGAAACCATAATCTTTACGCCCACCGCTCCGGAGCGCATGCAACGTTGCATGGCCTGTTTCATCGCGCGGCGAAAAGCGACACGTTTTTCCAATTGCTGCGCAATAGATTCGGCCACCAGTTGCGCTTCTAGATCAACTCGATTGATTTCGAGAATGTTGATCTTCACTTCAAGTCCTGTGCGGTTGAGCAAGCCCTTCACCTTCTGGTGCAGGTTCTCGATTCCTTGTCCGCCTTTACCGACGACCACACCGGGACGTGCCGTGAATATATCGATTTGAATCTGCTCTGCTTTGCGGCTGATTTCCATTTTTGAAACGCCGGCATTCTGCAGTTCCTTCTTCAGGAAAATCCGCAGGCGGTGATCTTCTTCAATGAGCGCCGGAGTGTCTTTCGTGTTGACAATCCAGTTCGACGACCACCCCTGGTGAATGCCGATTCTGAAGCCGCGTGGATGTACTTTCTGACCCAAGATGCTTGCTCCTTTTACTTACTGCTTACTGCAGATCATCCAGTTCGATAGTGATATGCGTTATGCGCTTCTTGATCGGAAATGCGCGCCCGCGGGCATGCGGTTGAATGCGTCGCAGGGTTGGCCCCTGGTCGGCGTAGATTTTCGATACACGAAACTGCTGTGCTTCTTCTTCCGTACACGGAGTGACCGGATGATTGATGAGGTTGTGAATAGCGGAGTGCAGTACCTTCTTCACTTCTCGGGCCGCGGCGTGGGGCAGGAATGTAAGCGTGGTGTACGCTTCGGCGACGGTTTTACCGCGCACGACATTCATAATGCGCCGAACTTTCAGGGGCGACATCCGTATCCATTTAGCTTGTGCTCTGGTATGCATGACTCCCTTTAGCCTCTCTTTGCTGTTTTCTCGGTGCCGGCGTGACCCTTAAAGAGTCGAGTTGGAGCAAATTCTCCCAGCCTGTGGCCGATCATTTGTTCGGTTATGTAGACCGGAACGTGCTTGCGGCCGTTGTAGATAGCGATGGTGTGCCCGATCATCTCCGGCACGATCATCGATGCTCTTGCCCAGCACTTCACGACCTTCTTTTCGCTCTTGCGATTCATCTCCTCAATTCGCTTGGCGAGTGAGGGATGTACGTATGGTCCTTTTTTAAGAGAACGAGACACGTCGGTGCACTCCTTGTACTACTTACTTCTTGGGACGGCGCTTGACGATGAACTTTGTGGTTATTTTGTGCCGGCCTCGGCGGGTCTTGTAACCCATTGCCGGCTTGCCCCATGGAGTCTGAGGTTTACCGCCGATCGGAGACTTGCCTTCGCCACCACCGTGCGGGTGATCAACGGCGTTCATCACCACACCGCGGTTGGTCGGTTTGATGCCCAACCATCGTGAGCGTCCCGCTTTACCAAGGCTGATATTCTTCGCATCAGGATTGCTCAATTGTCCAATGCTGGCCATGCATTCAATATGAATCATGCGCATTTCGCCGGAAGGAAGGCGCAATGTAGCGTATTTTCCTTCTTTGGCGAGCAATTGAATTTGCACTCCGGCGGCACGTCCGATCTGTCCACCGCGACCGATGGTCATTTCGACATTGTGTAGAACCGTACCTAGCGGTATGTTGCGCAGCGGCAGTGCGTTGCCGTCGCGAATTTCGGCTTGGGGTCCGGACATGAGCTTATCGCCGACTTTCAGCGTTGCCGGTGCGAGAATATAGCGCTTTTCACCGTCGGTGTATTGTACGAGCGCGATACGGGCATTGCGATTGGGATCGTATTCAATACTCTTCACCACATGCGGCATGCCGAATTTATCGCGCTTGAAGTCGATAATTCGATACTGTCGCTTGTGCCCGCCGCCCTTATGACGAACGGTTAATCGACCCTGGTTGTTGCGGCCGCCATGCCTCTTCAAGGTTATAACAAGGCTCTTCTCCGGCTCGGTTTTGGTTATGTCCGAGAAGTCCGCCATGGTCATTTGCCGGCGGGCCGGAGATGTAGGATTCACCTTACGTATAGGCATTAGTCTTTTCCTTCTTGTGTTATCTGCCTATCTAGAAGCGCCGCGGCTCGTCCGGCCTCTGCGCTCTCCTTGAGACAACGGCGTCTCAAGGGATCGTGTTCATCAAGCGCTAAATATTTCTAGCGGGTCGCCTGTGATAGTCACGATTGCTTTCTTGCTGTCGCGGGGGAAACGTCCGTGTCTTTTGGACCGGCGGAACCTGCCACGAATGGCGCTGGTATTGACTCTTACCACCGAGTTTTTATTCTTGGGGTAAAGGTCTTTCAATAATTGTTCAATTGCTTGCCCAATTTCAATTTTGTTCGCGTCGGTGGCGACTTCGAACGTATATTGCTGGAGTGTATTTGCCAGGGCAACGGATTTCTCGTTGACAATGGGGCGGAGAATTACTTCTGATTGACGTCTATTCATTGGTATGGCGCTCCGGATCCTTTAACCCTTGCCGGCAGCTTTTTTCTTGCTCGCCGGCTTGGTCTTTGTTTCTTTTGATTTTGCCTCAGTCTTCCTCAAAGCCCTAGCTTCGGTCTTCTTAGACTTGGTCTTTGGCTGTGCTTTAGACTCGCTGTCAGGTTCGGACTCGGTCTCGGATTTTGCAGTCTCGGATTTTGCAGAATCAAAGCGCTGCTCGAGGTTATCGATTACGCCCGCGGTGGTCAAAATGTTGTCGCACCAGGCTAAATCGCGAATGTTCAAGTTTGTGTGATCCACCACGACAATAAAAGGAATATTGCGTGCGGCGCGCTCAATTTGCAGTGCTCCTTCTTGCTTGCGATCAAGTACCAGGAGCAGACGCTTGTCAGTTAAGGTGAGGTCTTTTAGAGCCGCCGCGAACCATTTTGTTTTTGGTTGCTCGACCTTCTCTTCTTCTTTTTCCGGATTTTTGAAAAGTGAATCGAACCTGTCAACCACGACAATGTCTGCTGCGCGAGCGGATAGCGCTGAGCGCAACGCCAGTTGTCTGGCCTTCTTGTTCATCGATTTTGAGTAATCGCGGGGCTTTGGTCCAAAGATGACACCACCACCGGCCCACAAAGGTGAGCGGATCGAACCCGCACGTGCTCTACCCGTGCCTTTCTGGCGCCACGGTTTGCGTCCACCGCCACGCACTTCCGCGCGGGTTTTGGTGTTGGCTGAACCGGAGCGGCCGTTGGCCATCTGGCGAACCAGCGCCTGGTGCACTACGTCCATGTTGGGTTCAATGCCGAAGACCGAGGCAGCAAGCTCTCTTTCTCCAACTTGGTTACCCTTCAAATCTTTTACAAGAACGGAAGTCATCTCTAATACCTCAGCCATTCCACTTAGTTATTGAGGGCGAAACGAGAACCGTACCGCCATCGCAGCCCGGTATCGCTCCCCTGACGAGAATCAGGCGCTTTTCGGGATCTACTTGTACAACTGTGAGTTTGCGTACCGTTGCCACTACATTGCCCATCTGTCCAGGCATGTGTATGCCTTTGAAGACGCGTCCGGGGGTGGTTCCGGGACCGATCGAACCCATGCTTCTGTGGAATTTGGAGCCGTGGGCCATAGGTCCGCGGCCGGCGTTGTAGCGCTTAATCGTTCCCTGAAAGCCTTTGCCGATGGTCTTTCCTTGCACGTCGACGAGCATGCCGGGCTTGAATAGCTCGTCTGCCTTCAGCGGCTCACCGACGGTGTAGGCCTTGGTGTCGTCAACGCGAAATTCTTTCAACGGTCTGAGCATCGGCAATTCTCGTTTGGTGAGCACGCCTCGCTCGGGCTTGTTGAGCCGCTTTTCTTTGACGACAAAACCGCCAATTTGAACGGCGGTGTAGCCGTTGTTTTCTTTAGTTCGAGTCTCTGTGACGATATTCTCGCCGAGTTGCACGACAGTGACGGGCACGGCTTGACCGTCCGCATCAAAGATCTGCGTCATGCCTACTTTCTTTCCCAACATTCCCGGAGTGTTTTTCATTGCCTCTTGACCTTCTAATGGCCGCTTTTGCAAATTGGTTTCAGACTTGCGGCTGCTTTGTCCTGGTTGCTCTAGCTGGCTCTAATACGTCGCTCTGTACGCTTGCGTCGTCTGGTCCGTTCGCTCAGTTCGTCCGTTTGAGCTGTTTATTTACGGTGACGGACTGCTCATTCTCTTCTCTGGCGCTTTTGAGTCTCTAACGCCTTATTCACCTGTCTGGTGCTCGCCAGAGGTTTTTAGAGCTTCACTTCAATGTCTACACCGGCAGGCAAATCGAGGCGCATAAGCGCGTCGGCGGTTGTCGGTGTCGGATCATTTATATCGATGAGACGCTTGTGCACGCGTATCTCGAAATGCTCTCTCGACTTCTTATCGACGTGGGGAGAGCGCAATACGCAGTAAACGCGCTTGCGTGTGGGCAGCGGAACCGGTCCGATAACGGATGCACCGGTGCGCTTGGCTGTGTCGACGATTTGTTCTGCCGACTTATCAAGCAGCCGGTGATCGTACGACTTCAAGCGGATGCGAATGCGCTGCACCTTCGGCCCGCCGGCGCCGGCATCACCAGTCTTGTGTGTTTTGGCACGTGCCATGGTCGCGTTTTCTCCTTACTTACTGCGTTGGTCGGACGTCGCGTCGCGCGCCGTCCGCTTCCGGGTCGTGGCTGCAAGCCGCCGTTGCCGGCAAAACTCCTCGGCCGGGCTGCTCGCGAGTCCCGCCTTGCTTGCTCGAGTTCGATTCCACTGACTGCTTTCAGTGCCGCAACCTGTTAGATTAAGCGGCTCTTATATGCGAACTCGTCACGGGATAACGGTTTGGAACAAACAGGAGCAATCATTCTAGCGTGATGGACATTTCAAACCTGTCAAAATTTATTTCAGCTAAATGATCGGCGGATTTATTCTGTCTCATTTAGCTGTGCTCTAACGTTGGAACCCCTGGTAATAGAGGCATCTCGGAGACTCTTCCATTTCGTAGCGGCGGGAATCCTTCGTTATACAAGGATCTTCACACTGTTACGGTGAGGGTGTTGCCAACAGCAAGACGGACAACTGTCGTCAATCCATTATTTTCAGCTTCCACTATATAGGAATTTTGAGCTCAGGGATCGTTATACCGCGCCAGCATTACAAGCTACAAGCTACAAGCTACGGGACAGATGTCTTTCAAGAGTTGCTTTCCCGTCGGCTCACGGGAGTGCATCTTGACAAAGTCGGCACCACGTCGTTTTCTTTGACTTCTTTCAGAGTTTGTTTTCCGTCGGCTCCCGGGATTGTATCAGCGAATTCCATATTGGACTCTGGTTCGTCGCACGACTTATCCCATCACGGCTCGGACGACTATCCATCACTCGCCCGTCGGGTTAGTCGTTTCAATAATTCATCTTCTCAACCAAACGGGGGGGGGTAGGTTTGAAGAAAAACCACTTTATGTGCATGATGGGTATTTGTGCAAGGTTTTTGGTAGCGAAGTAGGCAAGGTGAGGTAGGTGACTATTCATCGCCCTGTAGAAAATTGCGCGCTCCGCAATTTTCTACAACCCATCCAATCAATTAATTGCGAAATTCAGGGCGTTTTCAGAGTTGGTTGCTAAGGGAAAAATTGCGCGCACCGCAATTTTCTATAAGGCCATGAAAAGGTGGCCACCAGGGAGGCCCCCGGATCAGTCAATGGAAG
>JAKFUT010000164.1 GCA_021732565.1 Candidatus Obscuribacterales bacterium
TGATGCCCTTGCGAAGGAGGGAGCTGTGCCGACGGAGAGGCTGGAGACGGCACGTAAGGATTATGAGGTTGCAGTAGCTACGCGAGACGGAGCCGTGGAAGCGATCGAGCAAGCTAATTCAAGGCTGAACCAGGCATACGCAGACCTGAGAATCAACAAGTCGCAATTGGTTAATGCAAAAGCTCAAGCGCTCCAGGCGGATGCTGCAGACGCGCAAATAAGCGTAAATGAGGAACAGCAGGCATCAAGCCAAGCCGCAATCAGAGAAACAGAAGCAGACGTTAAAAATGCGAAGCTGCGGCTGGGCTATACAAGAATAGTCGCTCCAGTATCAGGAAAGGTCGGGAAGAAGACCGTGGAACAAGGGCAAAGGGTTCAAGCCGGAACGCCACTCTTGTCGGTAGTCGGCAGCGAAAAGTGGATCGTCGCCAACTATAAGGAGACTCAGCTGAAAAACATGCGCATCGGTCAAAGAGTGAAATTTTCAATTGATGCATTTGGAAATCGCGAGTTCACTGGACGCATAGAAAGTTTTTCACCAGCATCCGGTGCGTCATTTGCATTATTGCCACCGGACAATGCGACGGGTAATTTTACCAAGATCGTGCAACGCCTTCCGGTCAAAATCGTCTTCGATCGTGATTGTCTGGATCAGTTTGATCAATTAATCTCTCCCGGAATGTCCTGCGAAGTCAAAGTTTGGGTGCATTGAAATGAGCGCGTCGATGCCACAGCAAGCTGCAACCGACGAAAAATCCGAACGAAAAGTCAGCGTCGTCGACTGGATAGTAATTCTGACCGCGTGCCTGGGAGCTTTCATGGCGGTGCTTGATATTCAGATCACTAATTCTTCCCTGGCTGAGATTCAAGGTGCGCTTGGAGCCACCATTGACGAAGGATCTTGGATTTCGACCTCATACTTAATTGCCGAAATCATCGTCATTCCTCTCAGTGCTTTTTTGTCGCGTGCAGTGGGCATGAAGAGCTATCTGCTCGGTAACACGGCACTTTTCGTGGTTTCGTCTTGTTTGTGCGCGTTTGCACGAGACTTGCCTTCAATGATCGCATTCCGCGCACTTCAAGGATTTTCTGGCGGCGTCTTGATTCCGCTAGCAATGCAGATAATTTTGGAAAAGCTTCCACAATCTAAACAATCAATTGGGCTGTCAATCTTCGGAATTTCCGCTACGTTTGCGCCGGCCATAGGACCCTCCCTCGGCGGTTGGATCACGGAGAATTTTGGCTGGGAGTATATCTTCTATTTGAACGTTGTCCCTGGATTGCTCCTGATTGCAGTGCTTGGAGCATTACTGGAGGCGTCTAAATCCCAGTTCTCACTGCTGAAACACGGAGACTGGTCCGGAATATTTACAATGGCTATGGGATTGGGCTGCTTGGAAGCGGTACTAGAAGAAGGTAACCGTAAGGACTGGTTTGGATCGGATCTGATCGTGAGGCTTACGGTGATCGCGGTTGTAGCGCTGTCGCTTTGGCTAATCATAGAGCTTAGAACAAAAGAGCCTTTCATCGATTTACGACTTTTTTTCAAAAGGAATTTCTTCTTTTCCAGCATTGTCAATTTGGCGGTGGGAGCCGGACTTTACGGTCCACAATATAGCTTCTCCTTGTACCTGTCGCAGATTCAGGGATACAACGCACTCCAGATCGGCGAGGTAATGATGTGGTTCGGTATTCCGCAGCTTTTCGTAATGCCTTTGGTACCGTGGCTAACGGAAAGGATCGATGGGCGCATTCTGATTTTTGTCGGTCTACTATTGTTTTTGTTAGGCTTCGCAATGGATGTTTCCATTGATTATTATGTCGCAGGCCCGCAACTAGTGCTACCACTAGTTGTGCGTGCGATAGGGCTTCCACTTATCTTTGTACCTCTGTCGGCAATAGCCGTCGAGGGAATCGAGAGTGCGCGACTTGGTTCGGCCTCTGCTTTGTACAACATGATGCGCAATCTGGGAGGTTCGTTCGCTATCGCGGGAGTCTCCACCTTGCTAACAAATCGGGAGAAGTTTCATTCGCAAATAATCGGTGACACCGTATCCATTTACACCCCGATTGTTCGAGACCGATTGGAATTGCTTACCAACTCATTTGTATCCAAAGGTTTTGATATCTCGGTCGCCCAGCAAAAAGCAGTCGCAGTGATAGACACCACAATTCGGAGAGAGGCAAATTTGCTGGCGTTCGGTGACAGTTTCTTTATCTTTGCTGTCATCATGGCATGCGGCTGCATTGCAGTTCTGTGTCTAAAAAAAGCCAGCGGAAAAGCCGCTGCCGGAATGCATTAAAAAAGTTGCAACCATGGAAGAAGAAACAACAAGAGGATAGAAACATGCTTTCACAGGGCGCGATCCAAATTTCAGTTAATCGGAGAGCCCGATTTGAACGATCAAGTGCCGTGTTGCGAGAGCGCACAGCAGCGCCCAAGATCGCCGCATTTTTCTTAGCTTCCCTACTTTCAATTAGCCCCGTGGCCTCAAAGAATTCTGCATCAAACAATTTGTTAGCGCAAATTCCCGCTGGTGCCACTGGAGCAGCGCAATCAAATCTCAATAACATTTCCTTGACCATAAAGTCTCTCGACAATTCTGCCAGAGCGATTTATCCTTCACTAAACCGAAAGCAACACCAGCCCTGCATGGTCGGTGGAGCATCGGTTGTACCAGTTTCTAAGGAACAACTGGAGATTGCTGAACCGGCCGCCGACCAAAGAGTCGAAGTCGAACCTCCTTGCCTAAAGGCCCTGGTCGCAGTGAACCGCAACGTGAATCCATTTGCGCTTGATTCTGACATTGAGCAACCGATTACGCTTCGCGATGTATTGTTAACCGCTACTGGTGCAAATCTGAACATATTGGAATCAGCATCCGTTTTGCAAATTCACCAATGGGCTTACGTCAATGCAATGACCAATTTTCTGCCAACCGTTAATTTAGGGGTCAACGAAATCGGACTGAAAAGCACAATCCAGCTTCCCTTGAAATCAACGGGAGCCTCTCCCGGTAGCTCTACCCCGGTAACAACACAGGTGTCGCAAATAGCATTAGCCACACCGCTTACTGTTCTAACTTCGGGATTCAATTGGACTCCCATACAAGGCGGACGGTTACTATCCCGAGTTCACGCACAACGTCATCAACTGAGGGCAGCCGGAGCACGGCTGACCGGTGAAATCAGCGAAACGCTTCTAGCCGCAACCCATTGCTACTGGGACCTCATGTACAACACGGCGGTGCTCCAAATTCGTGTTGCCGCGGTCGGTACGTCCGAGGAACAAGTACGACAAAATACCAGTTTTTCAAAACATGGGCTGGGGACAACTTTGGACGTGTTGCAAGCCAAGGCGCAATTGGCAAAAGATAGACAAAATCTCCTCGATCAACAACGTATACGTCGAAGCTCCGCGATTAAGCTGGCGCACATCTTGAACTCGAATCTTGGCCAAGATTTGATTCCAGTGGAAAAGATGCTGCGCAAGACATGTCTGATCTCACCACATATTCCGGTCAGGCAACTGCTCAGCATTGCCATAGATAACAGACCCGAATTGAAGCGATACGAGCAACTGCGCCTGGCGGCCCGACAGCAAATCAATATCGCGCGCGCAGATCTTTTGCCGTCCGTCTCTTTAGGTGGGAACATCTTCGGAATTGCTTCAAAGGTCGGAACAATGAGCCCCACCTATTTATTGAACTTTGGCGTCAACTGGCAGCTTCAGGGTCTCGGAACTACTGCTACCACAGATGTTGCCACTGCGCGATGGCAGGCACGACAAGCCATGCTTCAAGCACATCAAGCCTTTCTCAATGTGTGCGATCAGGTGCGCAATTCGTACAACGAGACGATTACAGCAGAACGAGCAATCGATCTGGCCACAAATGAAGTTCTATCCGCACAAGAAGAACTACGTTTAGCGCGTCTGAGGCTAGCAAGTGGCTTGAGCACCAATCTGGAAGTTCTTACGGCTCAGAGAGATTTAACGCAAGCACGTATCGACCAGGCGCTGGCACTGGTCAATTTTAACAAGTCACAGACGCAGGTACTGCACGACATCGGATTGATTTCAATTGACACCCTTACAAAAGGGAGTGTTGTTGACGCCCCTCTACGGCGTTGATGGTAACGAGGCATTGGGCACTTTGGACGAACTAAGCAGTCTATTGTGAGGAACACATATGATAAAACAGAAACTAACAGACGCGATTGCGTCAAGTGATCGTGATACTAGCAAATGGAAAGCACGCTTTGCTGCGGCCAAGGGAGCTTATGAGATGGGCGAATTCCGCCAGTGTGAGTCACTCTTGTATCGTGCAATGGAACAAGCAAAGGAACTCAACGAAACGACATTCGCGCTTAATACATGTCGTGTCGGGCTCGGCGCAGTTTACATTGCGACCGGAAAGGTAGGCGAGGCGAGAGAACAGTTAGAAACAGCGATTCAATCGTTGTCGAACAGTAATGACGGTGCACTTAATGAACTTTGTGCATTGGCGCATCGTTTCTATGCCGAACTTTTAACCACCTGTGGTGACGATGCTGAAGCAGAAGCGCAGTTACACATATCCATCAACATGCTGAAAAAACTCGGAGAAGAATGTACAGTTCCGCTCGCTTACTCACTTAGCGACCTGGCAGCACTCTATGTCACCCAAGACAAACTAAAAGAAGCTAAAGAGCTTTTATTTTTAGCAATGGGCTTGCTTGAAAGCGGGCAGGGGGCTGAAAGCCCCGAGTACATAAGGAACAATATCATCTACAACATTTGCGACTCAAAGAAAGAGGAAATGCTCTCTCAGGTAGAAGAAGGCATTATGAAAATGCAGTATCAGCTTGGAAGTAAACATCCCAGCGTAACTAAGGCTTTGCGCTGGCTTCTGGATAAGCTCCAAGAATGTGGAGAATCAAACAAGATTGATGAAGTTGAGAAAAGACGTCATATGCACATAGAAGCTCTGAGTGAGTGAGTATGCTGGTTTTTCTAGGACTAACTTTGATACTGCTTGTTCTGCGCGATGTTTTCTATAGTGTAATACCGCGCAGAATGAGCACTCGTTACTGCATTGCGCCTATTCTGGTGAGCCGGATATTGTGGCGGCCATTTGGAGTTCTCGCATCAACGATCTCTAAGCCAGAATTAAGAGATGAGATATTGGGACTATTTGCACCGTTCGCGCTACTCGCGCTCTTGATTATCTGGATTTGTCTCCTAACAGCAGGGTTCGGTCTGATTTCCCTGGGGCTAAGCTCCCATTACTCGCCACCCGTAAATTCGCTTTTGGACGCCCTCTATATTTCAGCGGAGTCCGTTTTGGTAATCGGTCCTAGCCCTGATTATGCCCTGAAAACTGACGTAGCAAAATTCATTATGATAAGTGCTGCGTCAATTGGAATGCTTTTGACGGCTTCAGTTGTATCGATCATGTTCGGCCTCAATTCAGCGATTCATCCCAGGGAAGCACTGGTCTGTGTGGTTTCGAACTTAGCTGGAGTTCCGCCGTCTGGTATAGCGATATTGGAAACCTTTTCACGAATGCACGCAGACGAGTCTCTAGATGCATTTTTCGATAAATGTCATTATTGGAGCGCTGACGTACTAGAGAGCCATATTGCCTTTCCAATTCTTCCATATTTTCGGTCGAATGATACCTCTACCTCATGGCTCACGGCACTTGGTGCTGTTCTAGATGCGATTGCGCTGCTGGTGAGCGTAGATTCTGGCAAACATTGTTTTTCGGCGCGAATGACATATCAACTAGGAACAAAGCTAGTGCGTGACTTTGCGGCAACCTTTAAAGTTACTGCTATAAACCAACAAGAGATTAGCGATGATGAGTTTCACCAATTGTATGTGCGGCTCCAGTTAGCAGGATATTCTTCTAAATGCGAAGAAGAGGCCAAAGTGAATTATAGACGGCTCCGCCTTGAATACTTCCCAACCCACAGAGCTCTTTGTGAGTATCTGGCGGTCCCCACTTCACCCTAATGTCTTGCTCGTTCATATTCGATAACACCGGCGACAGATTAAACGCCTCTGGCGCGCCAAATGATAGCCAAGGGGACGCTGGAGATCTTCCCGAGCCCTGGCGACCACTCTCTTTCTCGGGTATGGATGCTGGTATGGTCTACGGTTGCTGCTGCAGCCGGGCGGGGCATCCACTAAGCCCGACGTTCGTCCCCTGCGCGACAGGTGTCTTGCAGTCAAGCTCCCCTCTGCCTTTGCACTCGGCTGATTGATGTTACTACGACGCCGGAGGAACGAATTTATAACCCACCGCGTGTACTGTTTGTATC
This sequence comes from Candidatus Obscuribacterales bacterium, assembly GCA_021732565.1. Taxonomy (GTDB): domain Bacteria; phylum Cyanobacteriota; class Vampirovibrionia; order Obscuribacterales; family Obscuribacteraceae; genus JAKFUT01. Next base: position 6,307 of record JAKFUT010000164.1, read on the forward strand.
ATCTCGCAACTACTCCGCGGCTGAAGTTTCTTGCGCAAACGATTCATGCACGAATACACGGAATCAAGCGAAACGTCCGAGTCGGCACCCCATACCCTTTTGAGCAATGTCTCGCAGCTAAACACTTCATTGGGATGACGAGCGAGAAATTCGAGCAGCGAGAACTCAAGGGGCATAAGTTTTACCGGTGAATTGTTCACCCGCACCTCCTTTGCTCGAGTGTCAATTTCCACTGTTCCCATTCGCAATACTTCGGAAGTCACACTCGGCGGACGACGCAACAGTGCGCGAATGCGTGCCATCAGCTCGCGTGTGGCAAATGGTTTTGTCAGATAGTCATCCGCTCCCGTGTCCAGTCCGCGTTCCTTCTGCTCAACAGTATTCTGACCGGTGAGCATCAAAATGAAGGCCATGCCACCACCAAGGCGATAATTTTCACAAACGTCGATGCCACTCATTCCGGGAAGCTGCCAATCTAGAATGACAAGATCGTATTCATAGCTGCGCAAGAACTCCAGCGCAGTCAGCCCGTCAATGGCTACATCCACAGTGTATCGCTCGGCTCTAAGCAACGCCTCGAGAGACTCGGACATCGCTGCATCATCTTCCACCAGAAGAATCTTAGACATAGGTCCCTCCCCGTGCGCCCGAATTATATCAAAGGCAGCCAACTTCGCCGGGATATTTGTAGCACGGATCAATTATTGCTGAGAATTCCACTCTCTCTTCAGAGAAGCACACTACGATGTCCACCTTCTCTTATCGGAATAGCGAACCAGAAGGTGCTTCCCTTCCCTCCAGTAGAGTTGACCCCAATAATTCCCCCGTGTAATTCCACGAAAAGTTTGCAGATAGCCAACCCAAGTCCGGAGCCAGACAGATTTCCTCGCCCTTCTGCTACCTGATAGTAACGATTGAAAACGGCAACCGCCAACTGAGGCGGAATACCGGGTCCGTTGTCGCGCACTTCCAGGCGAACTTTCTGTGAATCAACTCGCGATGACAGTGTTACTTCGCCTCCCGCCGGCGAGTGCTTAATAGCATTGGTTAAGAGGTTAACCAGCACTCGAAGAATTCGTTTGTGATCGATTCGAATCACCTGAGACTCCACATCGCTGAGGACTCTTACACTCAGGTGTGCTGCCAGATCTTTCGTTTGCTCCATTGCGCTGGCCACTATTTCTTCAATCTGGCATTCTTCAAGCTTAAGTGGAATATCAGACTCGGTGCTATGTTCAAGATCAATGGTCTCACTGAGCAAATCGATTATCCGCTGAACATTGCGCTCGGACCGAAGAAGGGTGGCGTTTGATTCTTCGGTGACGGCTCCGTAAATGCCGGCGCGAACCGAATTAAGCCCGAGAAGTATCGAGCAAAGCGGAGCTCTGACATCGTGCGAAATGGTGGCAAGATATTCGCTTCGTGTGCGTTCCGCTCGCTTTTCATCACTAATGTCTCTGGCCATGACAAAATAAAGTCGCTGAGCTTCGGACCAGTCAAAACACACGGACAAATCAACAAGATCTCCGTGCTTTGACACAGAACACAGCTCCTTCGTCAATGGTCCGTTCGCGCGTTCTCTGATGAGAAGAGCCTTTAACTCTTCCACATCTGTCTGCATGAAAAGCTCGCAAAAATTTCTCGATGCTAACTCCTCTGGAAGATAGCCGAGTAACCGAACGCTGGTTCGATTGCACGCCCGAATATCGAGTTGCTGATCGAGAACCATGGTTAGATCCCCGGCAAAGTCAGCAATCAGGTGTTCCCGAGCGCTCACCGCTAGCAGAGAACGTGTAAGCGAGTCGAGAAGATCCGAAGTAGCATCCAGGTTCACGCTGGTGAGTATCGGCAATGCCAACTGTGTCACTCTTCGCTCCCGTAGCTTCCTACTAAACTCTCGCCAGTGATCGCATAAATTCATCGAGCTCAATCCAAAGCACAGCCAAACGAGCGCAGTAATAACCATCGGTGGCACTATCACAGCCGGCTGCACCTGATTCCACAGCAAGAAACCGAAGACTCCTGTCATTAGAATTGCAGTGGTTAGAACAAGAAGCGACTTAACTCTGACACTTGTGGTTGATTCGCTAAGAAGGAGCGAGGATTTCGGTGGCGAGGCCGATCTGCAAGCGAAAAAGAATTCTGCTCTAGCCGTGGACGAAAGCAACAGAGGGATGCTGACGAACAAAAAACTAACAATGGCCTCCATCGGTACCCACTGATCGCGTCGTAGAAACAACAGTACCCCAAGAGTTGCTTCGAACACTTCTGACACAGCCAAGCCAGGCCCCGTTTGCACGACCATTACCAGAAAGCAAACTACCACAAGCCCGGTCCAGATAAGGAACGGCAACGCCTTCAAAGTGATCTCATGGGGTTTCTCCACCGGAGCCACAGCGGAATTGACAAGTTGCTCCAGCAACTGTCGATCTGCGTGAATTCTAGAGAAAGGAGTGAGGCCAGCCTTGCGAGATAACTCAAGGGCTTCGCTCCGCAAACGTGCTAGATACCATTCACGTAGTCTGGAATAGATGTCCTGAGGATTTTGAATTTCCTGCTCTGCGGGCATATCTCGGGTCCACCGGGAGGGCCTATTATAGCGAGTGATTACTGGTGCCGAACCGCTATCTTTGTATCTCTGTCGATTCGAATCGGAAGATCTCGTTTCGCGCAGGCCGATGAGTGGTACGGTACAAGAGTTTAGTGAGGGTTTCAACTCATCGGCCATGCCCAAAATTCTCCTAGTGGAAGACGACTGCGATGCAGCTGTTGAAGTAAAAGCGCTTCTGACGGCAAATCGCATGACTCTAGAGGTCGTGCCAACCGTAGATCGGGCGCGTGATTTTGTATCAGTCTCGGACTATGATCTGATAATTCTTGATTGGAATTTACCAGACGGCACTGGTGTGGACTTTTTGAAGTTTCTGAGAGACAAGGGATGTCAGTCCCCCGTGTTGATGTTGACAGGCAGGGTAAACATAGACGACAAGCTAACCGGATTTACCGCGGGAGCCGACGATTATCTGGGGAAGCCATTTCACGCCGTCGAGCTGTTGTGTAGAGTGCAAGCTTTACTCAGACGACCGCATGGCCGTCTGGAAAATATTCTCAAGGCTGGCAATCTCGTTCTCGACATTGAAAGCCGACGCGTGACTAGGGATGGAGAAGATCTTCACTTGATGCCTAAAGAGTTTGCCGTGCTTGAATTTTTCATGCGAAACCCAAACCGAGTTTTCAGCCCGGAGGCCCTGTTAGAGAGAGTCTGGGAGACCGACAATGAATCGACGAGCCATACGGTGGTAGCAACAATTCATCGATTGCGAAAGAAGATAGATTCTCCCGGAATTGACTCGAAAATAAAGAATCAGTTTGGAATGGGCTACAGTTTTACCCTGGATGAGTCGGCCTCCTAGCGCGAAAGGTAGCTCGAATTTCTGCACGACAGACCTCACGCGAGAAGTTTTCCATCGAAATAGCCTTTACCATCTCAGTCCTTCGAGGGAAGCACCCGATGAGTTGAAGATGAGGCTGCCTTTCTTCCCAAACTTGAGTCCAGAAGCCAGCCTGCGATCATAAGTAAGCCCACCGTGGTGCCAGCTCTTCCGGCCATACCAAAACCTTTGTGAGCCGATTCAGGTCTTTCTCTCAATTCGGTTTGGGCTTCCTTTATCCTCGCTACAAATTGCTTTGAATGGGCTTCCCGCGCCGAATCAGAAGTCAACTCACCCCGCTCATGTTTTATTCGCGTTAGTTCTGCAGCCAGAGAAAAGTTGGCAGCGGCTATCTCGCGTATTTCTCGTCTTGCTTCCTCAATCTCTGCGGAAGACAGTTCTTGCAAGGCTCCTCGATCACCCGTTGCTAGCACTTTTCTAAGCACGTGCTCCAAGTCGCGAGACGCATTCATTCTCGAGTCCAGATCGTGCAGTGTGTTTTCCAACACTCGTGCGTTCGAATACCATTTATTGTTCGACTGACTGCCGAATTCAGACGCAATATCTGCGAGAATTCGAGCCTTGTCTCTGGCAGAAGCGATTTCCTTGTCTATATTGGCAAACTTTGATTCTATATCGCTAATACTCAACTCACCAACGAACATCGGGTGAAGTTGCTTACCGGCGTCATTGTGTTTTTCTGTACCGCGGGCTAGCGCAGACTCGTTCGAAAGCCTGACTTGCGATCGGCGTTGTTCATTAGATGTCTTGTGCGTGGCACGGTCCACAATTACCGTCTGTTCACTGTGTCCCGAGTCCCTTGAGCTGGATGGAGAGAGAGCTTCACGCGCACCGCGGCGATCATTACCTGCTTCGCTTGAACGATCGGAAGTCTTCTGTGCGTCAACACCGGCTCTCGAAAGAAATTCATTCACTTGAGTGACCGAGCCCTCCTTCTGCGAGTCGTAATCTCGAATAAAGAGTTCCATCTGAGTTACCGTATTTTGACACCACTTCTGACGATTGGCCTCGAATACTCCTTCCAAAGCTTCTCGCACATCAGCGCTGTATGCCGCGGGCAAAGCGCCTTTCAAGCGGCGGGGTAATCGCTCGTGTACCAGACCACTTGCTTCCAACAGCTCGGCTTGCTCTCGTTCGCGAGTTTGCAATCGCCAACTCTCCAACTCGCGTTGAAGCCGTGCCACTTCCTCTTTGCGCTTCGAATCCGCTTCTTCCAGCGCTACTCGCAAATATTTCGCCTTGGGTTTGAAACAATTGCGGTAGAGCGAATAGATCAGGTATCCGCCAGTACCGGCTGCTACAGCTCCTTCGAGAATTGCTTCCACATAGAATCCGTTTCTTGAATTTGCCAGCTCTTTTTCTCCCACGCGCTGCGCGTCTGCTTCCGAAAAATATCTGAATGGCCGCTCAGACAGAATCTTTAGGGCTCCCTGTATTGTCGGATTATATTGATAGAGGGAGTCCATTTTCTGTAGCGACTTTAGAATTGCCACAGCCCGTTCGTTGAATTTTTCTTCCCCCGACTCAAGGGCAACAGAATTCAGGGCTCTAGCGTATTCGAGTCTGACCTTGCCGGGCTGCTTGATCAAATCCATAACGTGAAGACCTTCGTCCAGCTTTTTTGACATTGACACCGATGCGCCGCCAATCTCGTCAAAGTCCTTTTTAGAGCGCTCGATCTCTGCGTATCTCGTTTGTAATTTTTTCAGGTCCAGCTGTTCGGTAGCACCCAATGCCTGTCTAAAGTAATCCTCTGCCTTCGCCAGTCGCTGCTTTCCGGTGCCCTTTCCGCAAAGCATTATTGATCGGGCCTCCAATAGTGCCGTGGCGCCGGGAATCCTCTCTTCCTCAATGTCTGGAACCTGTTTGACAGGAATAAGGTCCCTGCTCTCAGCCGGCGGCTCACGCGTGATCAATTGCTGCTCAGGAACGTTTTTCACTCGTGTTTGAACGCTATTGTTGAACGCCTCATCCCGTAGACCGCAAAACGTAGTGTTACTTGGAAGTGTCTCTGGTTTCGAAACACTCTCTTGTTCTCTTGAACTTAGATTTGGATAGTTAAATAGTTCGTCCATGTTTAGGTCCTTGTCCGCGTACTTTCATTCGTGCTTGCCTGTGCAATCGCTAAAGCAGGCTATCAGCAACTTCTCACAAGGAACTCACAACCATAGAGAATCTGCATCTTTCGACTTTAAACCGGTTGTGATTCTTCGGCACTTGTTCACAGCCATGACAGAACTAAAACACGTTCATGAACGCATTGTTCAGATCGAACAACAACCTGTTCTGGCAAAATCCGATCAATATCAGGTAAGTCCGCAGGATAGCCTACCCTTGCTCAAGTGGGCGCCGTCTATTGTGAATCATTTGAGAGAAATTGTTAGTAGGCTTGGCTCATCCTACCAACTCGGAACACAGGTAGAAAAATGGACCTGGATCAATTCGTCTCGAATGAACCTCTTTAATGTCTTGCCCAACGAAGCCAGTTCACGCAAGAACTTAGCCTCATGGACTTCAACTCGAAAAAGACAACCGCTCACGATACGCTTCTGGTGGGGCTCACTCTCTTCAATTTGCTACGGAGACAAAGCCGGAGCAGTCGACGGATCAGAAAGCGCGCAATCAAGAACGGTTTCCGGAGGAGACCGAAGGCCAGAGCTGGTGGAATATACTGAAGTTGGGGATTGCGGGAGCCATAGCCACACCGATTTTGCTAGACATGGTTCGTAAAGCAATGAGCGAATATGGATCTAAGTCTAAATCGGACGATACTCGATCGCAAAGCCTGGCAACACCGACCTCTGAAGAGCTTAGACATCAAGCCACCGAATCGGAGAGTAGAGAAAACATGCATTGCGCGAAAAATTCAAAACAATCCAAGCAACCATAGATAACCTCGAATCAGCCGCAAAGCATCATACCGAAGTAGCAGTAGAGGGCCGCAAAGAAATCGAACGACGATCAAAAGAAGGTATGCCGAATGACGCCGGGTTTGACCGGCTGTGTACGCGCCATGAAAAGATGGCAACAAAATATCTAATCGCAATAGAGGAAATGCGACGTATGGAGACTGAACACAGAAGATTACGCACCACTGCGGAGCAGAAAGCCTATTGCAAAGAAGTCCTTCAGCTTCAGACTGCCCGGGCAAATAACTCCGACGTCATGAGCGATCATAGATCGCTTATCAGCTGCCCAGAGAAACGAGATTCAACACACTGGCCATTCAAGGTTCCGCTCGGTTGCAAAGTTCGACGTATCTGTTCATGCAAATGACTACACTATAAAGAGAATCGATGCTGGAGCATTTGTGCAAAGAACCACCAGCGGAGATTTCCGAACATTGCCGCGCGTGTTCGCAGAAGCATCGCGAGGAATTGCGGACAATGAACACTTCCGTCGTTTGTGCCGGTTCGTAGTTCGAGAAATATGTAGTATTGAATCTGGCATCAAACAGATGACAATCACTCTTCATCAAGTAACAACAGTGGCGACTCCAGGCAAGCCGCTCAGCTTACCAGACGGAATACATCAGGATGGTGCCGATTACATCGTTTCGGCCATACCGATCATTTTGTCGAACGTCGAACTTTCGGTGAGTACGGTGTACGATTTGGCTGGGATTACCGTTAATGGAAGTAACTCTAGCTGAAGGTCACGGATTGTTTCACGACGACAGATTGTATCTGCACAGCGTGGGTCCGGTGCTGGCTAATGCCAATCACGGCAGGCGTTCTATAATCGGACTCGACATTTCAATTGATCGTGGTCGCTAATCGCTTCTCACAAAGCCTCTCTCCCTTTGGCTACGCTAGCCTTTCGTTTCGCTCAAGATCGCTCAAGAACGATCTTGATCACCATGTAACCATAGCCATCTATTTGGTAGGTGAGCGTCGAAGAAGCATTGAAGCTTTTCAGCGAGATAGCGAGGCTTGAGCAAGCGGGAAATCTCCGCACAGGATCAAAACGCATCTCTGTTGCTCAATCACTTCGCGCAGAATTGTTTGAGTGTTTCCCGACGAACAGCCTCACTTTGCCACCCCCTACGCGACTCCATGAACAGGGACTGTTAGCGAGGTCATTCTTTATTTAATACGCTAATACAACGTTCTGGCAAGGAATAATGTGTTGACAAAAACACGGCAAGCTAACCCAGGCAGCAGTTTGACTGACATTGTTCAATAGTTCGAATATGATGCGGACTGGAACGAGGTTTCATCATCTATGGCACCTAAAGCAATACAACGGACTTCGAATACGCAAGAGACGATGCTAACGATTTCGCCCGCAGATTGACTCTATACGGACCACTCTTAGGGTTCAACGTCCGCAGTTATAAAGGCAAATGCCTCATAAAACCGCACAAAGAGAAGGTGGTTGCATTCCTCCTCACCATACGCAGTTGGTTGAGCAAACATCCGCAGGCGACAGTTGGGGTGGTAACACGCTACCTCAACTGTCGCCTGCGTGGCTGGTGCCAAAACACAAACATGTGGTCAGCAAACAGACTTTTTCGTAGCCGTTTTTTCGTCGCTGGAATACCGCCGATGCGGTCGATCCCGGCAACCAGATCCGCGCCGTTGACCCACAGAGGGATGTGAGTAAACGGCGTCACCCGAATTCAGCTTGCTCAACTTTCGTCCCAACCAAAGCATGGGAAGGAGGTGAAAGCCCGCCCCGACCAAAGCAAGCAAGCCTCGCGTTGATAAGGAAGAACCGGGTGCGCGAAACCACCAAGTCACTGAGAACCCAAAAATCTCAACGTCTCTCAATTTACTCGACAGGACACCCTCCGCCTGAGGTAGAACCGGGCTAGTGCTCGAACTTGGACACCTGTGGTGAACTCGATTGAGGCCACCCACCTAGGAATGCACCGAAGTCTATGGTTATCCCTATTCGACCAAAATTGGTTAGCGTGGGAAATGGTTGAGCATCTTTAATGGCTTTGACAGCAACCTCATCTTGCATCTTCAGCCCGCTGCTCGTTATGATCTTGATTTGGGCTGCTGCTCCAGTGTCATCTATTCTGATCAAGATCTTTGGCAGACCGTATTTGCCTGCGCAATCTCTCAATGGAAACCAAACTCTCTTAATCTTGTTTCCGACTTTTGACATGTAATCCCCAATCTCTTGTTGGGAATAGTTTGAGTATTCTTCCGGTTCGGACGTTCCAGTACCGATACTTTGTGCCCAAGAAGGAGTGGAAAGCAGTCCAAGTGATAACGTGATTAGGAAAAAATCTCGCAGCATGCTCCAGTGCATCCGTTAAGCCTCCGTTTGTTCCCATTCTACACCTCAAGTATTATGTTCTTAGATAAGTAAGATTCCTCTGGCATTCCAGTCTTGTTTCTTGCAAATTAAACTCGGTCCAGGTTGACCTTTAAGGTTCGCCAGATCTTCAATCAGGCTGAACTCCTCTACGGCTAGCCATCTTTGAAGCTTCGATCTCAATTGCTTCATAAGTTCTACGTTCCGACGGTTGTTCGTAGGAGTCAGATCCTTAAATGATTTGCCAGCATATGATTGTGTTCTTCTTCTGAGCACTTTCGCTCCTGCTGCCAGATTTGAAGCATGAACAAGCAGCAAATTTTTTGCTTTAAGGATCGTTGAAAGCTCTTCTAACAATTCAGCGACAACGGTTGCGTCATCGTCAGTCACATTGTCGCTGCGAGCAAAGTGCCTCGGTTGTTAGTGATGTTAATTCTTCACTGGACAAATTTTCGAGAGTGGTGCGGGGTGTCAGTGGATCGACAAGATTCTTCTTTGTCCTTACCGTCAAGTCTCTTCTCGCGAGCTACCAACAAGATTAGGACTGCCCAGCATAGAAAGAGACCAACGATTACATTGAGAATCGGCACCCACATTATTGCGGATACAGCAATTACGCTGATAATTAACGGGCTCCCGTGCTCATCTTTGGGAAGATGGCAAACGAAGTAAATTGGCCGAACCCTCAGCTGACGAGTTCCGTTTGTTGTTGCGTGTCGCGCCAGTCATGTACAGCAGCACATAGCCTGCGACCGGCTTGGCTAGCAGCTAAAGTACTCAAATTTCTAGCTCAAGAACGGTCATTTCCGACACATGTCATAGTGGAATCAGCGCCCGGAGAAAGGCTTGCAACCGGCATGTTAAGATGTACCACATGGTAAAATCAGCTGTTCAATTGAGCAAAATAGAATGAACAAGCGAACTCCAGTCATAATATTTCAGATTATCTTTTGCACTCATGTAGTGTTGGCTGGTTCAGCGATCGCCCAACCCGTCAAGTCTGATGAACATGTCAAACAGGCATACCTCGAGCAAGTAGACCGCATGGTTGAAAAGGCGCTTCGCAAACCGAAAGAATATGAGAGTTGCGGAGCTACAGTGTCCTTCAAGATCGATGATCAAGGAAATCCAGTTGGCGCCAAGATAGTCGGTTTCTCGGGAGTCACCGTTTTTGACAATGCCGTGCTGGCGGCAGTGGCGAAGTCCTCACATTTCCCTCGTCCACCTGTTAAGCTAATTGAAGCAGAGTTGACGTATAATGTTGATTGTGCCCCTATTTGGCTGAGCTGCAATCTCGGATAAAGCAACATTGGCTGCCTCCCCGGGATAGTATCAGCAGGTATGCGACGGCTATTTTTAAGGTCGATAAAACTGGCAACGTGTCTCAGATTTCCCTCTCCAAGAAGTCTGGTCTGATGGCGTACGATCAATGTTGTATCAACACGATCACGGCCGCGGCGCCGTTCGGTCCGCTGCCAACTGGATCGCCTCCAATGGTGAGTGTTGAGTTCAAGTTTGACTACAACGTCCTTCCAGATGCTGAAGTACGCAAGTTTGATCTTAGTAAAGCGAAGGAAAAGTTGCATGCTCTGGAGCAAAGTGTCGGACCCGGTTGGCATCGCGAAAGCAAAGCTGGAACTTGCCAAACTTTATGTGATGGCTGGGCTGTCCAGTGAGGCGCTCCCCTTGTCTGAAGCCGGGAGGGGTGCCATTGATAATGTCAAAGCCGATGCTGAATTTGACGACTTGGTTCTTGCGCTTGCAGAAGCCTACTACTTGAAGGATGATTTTCCTACTGCAGAATCAATTCTGGCCAAGTCTCGTGGTATTGAACGAGAGAACCAATATGAGTCAGTCAAAGCAATCGAACTTTATGCGAAGCTTTTATTCATGGCTGGTCGTGCTGAAGAAGCACAAAAATATTACGCGCGACTAAGAGAGTTGAAGGGGCACAAATGAACAGCCTCAATGTTTTCCATTTGACCGGATAGCTCGGCAAAAACCGCTTTCAATTCAAGTTCCGTATAGGAGGGATGGCAACGATTAGGCTAGATTCTTAGCCTGGCGGGCAGACCCCAATGCTCTCGCTTGCGATCCCGTTTTTACAATCAACTTATAAAACGTGAATACTCTCAAGGCTCACGGCCAGTCCGCCATCTGGTTTCATCATTAACCTGAGCTGTAAGGTGTAATCTGAGCGAACCTCATCGGAGGTCCACACGTCAAAATCCACATAGTAGTTTTGCCCCAACGGATGTCTTCGGATCTTCAAAGCGCAGTCACGACCATCTCTAAGCACTTTGCGATGTACATTGAGTTCACCACAACTGTAGTCTACATCCTCAAACGCCTCATCTGGCGGTTGAATAAGGGAAACCTTACTCTCTTCAAGATTACGAACAACATCAACGGCACGTCCAGACTTACCACCTGTTAGCAAATCAACTTGGTTGTGATCTCTGATAACAAGGAGTTTTACGATTTCTCGTAAAATATCTGCGATAGCTGATATTTCTTCGTCCATGTCTCTATCCACCGGTCCTTCCTCCTATGGGCAACCATGCCGATCTCCTGGTACTCGTGTTTTGCTGGTGGGATTGAGCCCTAGGAGCCTGTCGGTAAATATAACGGCTCTCTGAAAAGCCTACGGGGCAGAAAACGCCAGCGCCTTGCAACCGTATTTCGACCTTCTGCACCGATTGGTATCGCATCTGGTACCAATCGGTTTTCTATTGATTTGCAATCACATTTAGTTTGCAAAGAATTGAAGGGATTTCCAAACTAGCTCAGAATCTAAGTTACCACACCAAGAATCAAACCAGGCAGGAAATCCCATGGCTAGAAATTCTATCGCGCAGAAGGCAGATTCACAACTCCAGCTTGAAGTGAACGTGCCCGCTTGCTCTCGGCCGGTCCCGAATGGCAAGGCTGAAGGGACCAGATTAGTTCTGTTTCGCCCACAGCTTCACCGGTCCTTTTGTTGCCCGGCAGTTAATACCGTACGTATTCAGCGCACTTGCAACATAGCGTTATAGAAGCACCTTGCGGCCCATGAGGGGAGCGGATGACTTCAAGATTAATAGTAGCGATAAAACGGTGGAGGTCCAAGCTGTAACTTGAACCTCCTTGAGCTTTCGAAAACAGGTCGAAAGCAATTCTAGTTTGGCTGATTCTTTTGCTCTTATCCAGCCGTTCTGCCGCATCTGAATGGACAAGCGAGTTGGAATCGCGACTACCAGCAGATCATTTTGTATTCTTCATACTTGATCTAGTCGGGAGCCTGAATCTTTCCGCAATTCTTTCGAAGTACGAGAAGAAAGGTGGCGTCGGGAGACCTGCCTATGACCCAACCATGATGTTGAACCTTGTACTCTATTGTTACTGTAGTAACTTCGTCCAGAGGAATTGAACGTGCTTGCCGGGAGAGCGTGCCTTGCTGCGTAATAACAGGGAACCAAACTCCCAACCACGACACGATATCAAACTATCTCAAATTGCACAGAGCGGAGTTCGACAATATCTTCCAGCAAGTCCTGCTAAAGGCTGACGGTTTGGGATTGATCAAGCTTGATCATGTGGCGCTTGACGGGTCAAAACTTCATGCCAATGCGTCTAAGCGAAAGGCTATGAGCTATGAGCGGATGTGTCAGACTGCCGAAAAGCTGCCCGTTGAGTGCGAAGAACTTACAATACGGATTGCCGAAAAATAGAGGGACACCCAAGAGCACTGATCGAAGCCGATGAACTAAAGAAGGACGTGAACTTCAAAAAGAAGAAACTGGCAAGAATCAAGAACTCAAAGAAACAACTGGAACGGCGGGCAAAAGAGAAAGCGAAGGTTCAGGCTAAGGCAAAGAAAGAGCTTCAGAAGCAGGGACATAAGATCAGGAAAATTCCTGACCCCAAAACGGTGTTGCCGGAGCCTAAAGATCAAATCAATTTCACTGATCCGGATTCAAGAATCATGGGAAAGAAAGGTGGAGCATTCGAACAATGCTACAACGTACAGATTGTAGCTGATAGCTTTTGCCAGATAATTGTCGCGCTTGACGTTGTTCAACACGGAAATGACAAGCTCCTTCTGGTGCCAATGTTTGAACAGGTTCAGCAGCGGCTGAACCGAATGCCAACAACCGGCTCCGCAGATGCGGGATATTTCAGCGAGGAAAGCGTCAAGAACATCGCATTGTCGAACATCGAACTATTGGTGCCTCCAGATCGCGAAACCCACCCGCGGACAGCGAGGCCAACGATCGGTCGAATTGCCAAAGATATTTCGCCCGCGGACCGAATGAGACGCAAGCTTTCGACAAAACGCGGCAAGAAATTGTATGCGCAACGTAAGTGTATCGTCGAACCGGTATATGGGCAGGTGAAAGAATCGGTCCTGGAATTTGATCAGTTCTCCTGGCGCCGGTTGACCAACGTCAGAAATCAGTGGGCGCTGGTATGCACGGCGCACAACTTACTGAAGCTCTATCGGGCAAGCAAAGACCAGCACAAATCAATTGCCGCCTAGCTGATCGTCGTTCCTGTCCGAACAAACCGCATTCCACACACGAGCGACCAGTTCGTCAAATTGCTTCGCCTACCTGCGACTCAACTGTTGGCGCCGGTGTGAACAGGGCCATCCCGGTTGAAAAGCAGTGCTGTCTGCGGGGACTTTTCCGACAGGCTCCTAGGGAATCGAAGAATTGATTACCATGTAACCATGGCCATCTATTTGTCGAAGACGCATTGAAGCTTTTCAGCGAGATAGCGAGGCTTGAGCAAGCGGGAAATCTCCGCAAAGGATCAAAACGCATCTCTGCTGCTCAATCACTTCGCGCAGAATTGTTTGAGTGTTTCCCGACGAACAGCCTCACTTTGCCACCCTATGCGACTCCATGAACAGGGACTGAATAAGCGAGGTCACTCTTTATTTAATACGCTAATACAAGCGTTCTGGCAAGCAATAATGTGTTGACAAAAACACGGCAAGCTAACCCGGGCATCAGTTTGACTGACATTGTTCAATAGTTCGAATATGATACGGACTGGAACAAGGTGATAACGAGGCGTTGTGGGACAGACAAAGCAAGCCCCCCTTCAATCGGCAGGCGGAACGATTCAGCCGCGAGCCCCTCGACCTAGTTCAGATAGATCACACCAAGGTAGATCTGATCGAGTCGACGAACTTTCCCGAGAGCCGATAGGACGCCCCTCGTTGACACTCGCTATCGACGTTTTTCACTCGTTGTATCCTTGGAATGCTGTTAACGTTTGAAGCACCATCAGCAACTTCCATTGGATTGTGCTACTAGGCGCATTATATGATTGCAGGCTGAATCCCCCCGCCAGGTAAAGACAGGCCCAAACGGGTGACGCTTGTTAACTTTCGATACGGACTGATGACATGGTTCCTTATCCATTCAGGCGTACTAAAAGTGCTCGGCCTCATAGGTCGATGGTTTACCTGCCACTTGCCTTATACTGGTAGGCGTAGAGGAAAGCAACCATGTCCCAGCGAAAACCAGAAGATAACGTCAAAGTTCAGCAAGTGCTTAAGCTTGTTGATGAGCTTACGCCTGAAGAGCGCGACGAGGTGCTGTATCAGCTAAAGCTTGAAGACCTGCGCCGAGAAATTCAAAAAGGCATTGACTCAGCCGAACGTGGAGAGCTGTACTCGGAAAAGGAAGTAATGGCTTACTTGGACGAACACCATAAGCAGCGCCTGGAAAGACAAACGAGGTGACTCGAATCAGCCTTACCGGGGATGCCCGGCAGACCTCAAAGGGATCTACGATTTCATAGCTGACGATAACATTGCTGCAGGAAACAGATAAGGCGGCTGCAAGAGCGGTGGAGTGTGCTTCTCGACCAGCCACGCATCGGTACGAAGCACGATGACATTCGGCCGGACATACGTAGCATCACGGAAGGCAATTACATCATCTTCTATCGCGTTGTTGATTCAGGCATCCAAATCATACGAGTCCTCCACACCTCCATGGACGCTGTTCGCGCTTTCACTCAAATGTAAGATTGATCGAAACCATGGGATATGACCCCTTACTGGAAGGCTATTGCAGGTCAGTACTCCTGCCGTCGAGGGCGATCCTTCATCCGGAAATTTCAGCTTTGGTTATGACACAGCCGGAACGCTCACTTCACAAACCAGCTCCACTGGCGAAGATCCGCCTGAGTATCGAGAGGTTGGCTATGAACTCGACGAGAATGGGAACCGCACAAAACTCACCTGGCCCGATACCTATTACGCTCAGTACTTCCTTGATGAGCTGAACCGGCTAAAAGACATCAAACTCAACGGTAGCGGTTCCGCAGCTTTCCATTTCTATGCAGGCTCTTTGCGCTCTCCAGCACAAGTGTATTGTGGCAGTCAAATGGTAGGCCCGGAGATCGCAGCCGAAAAGGGGGCCACTTTGCAGGAGGCTGCTGATTGGATTGGATGCAGCAGTGGCGATCAGAAAACGTGGACTTCCGGAACCGTCTGCTGAGAAGTTGGAATCGAGACTCTTTCGCCTTCCAAGCTGAAGTAGAACAAGCGGCTTTATGAGGCGTATAGCGTGCCCTGCAGAGGTATTTTGCTGAGATCAAATCACAAGCTGGCCAAACCCAAGCAACGCCGGAGAACTCCTTCTTATCCTTCGACACGAGATATCGATGCCTGGTTGTGAATCGATTGTGAGAACTTACTGTTAGCCTGCGGCATCAGAGAGGGTTCGGCAAACGAATTTCACACTTTGCTGGAATTCGTCAGGAGATACGAATGAATAGATATGATGGCTTAGAGAACTGGTTCACAGACTCGGGGAAACAAGATGCCCGCAACGCACTGTCTTCAGAGCTGTTGGATCATTTTACGGATGACCTTTCCTTCAAATCAACCGAGTCGCAGCGCGTTAATCGACAGTCTCTTGACCAAAGCAAACCTCAAACAGACAACTCTCTCCATAGCGAGAGCTCATTATGGCAGTGTGCGTTGCCCGGATTCGAGCTGGAGCAAGCTCGTGCGAACAAAAGAGAGAAAGCCGACTCGGCAGACGACGCGCCAGCAAAGAAGGACACAGACAAGGTACAGGAACTTGCCCGTACCCTTGATCAACAATCAGTGCAGCAACAGTTCTCAAAAGGAATTGCCGATGCTCGCAAAGCGATTGAGCATGTAAAGCCATCCGACCGCCCGGGCTCAAAACAGGAAGTTGCGCTTCTCACATTCGAGTGGCAACTGCGAGTAATGGAACTTATCAACCGATCGCCTTATATGTTTGGTGAGTACCGGAGATCGACCGAACCTGTGGATTTGCAAAAAACTCTGAAAAAGATTGCGGAAAACAAATTCGAAACGCTCTCAAGCGCTGAACTGAAAGCAGCGATTCAACTTGAAGGAGTTGGAGGAGAATTTGGTCCGGCATCTCAATACGCCTACTCACGAACAATGCGATGGTTCAACCATGCGGTCCTCCATACCTACAAAGATCTCATCAGTACCGGTCTTCGCTTACACCCGGGTGGTCCTATTCCATCATTCACCGGAGACGCAGAGACTAGCACAGGCTTCGGAAGTTCACCTGAGACCTTCAAGTCAAAGCTCCTCTCAGAGAACACCGACGTCGCCGAAATCAAACGACTCACAGATAGCGGAAAAATATCTTCCGAACTTCTATTTGAGACTAAGTCAAAGCCAGGCAGAGAAGAGCTCAGAAAGTTCGACAACACCATATTCTGGTTCGAGGAATCACATGCTCGACTGGCGGAACAGACCCTCCGGCTGGAGGCGAATAACCGGCATCGAGTCATTGAAGAGGTCTTGAAGATTAAAGACAACGGGTGGCGGCCGCCTGCAGATTCCCGAGAACTCGCGGGCTACAACCAGCGGGCAGATGAGGTTTGCAATTTAATGCTTCGAGTACGCAACTACGCCGAAGCAATCAAATCGCTTGAAAAAATCGACGGCGATTTCAAAACGAAAGCATTCGAGACCTTTCCTGGCGACATCGATTGGGACCAGAAGGACAAACGCATTTGCAAGATGACGCTCGATCTCCCGGAAACTCTCATGGTAACCGTGGACAGCGAAAAGAAGCTGCAAAAATTGCGAGACTGGCTAGATAAGTTCGGCCCGGAAATAGAACGCGCAACCGACGAATATCGCAAAGGCAATTTTATACGGTACGGCGATTTCCTTGAGAAAGGACGCGTCGCCGTGGACAAAGACGGTCACACGGTGCAAGTTTGGGACGAAGCAGGACGCACACGGGTCGTGAGAAATGAGGAAGGCAAGCTCATTACGCGCACACTTGATGGTCAGCTTGTTGATGGAAAGAAAGTACTACCAGCGGAGCACAAAACGGCTGCGGCCAAGAGTGAACAGTATGACTACATCTGCGACAAGTTTTCTGTTTCGAGAAACGACAAAAACGAAATCGTGGTGAACACGTACAGAAGCATCGAAAAGGACCATCTTCTCAATTACAACCGATGGGTCGGTTCACAGGTCGGAAGTTACGAGGAGAAGAAGACCTATAAGCCCGAAGATCTTGTCGCAGTAGAAACCAGCTCCGGAAAGGTGCAGCTGATCCGAGCAGATCGCCTTGAGGAATTCAAAGCCATTCAAGCATTTTTTCACCATGGACCCAAGGTTGCTTCTTGCGCGATGGACATCGGCATGGTCGTCAGCGGCAGCATTGGTGCAAGGGCCGCGCTGCAAGCCGGACGATTCGCCTACGCGGGAATCAATGCCGGCAGAGCCATGTTGGGAGTAACCGGTCTGATGGATCCGACTTTTCGCCAGATGGGCGAAACAGGAGACCGCATTCGTCAACTACGGCACGGGCTAATCTTAATAGACGTGACGCAGGGCTTGCTTCGCCAGGGACTGGGCGCTGCCACAACCGGCAAGATGTTGTTCGAATCTGAAGGAGCAGCCGCAGTTCACAAGGTAATAGAGAACTCAAAATGGATGAGCCGAGCAGAAAGTGCTACAGCGAAAGTATTTGGCGGCTGTGATGCAATTTATCTCCCGGTCCTCGGAGTGGAACTCTATGAAAAAGTCAAAATGCATATAGGGGATAATCCTCATTCCTTGTTGGACGCAGCCGTCGACCAGATTGGCAATGGGAGAGGAACAGAGCAAAAACTGCCCGGGAGAAAAGGCGTTGACGCTGAATCGATATCAGCATTAATGGATACCTATTTCAAGCTGCTAGACATTCAAGAGGAACGCGATAAACTCGCAGTAAGCAAGCGGCTTACTGAAATCAAGAATGCACTGACAGACGAAGCGAAGTCCAAAGCTACCCGAGAAACGCTGGCCGGATTGTGGTGTCCGTCAGTAGAGCAAATGCTGGAGATCAAAAAACGTAACCATGATTCACTTCCTCGTACACTTACAGATCGCCAGATCACAGGCACTGAAGAAGAAAAGATTAGCGCTGCCCTGGGACTCATTTTTCTTTCGCGCGATAAGGACGGAAATCTACCCCAAGACGGAGTCTTGATCCGATCAGACGAGACCATTCCTGGCTATAAATATATCAAAGGACATGGAAAAGCGAAGCAGCACGTATCGGTAGAACCAGAAAACATAGTTCGGCAGGTTACCGTTCAGGATGTGGTGCACACTTTAAGAACAGCGGCCTTCTGTGGGGAGAAGCCCCCAACTCGTCTGGTCGCGGCAGACAGTCTGTTTCGACTGGGCGCCATTGGCAGCGGCAAATATGCTTCGCTGATTCTAGATATTCTGGAAAGAGAACCAAGTGATACTCAGAATAAAGAATTGAGAATCATGAGCCTGAAGCAGCTGTCTGATCTCATTGACTTCGGCCGACTGCTGGAAGCCAATCCAGCGGTGGCGGCCAATTCACGCCTGCGGCTGGCAGGCGAGAATTACGGCGCATCTTCGACGGTACTGACCGATCGACTGCTGGCAATTTCCAAAACGGAGAAAGATCCTGATCTCAGAGCAATGGCCATAGCACTCTCCCATGCGCACAACCACGAATTACCGGCAGAAGCACTCGCGCCGTACTTCAAGAGATATGAACAGCTCAAAAATTCTAGTGGCAAATTCAGACAGACAATTCTTGATGAGCTCACATCAGATCTCGGTGCCAAGATCCCGGACAATCCCAAGAAGGAGCGCGAAGCAGCCATAGAGAAGCGACTCAGAGCGGCTCAAGCCCTGCAGCTCTTCCAAAGCAACCCGTCAGACGCGGCGGCCGTCAAACAGCTGGACATTCACAAATCTCTCATCGATTGCCTCACCGCCTGCGGAGGACGCAACATTTGCAACTACAAAGAAGGAGAGTCGATTAATCTCAAACTTGCCATCAAGGTCCTCGATGCAGTGATGTCGTCCGGCAAAGTACCGACAGAATCACAACGAGAGGACATTGCCCGCACCGCACTCGGTATTATGGAAATTCCCTATGTCAAAGAAGGATCGGATCGGTTCGCTCCGGCAGTGGCAAAGCTGGCGATAATCGGCCGCATGGAGAGAATCTTCGAAACAAGCAAACTACGCCAGGACATGGCTGGCGCGCTGAAGAATATCCTTCAGCTCGACAATCGGGAGCAGGGAATTCGTTCGGGCTGGGGTATGCTTCCTGAGCTTCGCGTAGCGGCAATTGAAGGGCTAACCTCACTCGGTTCCGCCGACGCGCAAAGCCTGCAACTAATCTCCGAGCGATTGCTCTACAATGCCAAAGAAAAAGGCACAGATTCTTTTGGTGAGCAAGTTCCTCAAGTGCGAGCGTCGGCGGTGCGCGCTCTATCATTACTGGCAGAAAATCGAATGAGATTCTCCGAAGCAAATATTAAAGAGATTGAGAAAAAAGAACCAAAAATACGGGAAACACTTGGGCTAAACGGCGCCCTCTACGTAGGTGAATTACTGAAGCGCGAGCGAGATCCTGTGGTTCTGGATTTGCTATGGCGAGTCTGGGAGCGTCGCAACCGAATTGAACCGGAAAGCACAGAATACAAACGCGCCTATGATCTGGAGGTGGAGAAGCTTCAATCTGCAGCACAGATTACTTTCTCACGCGATCAGGCGCTTGCCTTTGTTCGCAGCAGACCCGAATTGAAAAACCTCGATTCGCAATTTCTTGAGGGCGAAGTGAGACGACGAACCGAAGAACTCAGGGTAGATCCCTATGCAGGCTTCTTCGGTTGGTGTGATTCGTGTGTCAGCAGCCGATCTACCATTCGCAAGAGGAATGAAGAAGCGACGACAAATGCCCGGCTCGACGCATCAAGAGAAAAGCGCCGCGAGAAGGAAGAGTCTCTAGAGGCCCTGATACACTTCGACAAGCTCGATTCTTCAGAGCAGGCCAAAGCAATTAAGACCCTGATGCATATAGTCCGTTGTCCGGATCAGGCGCTCTTCTCCGGTGGAGACACTCAGATGGCTAGAATTCGCGCATCGGAAATGCTATTGCGTTTGACTCGCGGCGATGATGCTCGCGACCGGGTCGCACATAAAGAACTCCTTTCACGAACCATCGTCAGTTGCTTGCTCGATAGTTCTATAGATACCAATGCGCAGGTCAAACTCAATCTCTTCAAGTGTGTTGATAATCTGACAGCCAATGTTCACGGATCGACCAATCAGAAAGACGATATCTGGATTATAACTCCCGAGCGCGCCAGTCTTATCTACTGGCAGGTAGTGGATCGTGAAACCCGGCAAAAATTCGACACGACCGACAATCCCCTGGAGAAAGAACGAAGCGGCGCTCTCATGATGCACGCGCTGCATCGACTATATCAACTGAGATCAACCGGCTCAGCGTATCGATTGGACGCTCTGGCAAACAATGAGGAATTTAAGAAAAGCCAGCCCGAAGTATCCACCTTCGCAAAAAAGATTCATCAATCTCTACAGCACGGAGTGGGGCACCTGCAGAGAGACGCAACGCCATCTCGATGGGATTCACTAAGCGACCGGGCGGACTTTATGGAAGCAAATCTGCCGGACGCCACCTTCAATTACGAAGAGGCCTGTCGTGCTTTCTTCCGCGCATGCAAAGATAAACCGATTGAATATCCAACAGATCCACGAGCCACAGTACTTATGGACGCCCTTTCGCATCAGAACGAACGGGTCCGATTGACCGCTGCTCTTATCTTGTCCGACAGCAAGATTGGCACTCATATGATCCGCGCCGTAGAGGTTCTTGCAGGTCTAGCGGTAAACGGCTCCAGGGAACAGTACAGAAGCGATGCAGCTAAAGTGCTCAACGATATAATCTTGCAAGGACAACCAGTTGAACAAGACTTTGCATTTGGCCAATGGAAGAAACTTTTTGATGCTCACTGCGCGGAGCAGAAATCGTCCCGCACGCCAGGACCAATACCACCCACGGCGATTCCCGACAGCAAAGCAGTAAGTCTGCGCAGAATGGAAGCCGATGAGTGGGCACGATTGCATGGTCTCAGCGCAGATTCAACGAAGACTAGCGCAACAGATCTGCACAGGAAGCGTATTGCCCACATAGCAGCCGTTACGGGTCGTAAGAAAAGTGATATTGAAAGCGAACTGGAAGTTGAACGGTACAAGCTGAATTTACGGTTAGGTGGCGGTCCGGATACCAGACAGTGTCATCAACCGAACAAAGGGCCAACACTCATGCCTTTGAAGAACCCACCACCTCTTCTCTTTCTTCGCCCCAGTCAACACGCAGACTCAGCCAAGGGAGAAGACCCGAGTAAGACGCTGGAATGGTTAACGAAGGGATTGCGCGAAAAGGAGGAACGGGCAATTCAGGAGGAACGCGACGAAAAGGCAGCTGCACAAAAGGAGCGTGAGGCACGTCGACAACGCTTAGAAGAGATGGAGACTCGATACAACATCCTTCCTTTTGTCATTCAAAACTTCGAGAAGCAGCCTCACCCGCAGAAGACGGAGTGGGGACAGGTAAGAAACAAAGACGCTTTCCAGCTCGATGACAGACTTTTGGCGGCACGCAATCAGCTTACATCAGCAGAAATTCTGGAGACTCGACTGAAGCAGGCAAGCTCTCCTGCGGAAAAGATTGCGGCGATGAAGGTTTGTTGTGATCGTACACCGATAGCCGGCAGCACGGACAAACGAATTCAGAAGATCATCGGTCTGCTAACCAGTGACGATGCGTCGGTCCAGCGGCAGGCAGCGGAGACCATTCTTCGCACACGAGAGAACCAATTATTCCACCCGGGATTCAGCGATCAACACCGCGAACGGGCGCTAGAAGCATTGCGTTCGGTGCAACGCTCGCGTAAATAACAATCTGCACATTTCAGACCGTTACATTGCGCAAAGCCTCATCACAGGCTGCTATTCGGTTGAAGATCGCAGGTTGTTTGACTCAGCATCGATATTGCTGATTGAAAGTTGTCGACAACCAAGCAATTTGCTTGTTGTTGGCTGCTCAGCATGATTGGTTCAATTCGGTTGACAATCGCTAAGTTGTGTAACTCAGCATCACTGCTAGTTGGTTGTTGTTGTTCTCTGCATCGATTGCTGTTAATCGGTTGTGATAACTAAGCATTACTTTATTTCAGTTGAAGCAATGTCTTGTTCGCAACAACGAGGTCGCCAATTTGATTCGCCTCAAGCGGAAAAGGGGAAATGATGGAACACCTTAACGGGGAAAGCAACGCTACCGACGATCTCGTCTATTCATGCGAAGACACAATGTTAGAGGAGTGTTTTTCAATGAATCCAACAACCAAAAATGAAGAGGGAAACTCAGTTTGGAAGGAGGCGCTGGCGAAAACAGCGCTTTCCTCAGGTCTGGATTTGAGATTTCTCGAGATGACTCTGCAGCTCAAAACGTTGCCTCGAGATCGCCCTGTCAAAGACGAAGGGAAGACAGACAAGCTCATCGAAGCACAACTTGCGGAATCTTTCTCCCAAGCAAAAGAGAAGCTCGGTCTCAGGAAAGATGCATCAACTCGCGACATTGCAGAAGCAATCGGCGCCCGAATATCAACATTGGGTGACGAAGAATGGGAAGTACGAGAAAAGTCCACCAGAACACTCGAATCTCTGGGGCCGGCAGCGGTGAAGGAAGTGGCAAAAGCACTGGAAACGTCTAATGATTTAGAGGTTCGTCGACGATCGCGGCGAATTCTAGAGAAGATTCTTGACGAAGGATTTTCCACACTTTACGATTACCAACAAAAGATAGTCGAGCTGAAGGAGCGGACTCTGTCAACGGATGTAACCTCGACAACCGATGAAATGCGTGCTCAACAGAAAATTCTCAAGCACCCGACACCGGAAATTACAGACACCCAACTCTTACGAGTAAAGTCGATTCAGAAGCAATTACAGTCAGCAGGAAAGGAAATTGCAGACGAGCGAACTAAGTCTCTGCCGAAGGAGACTCGAGACGACCAGCACAAGGTACAAAATGTGCCGCGAATCGGCCGGCTCATGAAAGTGGCCGAGGACATTCCAGAACGAGTTCACGAGGTACGAAGCTCCACGGCAACGGCTCGATTAACTTACGCAGAGAAGCTGGCTGCATCTGAGCCGCAAAAGGCTCTCTCTCAGCTAAAGATGGCGTGGAAGGATGATCGCGAATACTGCAACCTCACTATGGGATTCTACAAACCGGCCGCGATTGCCCTTGAGAAGCAATCCGATAAACAGTGGTTGGGCTGGGCACGCAAAGAAGGTGTAGACA
Source organism: Candidatus Obscuribacterales bacterium (assembly GCA_021732565.1). Classification (GTDB taxonomy): domain Bacteria; phylum Cyanobacteriota; class Vampirovibrionia; order Obscuribacterales; family Obscuribacteraceae; genus JAKFUT01. Next base: position 29,702 of record JAKFUT010000164.1, read on the forward strand.
TGTCACACCTTGCCACAGTTCAAAAGCTAGTTCGCTGGTCAAACCAAAGCATTGAGCAAAATGCTACCAAACCTACAGCAAACCCGAAGTAAACATTGCGGATGTCGAGCTCGAAAAAACGCGCAGTGGAAGGATAGTCGAACCTTTGTCAATCGCGTTCGGGTCGGTTTTTTAGCCGTTCTGCGAGGCTGTGTCAACTTCAAGCCTGTGGGCGACATTCTCTGTCAAGAATAGGCTGGTATTAGTTGCTTGATCCGTTAATTAAAAATGCAACCAGGCTAGGGAACACCAATATCGCTACTCCAAATTGGTTGTCCCGCCTCAATAGAGCGTCCACATTTTTTGCCGGCTACAACTTTAATCGAAGAACATTTTTTCTCCTCGGGAACGATGAGTGAAATAGGCAACTTTCGCTCTTTTAGAACGTTGGCGTTTAGAACGGCGCCTTCTGCGACATCTTTAGTGGTGCACACGACCGTGCCGAATGGGCCCATGAATAGGCTGACCATGTGGGAGACCAAGTCTTGTTCCGAGCTTCCATATAGATTTGCCGTGTGAATGAGTTCTTCTAGTTTGTGGACCTGTTCATTGGGAAGCCATATCTCCACTCCCTTATTGCCGGCAGGCCTGTCAAGAACAAAGCCGGCTCTGTTGTTACTTGTAATTAGTGGATTACAATAACGAGAGCGTAGCCACCGGATAGGCTCGGATCCGAACGCACTGTTCACCAGCTCTTGCATCACCTGCTGATCGCTCTTCTTCTCCGTTGACGCGCGCTGTTTAATTCTTGCATAGAGATCTTCAGTCAAGATGAGTGGCAGTGCGATGGATATGTCGATCGCACCATTAATGGTGGCTCCCTTTGGGATGTCCTTCATGACCATGAGCTTCCGCGCTTCGTCATAGGGAAGAGCGTCTGGTTCGCTATATTGTTGCTCTCGTTTGCCTTTTAACCATTTCAAATCAGTAATCGTGACTATGGCTCCCTTCTTCATCGCGTTCGCTGCCACTGGATAACAAGAGTGTCGTTCTACCAGGTCGACTTTTCCAAATGTTGTATTTTGTCCAATTCCATGCGCTGCAACGGCATTGATCATATTGACCTGTACGTTGTTGAGGTCCTTTGAGGGGATGAATTCTTCGTGATAGTCTGCCTTGCGAAGCAGCGCTCCGGGCTCCATCGCTTTATCTGCGCGCATCACGCTGGTTCTTGCCAAGTCGTCGCGAAAGATTATTTTACCAGCCGTAATATCGCTTGTGGCCCTAAATCCGTTGGCACCGGAAGGAGCGCCAATGATCTTTTCCGCATTCGTATATTCGACGCGGCGATCTTCGAGGGCGGCGTCTTTAATTACAGCTCCCTTTTTGAGTTGACTTGTTGCACACACAACCTTCATTGCCACTGTGGGTAAACGAAGATCCGCTTCGCGAAGAATCTCGCCAGCTCGAATGAGACGGCCAGATTCCAGCCCGTTAATATCATTCACTCTCGTTATCATTTCTCGGGTAACTGCCGTGGATGACTTGGGATGTCGACCTTCGAAAAGAGAAGGCTTGAGTATGGTCGCCTCGGCAATATCATTCTTTGCGTAAAGCAGGGTTATGCTGTTGCAATATTCCTCTGCTTCGGCGACCTCGTAAGCTTTCATTTGATCAGCGCGTTGCTGCGTTAATTTAGCTGCAGCATCCTTGCCGTTGGTCTTAAGCTCCTTCAGCTTTTTCTCGAGTTGGTCTGCCTTTTGCATTTCGGTTTTCTGACGAAGCAATGTTGAGTATTCCTCAAGGACAGGAATCTCTTCGTCCCACTCCGTGGCGGTGTACCAGTTATTGAAAATGTTGGCTACTCTTGCGTAAAGAGGCTCAGCTTTACTTACCTCTCCAATCTTTAAATAGTCATGAGCCAAGCTGCTGCTCGCCCGAGCGACGACCTGAACCTCACCGGGTAAGTAATAAATGTCCGGACCAGTTCTTTGAAATCGCAGTTTGTGTACCTTGTCGATGGCCTCGCGGTCTTCAGGTTTCTCCACTGCAGCCAAGAATTTTTCCCAATAGGGAATGGCCTCTTTGTATTTCTCCTGACCATCATAGGCGTGAGCGAGTTCTCTCCAGACTCGTTCATCAGGCCATTGACCGCGCTCCTTTTGCGGAATCTTCAGCATGCGCGCATACGTGCTGGCCATTCGCGAAAAGTCCTTCATTTTGAAGTAGCAATTTCCGAGGTGATCTAGCCAGTGCGTTTTTACCACCGATCCGCTGGTTTCGACTGCTTCCGAAAAATCACATTCTGCGAGCCGATTGTTTCTGTCAGACATCGCCAGTGCTCTTTCAAAAACTTCAGCGCCTTCCCCGGGTTTGCCGGCCTCCGCGAAACTGAGGGCCTGTCTATAAAGTATGTTTTCCACCTCAATCGATTCAGGTCCCTTAATCTTCGCCATCATCTCTGCCGCTTGACCGAAGAGTTGGGCTGCTTCTGCATCCTTGTTATCAAAGAATGAGTATTTCGCCTGCTGGAAAATCTTGTTGCACGCTTTTAGCTCCAGCGTTGCTTGGCTGGCTCGAGGCGGAGAAGGTTTCCCATTGATGCGAAGGTAAGATTCTTGATTCGATTTCTCGGCGCTCTCGATCTCCATCTCCCTCTTAGCCCGCTCGTCCGGGGCGATGTAACCTTCGTTCATCCGCCTGCACTTTTCCTTCATTTGCCAGCTCTCGGCTTCGGCATTGGTTTCTCCTGCAAAGGAAGGTGTGCATGTAAATAAGGTTATTGCTACTGCAATTAAGGAAACGACACTTTTGGTTCCCATCTTTCTCCTTGGTGTGAATTTTGGCGATCTTCAATTTTAGCGCATTGGATTGTGTCCGGGTGTGGTTCGCCGGGTGGCTGTATATTTGGCCCTGGAGATGTATCAATTCCCGTTGTCTTGTATAAACCTTTGGCCGGTTGTTGGTCTGATTGCCGGTATCGGCTGACTATAGAGTCGAAAGCGTCTTGTGCAAGTGCCGCATTGACACTCCAAGAACTGCGTCGGCTGCAAGCGTAGTGCGGAAAAAATATTCAAAAAAGTCATCGGCGCGACAGCAAAACTTCCGTGTCATCGAGATTGTTTGCGTGAACCCTGCATCAAATTTTTACATCCCTATGCGGCGGTGGAGATTTCCCATATGATGATCCAATCGGGGCGGAATTGAGAGCACGGAAAAGTGAGGGTTCGACTAATCGTCGGAGGCCCCCTTTGGACTGGTGAACCTCACCGAGAGGAGATTGTTGCCATGCCCGATATAACGGTTGTTCCAATCGAAGCTTCTAACACGTTCAGTAAGGATAAAGGAATAGAGGACTTAGCACGAAAACTCTGGCAAGGGCCACAAAGGAATGAGCCGGAGCAGGAAACAGCGAACAGAACTCCACGAGAGCAACCAAGCTCACAGCCTGTTCCGCTTCCAGACACTTCTCGCATCGATGGGCGCAAGCACGATGTACCGAAGAGTGATGTGCAGAAGAAGGAATTTGCTGTTGATTTCGACGTCGTTAGACTGGGAGTCGGGGTTGGTTTAGTGGGAAAAGCCTTGTTTGTTCCTATGCCGATTGCTCCAGAGTTGCGTTCCGAAATCAGTCTCGCAGCCACCAAGGTCAACCAGATCTGGGTGAACGACTTAGATAGGCACTACACGGAAATGGCGAGGATTTCTAAAAATTATCCGATAGGGACTTCGATTCATTGGAAGGAAACCTCTGTTGAGCATTTATGGTGGCCGAAGGTTGGATATCGTCCCAATCCTGGCTTTGTTGCCTTGCCACCTGCGGAGACTGCAATTCGAGCGCAGTGGAAAGCCTTGAACTTTCCCGCTGCTTCAAACGGACACGTTACTTTTCCTGAACTGATTCCTCAAGAGTTTCGGGTCCGCATTCCTCCCGAGGGTGTCTCGATCATAGAGTCTTCGGTAGGAAAAATATCCATCGGAACTGTATTCACTCCTCATGCTTCACCTGAGCTTGCCGGCGCATCAAAGGAGTGGAACTCACTTGCTATGAGACACAATGATGAGCTCGGCAAATTGAGACAAGATTGCGGTAGGGCTGAGGTAGGCGCATTTGTGCTGGGACAAGTAACCAATGCGGTGATGGACAACTACATGTTTTCAGACACGCCAACATCTTGGCGCACAAGTGTAGCCGATTTTTCCGGAATGGCCCTGATGATGTTACCGTGCGGGCGACCTCTGAGTCGGGCTGCCGGAATGGTTGGAGTGCATCTAGCAGCTAGAGCGTGGGACTATTACGATCACAGGGGTAACAGATGAGCTTTTGATTGCGTCTCAATTAGCTTGTGTATCCGCAGGCGCCTCAGAGGAGAAATTTTCCGTACCACGTGTTTGCCTAGACAAAATCACTGCGACATTGCGGAAGCGCCTCATTGATCAACCGCTGGACATTCAATGGCAATGCTTAGTTCGTTCTTCGGCGGTACGTTGTCGAAGAGGGAGTCTCATCTGCGTCGGGCTCCCCCGACCGAGCGAGTCTTACTGACTTGGCGAACATCAGGTCGAAACGGTTTCGCCTCGCCCCGCAGTTCTTCAGTATGGCTCCGACGGCGGTGTTAAAGCCCGCCTTGGGAATGTTCTCGTACTTTGCCAGCATCAGGGAGAGCTGAAGATGCC
>JAKFUT010000032.1 GCA_021732565.1 Candidatus Obscuribacterales bacterium
GTTCAGGTCTCCATAAACGTTGACTGAACCGCCGGAATTGAAAAATGTCGGATCTCCAGTGATGTGCATATTTCCGATGCTCAAATTCTGCGTACTTGCTTTAACATTCAAGCAGCCGGCGTTTCCATTGATCACACCGCTAAGCTGACCAACACTGATGTCGGCAACACCAGCGCCGGCATCAATATTGAGTTCTTTAGATAACCAGTCTCCTCCCCGAAGGCTCACGTCGCCCATGCCATTGCCCACATTAATCGAGCCTAGCAGAGCCTGAATTGTGCCCCCGGTATTGGTGACTGACAAGCTGTTCAGCAGCTGAGATTGACTGTTTGCCAGATTCGCGGAAATGGCACTGACATTGTTGATCTGGGCAAGGATAGTGCCCTGATTCAAGATCTGGCCAGCTTGCAGATTCAAATTATTAACTGCTTGCATAACCGCCGCGGTGCCCACATTGGAAATGGCGTTTCCGGCACTCATTGAGAGATTGCCAGCAGAAGAAATGGTTCCAGCATTAACCAGGTTTTGAACGGCAGTAAGAGTCAAATTGAGCTGGTTTACCAGATTACTGAATCCAGGAAGCCCACCTTGCGGCAAAACCGTTGTAATGAGTGCCCCTTGCTGATTAAAGATATTGTTTGCAGTAAAACTAGCAGTGTGAACAGCAGCGTTTGTTGAAACTGCATAAAGGGTGCCGGCGTTGACCAGGTTGCCTGGCAGTGTGATTCCAGGAGCGCTCCCGAAATCTATTACTGCAGTTGTGCCCCGTCCGATGTTGAGCTGTTGAGCACCGGCCAATGACGCCGGGTCGATTATCAATAAATCTCTACTGGCCGGAGCTGGTGGAGTAACAGCGGCATCCTCGGCATTTGCGTCTAGGGTGCAGGTACTAAAAATGAACGCCACGGCCGAGACGCTTACAGTCGCGTGCTTTATTGATTTCATTTGTTACCACCCGTCGATTTGCCGCAGAACCAGCGTGCCGATTATTCAGCTGCTTTGAACAAATGTGCCGGTGCAAATATTTGGCTGCGATGAACGGGTTGTGCCGATAATTTCGATTGCAGAAATAGAGCTACCGGAAGTCTAGTTATATCACGGAATGAACACCAGAAGTCGGCATGATGGCAAGCAATTAAGGTCGTCAAGAGGGGAAGTAATTTCGGAGACTGAGCGACGATCCGACATGATTGGCGGCTTGAGCCGAAGAACATGTTTCTCGGTCAAGGATGGCACGTTTTCAGATGCACGACAGACAGGAAAACGTCATCGACAGCGGGCTAAGCCAGCAGAGGGAAAATTGCCGCTATTTCCAGCAGCTCTCTCGTTCCGTCATCACTGGTCAGGTGTTGTGGGATAAAAGACCACGAAACATGCTCACTCGATACACACCGCCCCTGGCAGATGCAAAGACAGCTAATTTCCTGTTGCCGTCAGCGTAAAGATCTTAGCCGCTCGGCTTTCTAACTGCTCGGCATCCGTTGCCTTGTTCTGTGCTCGCATAACCTTCGCGTAATCGTCAAGACAAGCCGCGAAAAGTTTGCTGTGGGCGCCGTAGGCTTGTTCGCAAGCGTCTACGGCTTGACCATAGGCCGTGTTCGCTTCATTTAGTCGCCCCTGTTGAAAGTACATATAACCAAGCGCGTTGAGGATCTTCGCCGATTGATACTGCCCGCCGCTGCGTAATTTTCGGCTTCCGTCCAACGCGGTGCGATACTCCTTGTCTGCTTCCTGATACTGCCCCTGGTTCACGAAGCACGTAGCAAGATTAATTCGGCTGGTCACTACAGCAAGATTGTCCGGTCCATAGGACTTGGCGTAGATATTGATCGAGCGCTGCAACAATGGTGCAGCATCTGCGAATTTCTTTTGAGCGAGGTAAAGCAATGCAAGATTGTTCAAGTCAGCAGCCAAACCGGGATGATCAGGTCCAAGTGATTGTTCATCAATGTCGATGACCTTCTTATATAGGGGTTCGGCCTCGTCGTACCGTTTCTGTGCACCACGCACCGCAACCATGGTGCCGAACATTGGACCCGCCTGCTCAGCCGGCGCTCTGCCCACCACCATCTCGGATTCGTTTTGCTGCTTCTCTGCAGCCACTTCTGCTACACCACTCAACGTTGTTGCCCATGATGAATTACTTGGCGCTGTAATCGGAGCCCTTAACAATGCTTGTTCGCTTGTTGTCTCTTCAACCGACGTCGGCGGTTTGGTTATCGTTGCTGCTTGCCGCGCCCCGGGTCTATCCATCTTGCGATTCACATCGTTGAAATCACGAAGGCATGCAGTGGTCTCCGCGTTGGCTGCACCTAGACTCGCATTGTAGACATTTATAGCTTTTTGAAATGCATTTCTGGACTCAGCAAGATTATTCCGTCGGGCATAATGAAGAGCAACACGATGAAAAGTTCGCGCACCATCAGCAGTATTGCCATTAACTTGTTCGTTGAGATGCAACACCCGAGTATAGAGCGGCTCTGCCTTGCGGTGATTTCCCTGCGATTCGTAGCAAGACGCCAGGTCTAACATAAGAGACACTACTGCGCTTGTTTTCTCCCCCCTTTGTGCTTTCGCCAGTGCAAGAGCTCGCTGATAGACAGGTTGAGCATCTTTCAACTGATCGAGCTGACAATAGGCAGCAGCTAATCCCTCCAGCGAAGGTAGAATTTTATCGGCAGAGCCAAGTTCATCGGACTCTCGCACGCACAACTCATATAGTTGTCGCGCCTTTAACCAGTTGCCATCTTTGTACGCCGCCTCAGCTAGTGCTTGGTAATTGTTCCAACTGGCGGCCGTCGCCTCCGTTGCACAATGCCCCGTATAACACCAGGCAGACAGGATAATGCTTGCAATCAAGGCACGAGCGATCATCGGCTTCAACATCTCCGAAAAGTGTGGATGCTAAGATACACGATACACTACCATACGATGCAATGAATCTCAGCGGTGGGAGGCTATCCATCGTTGTTCCTCTTAACTCGTACCCGGTTCAGACAAGATTCTTCGTCATTAAACTCTCGCTTTGAAACAACGTTATGTTGCTGCCAGATTTGCCTAGTAATTTTGAGGCACCCCTGTAGAGGGCAAAAGCATTAATGGTGAGGAACAAGAACATGGACGAATTTGATTTTGAACATTCTATTAGCAATACAAATGAAACCGCAGACACCAGTGACCATGAGGCGGTTGTCGATTTGGCCGCCGCTGGATGGACGAACAGTGCCGGTGACAAACACCGGCCCGGTACCGATACTGACAATGCGGACCGCATTATAAGTGCATCGACACGGATTCAACCACAAATTGACAATAGAAAGACACCTTCGGTATTGCCAGATTTTATTTTCGACAACCGCCTACATACGCCCGAGAGTTATGTTGTATCCGGCATCGAGGATGAAGTGCAATAGGTTAAAGGAGGCCGCGAAAAGGTACAAGTGAAGGGGTTCGATGCGCCAGCGATTGCCGCAACCTAACCAGATTGCGGCAATCACTGAACGTGAGCAGCTCCTTTTAGTGCCACTTTGAAAGGATCTCAGTACAACAGGATGGGTTATTATGGTCGCATTCGGGTCGGAGAAGAGACAATGCAAGCAAAAACAATTCCACCAGACGTCGATTTTCCGGCAGCCCACAGCATGGATTCGGAGTGGTTCGCGGTGGACCAGGATGGCAACATCGCGGTGTTCGACACGGGAGAATCCGGCGTGATACCTGAGGTCGCTCAGGGCGCCGACCAGGGAGCAGTCTTTGAGATTCTCGATCAGTTGGCGATGGCATTCGACCTGCCGAGCGAAGCTGATTATAAGCATGCTTTATCCGAGTTGCGTCTTGAAAGGCTCGGTGTGTTCCTTTATCGATATGATGATTATCAGGGCGAGCCGTATGAGAGAGAATTCGCGCCGAAGGCACCGAAGAAACTAGATCAACTGCCCGCACCGCTTCAGAAAATATTTGGCAGCGTTCGATTTTATGATATTAAGTTTGAATCCTTTGATAGAGTGTGGCCGCGGCGCTATTTCGAATGCACGGGTTGGGGCAACGACGACATGTAACCCGCGTGGTGGCCAGCCCGGAAATCGAAGAGATGTACGATTTCCCCTTTTGACAAGCATCGATGCCGGGTTGAATTGCCTGCTTACTCCCCGGGAATGACAAACCAGAAGATGCTTCCCTCGTCTACTGTGCTGTCAACCCCAATGGTACCACCATGCTGCTCCACAATTGTCTTGCAAATTGTCAGTCCCAAACCATGCCCGCCCTTCTTGGTGGCATCTTCGCCATGCAATTGCTTGAATCGCTCAAAAATGAGTGCCACTTTGTCCGCCGGCACGCCTCTACCGCGATCAACAACTGAGACTTTGACATTGCCATCTACATCATCCAATTGAATTTTCACCGTTGACTTGGGCGGTGCAAACTTAATTGCATTGGACAGTAAATTAGCCACGACCTGGATCAATCGAGCTCCGTCTGCAGCACACTGCAAATCATTTTCAGGAACATCGATCTGAATTTTGCGCAATTCACCAAGTGGACGAACTGCATCCGTCGCACTGATGATGACCTCCCTCATGGATATTCTCTCCATGTGCAGAGAAAATTTCCCCGACGCCATTTTCTCAATATCCAGCAGGTCGTTGACCAGACGAATTAGCCGTTGAATTTCCTTTTGTCCTTGTCTCAACAACTCATATTCCGTTTCATTGAGACGGTCAGCCGCACCTCTTTCTAGAACGGACAAAATAACATTGATGGAACTGAGAGGTGTTCGAAGATCGTGACTGACCATTGCCACAAACTCGCGTTTTACTCGTTCAATCTCGTGGCGCTCACTCACATCCAGCGCAACCACCAGGTATCCCGTCTGATCGCGTAGATTTAAGGCACTAATGGTCAATTCACTGGCTATGGCTTCTCCCGACTTAGGTGTGATGGTGTTCTCTATAAGAGTATTGTGACACTCTTTAATAAGCTGTTCCAGGCTGTCCTTGTTGCCATCGCGAAGCTTCTCGGGAATAATTTGACAGAGATTTTTACCGATCAGCTCCTGCGAACTGTAGCCGCTTAGCACTTCTGCGCTACGATTCAAGAACTCTATATGACCTTCTTGATTCAACGTAAGTATCGCCACCGGCAAACTGGCCAGAATGACACGAATTCGTTCCTCACTTTGGCGAAGCAGTTGCTCGGCCAGTTTTCGCTCAGTAATATCGTGCACCACGCAAAATAAGCCGTGATCTTTTGCCGACCAATGAGCAGACCATAATAGGTGAATAATGCTTCGAGTTGGATCAATCCATCTGGTTTCAAAGACTATTTTGTCGATGCTCATATCGGCACCGATCATGGCTGCCAGACTAGCGTCAATGTCGTCAGGCACGAGGAATTCCGTAAACGATCGGCCGATCAACTTCTCGGAAGCAAATCCCAACACATTGGTCGAAGCTGCATTCACCGATACAAAGCGACCACGCGCATCGATAAGGCATATGACGTCCACCGCGTTTTGAACTACTGCACGCTCCTTTGCCCTGGTTTCAGCAAGGCTTCCAGCCAAAAGGTCCAGTTCGTTTTCCAACTGCGCCGGATCAGTAGACGCTGATGATGGCTTTCCAGCAAGAGCGAGAATTACATTTCCCAGGCGATTGATCGGTGTTAGTAATTGGTTGCGGGCCACCAGAATCAGCAAGATGCCACAGACTGCCTGTACCACCGCCTCTAATACCAGCGCCATCAAGAACTGATCCTGACAATCAGAACGACGTGTACGCGAAACACTCAAGCCAGGAACCGCACTTTCGCTCAGAATGGCCACTTCCGCTCTTGCCTTCTGAACCAGCGTTTGAAGATTCGACTCATCTTTCACGGCCAACTCCAGTTCGAGCTGGTGGCACAAACGCCGGAGCCGTTCGGTAGAGCCGGAAAGATGCTGCTTGTCGGTGAGTGCAACCTCCTGCAGTTGCGTTGATAAGCTATTTGCTTGTATAAGTGACTCCTGCACGCTCCGGCGGCATTGCGGGTCGTTCTTGAAACGGTTGAGAGTCGCGACATAGCTGAGCACAGTGTCGACCATGCTACAGCGAGCAACAATTTGCTCCATTCGATCAGCTTGCATGCTGCTCCCATTCAACTGCTGAAGTAGTGCAACATCTGCTATGACTGACAAAACTCCTGCTACCGAGGGTACCAGAATCATTAATGACATCCTGGAGGAGTACTTCAATTTCCGCCTCTCTAAACTGCACGATATTCAAAATCATAGATAGGATACACCCCGAACCTGCGGCCGGCTACTAGAAGTTCGCCATCGCCAAGGACTATTCGGCTAACTCCGAAACCGCAAAAAGCGGTTCTCAGGGAGTGATCCCTATCACTATTTGGTCACAATCCTGAGATATCACTATGTGGTGCTGCTCAGGAGCACATCTTCTTGTCCAAGCGCAGTTGATTACAACGGACTAGAAGAAAATTCAGTAGCTACCGGCCGACTATGCAATATTTGTGCAGTCATTTGGGCTGCGCGATTGAGTTTTTGTCCTCAAACAAAATCAGGAATTCATCGTGGTTTACGAAGTGTGCGGGGCGGCGAGCACCGGAGAATCACCGTTACATTGCAATTCACTGACATGCTGCAGCCAAACGGCAGCGCATTATGACCTTGCAACTGAACGCCATCATTACGGCGGCAAGTTACACATTGCAGCGAACGGTCGATGGAACCCAAGTCCAGAGTCGGAAAGTGGCTGAATGAGATGCACTACTGATGGGAGAATTAGAGATGGAAGATCCTTTTGAGACTCGTAAAGGTCCACCGTCATTCGAAGAGCAGGTCAATCAGCGAGCAACCGAAATTTTGCGTGACCAGGGAGTTGATGGAGTTAGAGACATTACTGAGAAACGGCAAAGACGAGAAAGACTGGAAGAGAAAATTTCAACAGAGGATTTTTCGTCTGACATAGCGCGCCCGAAAGCGCCATCACCGCCAGTAGAGATTCCGGTAGAAACATATCAGTTTCGGTTGGGAGACAGCCAACTCATTTACGACAGAACACCGTTCTTGGCTCGCCAGAATGCTCTGCCCTTTTGTACTCTGAACATGGCTGCTACCATTATGGGACCAACGGCTGCTCGCTGGGGGCATGGTTCTGTATGCACACTCTGGGGCGCTTCTTCGATCTATTTGGATGGGCGTGAATTCTCGGAAAGCAGAAGCACATTAGAGAAAATCAAATATGGCAGTTCAATCGCCGCCGACTCGGTAATGCTCGCGGGAGGAGTGACGAGGCTGGGCGCCTACGGACCAAAATGGCTGGGTCCGCTACTTTTGCTTGGCGGCATCGGTGGACGGCTCTTGGCTGATGCAATTCCAAACGAGATACGAAAGAAGTAATTGAGATCTTCATTCGTAACCCGCTGGATACCTTCGGGTTGTGCCTTTCGCATTAGCATTAGCAGATCACCTGCGAGGTCCAGGTCTCCCACGTGGAGGTAGTCCATTGGAAGTTCGTCGAGCCTCCTCCATCGAATCTAACGTGCTCAACGCTTGGAAAAAGCGTTCCCAAGTAAGAGGGCTTGGTTTTGCTTCAGGCGGTTTCTCTGCGGGTCTTTGAGGCTGAGGCTCTACCGTTCGATCTCTGGTTACAGCCCCCTCAGCACTTATCACGTAACGACGCGGAGGCGCCTCGGGTTCACGCGTATCGCGCCCGGTTACAACGTAGCTTCCATCTCCTTGGCGAATCACCGTCGGTCGAGTCAATTCTACCGGTCGTCCATCTGAGCCAGTGAAATCTACCCTTCTACGTGAGTCTATGCCTTCAGTTGACGAAGCCCTGAGCTCCACCCCGTTTGCATTTATGGAAGTACCAGCCGGTAGATCTATGGTCTGATTGCGAGTCACACGGCCTTCAGGACTTACCACATAAAGTTGCGTAGGGGCATTGCGTTCGCGCGTATCACGCCCGGTTATAACGTAACTCCCATCGGCTTGGCGAGTGACTGTCGGTTCGGTCAGCTGTACCGATTGTCCGTCTGAGTCTGTGAAATCTACCCTTCTGCGTGAGTTTATGCCTCCCGTCGACGTTGGCGTAAGCTCCACGCCGTTGGCATTTATGGAAGTAACTCTCGATAGATCCACCACTCCTGTGCGATTTTCCGAAGTCTTGTCCGCAGGCTTTGCCGGGCGAGCTGATTGATCCAAGGACGGTTTATCAACCGGTTTTTGCTCGGCGGCAGACTCCAGTGCAGGTCTGGGTTTATCAACAGGTTTCCCTTCTTGAGCACTATCATTATGAGGTGCTGGAGCTCCTCGGCCGGACACGCGCTGTTCGGGCTCTGCAAATTGAGTGCCGTCGTTTGGTTGCTCCCTGTCGCCTGGCTTGGCGTCGGCAGGCTTCGCTACCGGAGCCCCATTATCCTCCAGTGTAAATCCACTGAGAATTGCAAGTGCATGACCAGAAATTTGACTGAGATTTTCATTGCGAATGTTTCGAAGCTGCTGATTGGACTGAATCGAATTGTCTTCACCTGGCGTTCCAACGACGGGCGCCTCAGTCTGCGCTTCTCTTTCAAATTCGTTGTCCATGTACATGTTCTCCGTCCTCGTCCCCGATTTCGCTAAGTTACATCCAACGACCTTTCTTCAACCTGGCAAAGAGCGATCCTTTCGGGGTGTTAGTTGGAATTTCGGCACACTGGCGTCGCGGTCCGACGGTGGCAACCAGATATACCAAACCAGCGATGGTTTGTGCTTGTTGATATCGAACGAACGCCTGTATCACATCACAATGATCAGCACGACTAGAGAGCGTTTTGTTGCAACACATTCTTTAGTGACTCAAGATCCTCCGCAAGCGCACAATCTCGTCCGAGGTTTTCTCGAGTAATGTCAATTTCCCTCTGCAAGTAATGCAAACCCGCCGCACGATCGCCGGCGATAAAGCAATATTTTCGTAATATTGTCAGCCCGTCTGATTTAACCGCCCAGAAGACGTCCGGATGTACTTTAATCCATGCTTCAAAGTCCAACCGAGCCTTCTTCACGTTGCCTGTCTGAGCAAGTAATCTGAATTCTGCTATATCGACTTTATAGCCCTCTTGCAAGTCGCCGGATTTGCAAGCCTTTCGCGCCTGCTGAATAGCGCTGAGTGCCTCACTGAAGCGGCGGCTCATCCCGCAGCCATCGGCAATCTTCAGGAGAACTCTAACATGGCGGGATTCGTTGGCCGGAGGAACGCACTTCCTGTATCTATCTGCCGCCTTATCGCCACGAAGATGCTCCAGATAGAAATCTCCCAGAGTTTCATTCAGCCAGTCGCATTCAGCCACATTGGCACCACATGAATCGATCGCTTTGATGAAAAAAGTTTCTGCATCTGCGGGTTTTCCTCCAACCCAACAACAACGAGCAAGGTCTCGATACAACTCAACCTTGTGGTCAAACTGATAAACACCCTCTGTTGCTACCACTTCCGCCGATACCTGCCTCAACAACGGCTCAGCTTCTGCGAATTTGTTAGCTGCTACCATCAATTTGCCCTTTTGAAAATTTACCAACGCCAGGTTGTGATGATCCGATCTGCTGGACAAAACATTGATGCAACGATCCAGAAGCGGAAGCGGATCCTTTATTGTCGGCCACTTGCTAGTGGCCAAACAGAACGACAAAAGATCATCGCTGGTCACAGCAGAAGGTCCCTCAGAATCGAGTCGCCGCCTGACGCTCTCAAATGCTTCAATCGCGCCTGGCTCATCTGAGGAAAGATTGGCGACCAGTCGCACTTGCAGCGAAAGATTTGAATTTCGATCGAACCAGGTTAGCAGTGTTTTTCGGGCGCGGTCACGATGTCCTGTCTCAACCAGAAATCGAAGGTAGTGAATAACCAATCTCATGCAAGCATCCGTGTTCGGTGTGCAAAGTTGTTGACCTTGCTCGTAATACGATTCAGCTTCAGAATGGAGGGAGAGTCCCCCGGAAACCAGCGCAAGCTGGCCAAGCAAAGAACCACGCCCGGCACCGCTAGCCGAACTGAGCTGCAGGCATTGCAAGTAGGTCCGTTTGGCATCAGAGTACCTGTGTTGCTCCAAATAGAAGTCTCCAAGGCTACTTAGGACCATCAGCTGAACTAAACGATCCTTGCAACGTTTGGCAATCCTGAGATATAACTGCTCCGCTTCGTGATCTCGTCTTTCAATTCGAAGACACGTAGCCAGCGTGTTGTAAATGGGAGCAATCATCGGATCTGATTCGTCGCTATCCTGATGACCCGATAGAGCTTCGGTCAGCAGTTTCTCTGCTGGAATCACGCTTCCGTGAGTCATCAGAATTTCGGCTTTCTTATATTTGGCTAATAGCAGGCGTTCTCGGTCTGATCGATCTTGCAAAATCTCTATGCCGCGATCAAGATAGCCAATCGCTTCACCAGGCGCGGTGGCCGACGAGAGATCCGCCAGGGCAACACAAACGCGGAGGACATCACCGTTGCTGACCTTCTGCTCACTCACACCGCGACGAATGGTGCGTTCCATTTCTCTTAGTGTTTCCAGTGCGGCAGGATTTTTTTCCAACACCAGTTTTCCAACGTCGCCCTTCTGCGCATTAACGTTTATCGATCGGGCTCGCAGATTCTTGGCAGAACCTGGTTCATTTATTAAAACAACATCGCCTGTGCCCCCGTGTTTCCAGAGTGCAAATGCAATTACAATTACAGGCATAACAATCAGGCAGGCAAGCCACACCCGGGGGCGATTTCGATTACGGGGTACCGTGAGGTCGAGGTTGGGCATTTTGGCAGACACGTCATGTCCTTGCCGAATATGGTCGAGATCAGCGCGCATTTCCTTCATTGTCTGATAGCGACCGGCGGGCTCTTTGTTCATCGCTTTGAAAAGAATCGGTTCCATTTGAGCAAAACGTACATCATCGATGCACTGCTGTTCAGAGAAACGGGCCGGCCATTCCGTGCAGTGTTTGTGCAATAGTCCAACGGGCGTATCAGCTTCGACTGCACGGTTTCCAGTAATGCATTCATATAGAAGGCAACCCAGGGAATAGATGTCGGAGCGCTGATCGGCCTTCTTTCCCTGACACTGTTCGGGGCTCATATAGTGAACGCTCCCAATAAGGAGCCCCGTATGAGTAAGATGTTGAACTACCGAGGAGGCGGCGCTTTGAAGTGAACGTGCTAATCCAAAATCGAGAACTTTTACAAAATCGGTATGGGGTTCATCTTGCAGTATTATGTTATCTGGTTTTAAATCGCGATGAATGATTCCGCGACTATGTGCCGCCTCCAGAGCATCACATATTTGCACTCCAATATTCAAGCAGCGATCGACACTTAGTCTGCCTTCCAGAGAAAGCACAGTGCGCAGGTCGGCTCCCTCTAAGAATTCCATCGCCAAATATGGATAGAGTGATTGCCAGAAACCGAATCGATAGAGAACGACTATGTTTTTGTGAGGGAGCTGAGTCATCACCGCTGCTTCTCGCAGAAATCGAGCGCGAGCCTCTCGATCTGCCACTAAGGCAGGGTGCAGCAATTTGAGAGCGATTGTACGGTCGAGCTCAATCTCTCTTGCTTTGAATAGACGCCCCATTCCACCATCTGATATGTGCTCAATGATCACATATCGATTGTCGACAATTTTACCAGCGGTTAACTCGTCACCCATAGCGTGTCGCCTCATTGAAGGCTCTTTGTATGTACCCTGACAATGCGAGGCGGTAACATCAAGCGCGCACCGCGTTAGCGGTTGCTTTAGATTGACGGTTGCCCGAGTTGCAGCTCCAGAACTGGAGTCGGCACGGCAAGTGAGAGATTGGGAGAGATCCCGGAAGATTTACAGCAGTCTGAAACCGGGTAAATTAGAACAAGAGAAGGGCAGGGGACGAAAGTGGCCAAAGTTTTAATTATCGAGGACGACATTGCACTGTCGCTCAGTGTAAAAGCGCTCTTATTGCAAGAGTCCTACCAGGTAGAAACAACTTCTTCCGGCGAAGACGGTTTGCAACTGCTCTTGTTTAGCAAAGTTGATCTTCTGATTCTCGACTGGAATCTACCAGATATGGATGGACCATCGGTATGCAAGGCTCTACGCGATCGTGGAGATCCTACTCGGGTCCTCATGCTCACAGGAAAAACCAGCATAGACGACAAAGAATGTGGTTTCCTCTGTGGCGCAGACGATTATCTAACAAAGCCGTTTGATCCGCGCGAGTTGCTCATGCGGGCGAAGGCCTTGTTACGACGACCTGAGGTTGTGCATGAGCAGCGACTTGACGTAGCGGGTGTGGTGCTCAATTTAGTCGATCGTTCAGTGATAGTGGAAGGTACAGTCATTCCGTTTCATAAAAGAGACTACGATGTTCTTGAACTACTGATGCGAAATGCGGGCACCTATTTTACTACCGAGGAATTGCTAGCGCGTGTTTGGGCAGCATCGGATGAATCCGGCAACAATGCCGTAAGACAAGCGATACTGCGAATCAGGCGACAACTAGGAAATCGCGGTGATTGCATCGAGAATCGATACGGCCACGGGTATCGATTCGGAAAACCAGACACACTCTGAACTCGTTGAAAGCCTTGAGGAAGATCAACAGCTGCCTTTACCTTATTAAGAGAGATCAGCAAACGATTTCCCTAGTTTATGAAGTTATCTGGCACCATTTGCAAGCGTATCTCCATTTTAAAGTCATGGTACGGGTTGGTAAATTCCGGATTCGCTCACGAACTGAACTCACGGATCTCGACTTAAGGAAAAGTCACGAAGCCTTGCGATGACCACTGTCAGACAACAAAGACAAATTTTGTCGCAGGCGGGAGACTACTGCCGGTGCTCCTGAGTTCAGTGGGACAATCCCCACTATCAAGGACGTCTCTTTTACAACACTTCAGGACTCGTTGGCGAAGAGGCTTCTCAGTGGTACTCTAACCAGACTCGGGCTGGTAATGCCGAGAAACTTTCAACGCGAAGTTAGGCATCTGAGATCTTTAGATTGGTGACACGCTCACTTCTGTCATCAGTAATCGGATTATAAATTTGCTGACGGGCTATGGCCCGTCTAATCATTGCGACCACAGGTGCGGTCGTAATTTATATTGCATGATCAGGAGTAAACAATGAACCAAAACGAGAACCATTCAGGTAGAGATGTAATCGCTCTGGCAGCAAGTCTGAGTCTCTTGCTCATCGCCGCTCCCGGTCAGGCAAATCCGCAATATGTGCACACCCAGCAAGTCCAGCACAATCAATCTGCGCCGCCAACATCACTGCCGGTCGTCACTCAGGTTCACGGGGTGGCTGTTCCAATCACCCATTACATTGCTCTGCCTCCACCTGCCAGAATCGAAGTACCCCACCAGATTCCTGTCTGCCCGCCGACCATAGGAAATTTCCAGTGCCCGCCCTCACCAGGTTCCGGTGTTCACAACCTGGTGCCGTTGCCATCGGTAGGGCGGGTGGTATCGCCGCCGGTTCACGTTCTTAATCCCGCACCGATCCCGGGTAATCCCTGCGGAGCACCAGTGGCGGTAGTTCCACTACCAGTGCCGACAAGATTTGACCACGGACAAGTAGCAGTGTGCCCGCCGGTGCATACCATTAACTCCGGTTTTCCCACTGGCGCCTCCGCCAATGGTGCATGCATTCCAGTTCCACTGCCGGCACCGACTAAACTTGAGCACGGACAAGTAGCAGTGTGTCCACCGGTGCATGCCATTAATTCCGGTAATCCAACGGGCAATTCGGCAAATGGCGGGTGTATCACACTTCCCCTTCCGGCATCGACAAAGTTGGATCAGGGGCTGGCATTCTGTCCGCCGCCAGGCCATGCCACAAATTCCACAGCAAACGGTTGTATTCCGGGAACGGTTGCAGGAACGTCACCGCCCCTGCCGGCACCGATCCACTTCACACACGCTGGTGCACCAAGCCATTCTTCTAATCAGTCGCCGACAATTCCGGCCGCCTGTGCTCCGAATACCCGATATGGAGAAGGGATAAGAGACATTCACCAGGGTAATGCACTGGTGATTGAAGGTAAACATGATTTACATGCAGCCAGTGGCCTTATTAACGACGCAAAGAACGATCTGCACCATGGTGCGCAGTTGCAACAGGACGCCAAAACGGATCTCAGCCGTGCTCACAATTTGGTAATCGATGCCAGATCCGACCGAACAGCGGCGGCTCGTCTTTCAGGCGAAGGCAAAACAGACCTTGCCCTCGGCAATCAACTGGAGCACAAGGGTAAAAGCGATGTCGGTCTTGGACAAAAACTTGTAAATGAGGGAAATCTCGACATCACTCAAGGAAAGCACTTAGTTACTCAGGGCAGCGGAGCGCTTGCTCAGTCTCACAAACTCGCCACTGACGGACACTCAGACCAGGAACAAGGGCAGAAGCTCATTCTTCAGGGTAACAACACGATCGGGCAAGCAAATAAACTCACAGCAGATGGCAATGCAGACCATGTCGCTGGACAAAAATTGGTTAATACTGGCAATAGCACACTGGGTCAGGCATCAAAACTGGCCAGCGAAGGCAATGCTGATCAGGCAGCCGGACAAAAACTGATCTCACAGGGAAACTCTGCAATCGGGCAAGGAAGCAAGCTTGCTGCTGAAGGTAAGGCGGATCAAGCTGCCGGTCAAAAACTATTAACACTGGGAAGTAGTAATCTCAGCCAGTCGAATAAGCTCGCTGCCGATGGAAAAGCCGACCAGGCAGCAGGACAGAAGTTGCTGCTCAGCGGCAATGCGGCGATCTCTCAGTCGAACAAGTTAACAACCGAAGGGAATGCTGATCGTGCCGCCGGGCAGAAGCTAATCACCATCGGTAATACCAATATTACTCAGGCAGGCAAGTTGACCGCCGAAGGAAAGGCCGATCAGGCGGCAGGACAAAAGCTCATTATCTCTGGAAACAGCGCCATCGGGCAGGCCGGTAAGTTAGCATCGGAAGGGAATGCAGACCAGGCCGCCGGGCAGAAACTCCTGACCTCAGGCAATGCCGCAATCGGGCAATCTGCCAAACTCTCCACGGAAGGAAACTCAGACCGCGCTGCCGGTGAGAAGCTGATTTTGCAAGGTAATGGAACATTGAGTCAGTCCACAAAACTCTCCACGGAAGGAGCGAAGGATCAAGCGGCTGCACAAAAATTATCATCTGAAGGTAATTTAGACCTTCAACAGGCCGCATGCCTGAGCAATCAAGCCAAGGCGGATTCTGCAGCTGCAGCCAAAGCGGCTGCCTGCGGCAATCAGCCGTTAGCTCTGTCGCTACAAACGAAAGCCAATGCTGAGAATAAACAGGCAATTCAGCTTAGATGTGACGGTACAAACGACATTAAACAAGCTCAGGCGTTATCCTGTGAGGGCGCTAAAGACTTGAGTGCCGCAGCCACTCTTCACCAACAAGGAATAGCGCAAGTAGGTCAAGGTCAATCATTGGTCAGCGAAGGGGCAAAGGATCTCAATCAAGCGGCTGCGTTGCAACAGCAGGGCAATTGTCAAATTTCTCAAGGAAATGCATTGATCGCGGAGGGCAGTCGAGATATAAGCCAGGCGGGCGCTTTGCGACAGCAAGGCGGCTCGCAGATAACTCAGGGACAAGGGTTGGTCTCAGAGGGAGCAAAAGATATCAGTCAGGCAAATACTCTGACACAGCAAGGAAACTGCCAGGTTGCACAAGGACAGGGGCTGGTTTCCGAGGGGGCGAAGGATTTGAGCCAGGCTGGCGCACTGCGGCAACAAGGCACCGGACAGGTACAGCAAGGACAATCTCTCATTTCGGAAGGAGCCACGGATCTCCGTCAGTCAACTACTCTGCAACAACAGGGTTCCCAACAAGTTGCTCAAGGTAACGCTCTAATTACCGAAGGCTCCAAAGATCTCAGTGTGGCAAATTCACTACAACAACAAGGTTCCTCTCAAGTTAAGCAAGGGACGGGACTTGTATCGGAAGGCGCCCGTGATCTGAGCCAGGCCACTCAATTGAGGCAACAAGGACAGGGGCAAGTGAACCAGGGACAAGCCCTGATCGCCGAAGGTTCGCAAGACCTGGGACAAGCTGCTTCGCTGAAGCAACAAGGTTCCGCTGAAGTCTGCAAAGGTCAAGCCCTCATTTCTGAAGGAGCGCAAGATCTGCAACAATCCGCGGCACTGTCAGCTCGCGGCGAGAATTTGACATTGCAGGGTCAAGCATTGCAGAAGGAAGGCGCAGGAGATCTCAGTCGCGGGCAGGCGCTGCAGATTAACGGCAATAAGGAAATCAGTCAGGGCGCAGGTATCAAGCAGGAAGGACTGCACGATCTCTCTCAGGCAACCGCGCTGAGAAAAGAGGCAGCCACTGACATTCACGAAGCGCGATCGCTCCGGCAAGATGCGGCCTGCGATTCTCGCCTGGCATCAAACTTGATCAACGAAGGACGAGTTGATTTGTCTCGCTCCGCAGTATTGACAAAGGACGGGCGGTGCGACATTCATCACGGTCTGGGATTGATACAGGAAGGACGAAACGACATCAGAGCGGTATCGCATTTAGGGATAACCGGCGGACAGATCGCGGAGGTCCGCCAGGATTGTCGACAGGGAACGGCTATGTATGCCGATGGACATCTGGATCAGCAATTGGGCAACATGCTTAAACGAGAGGGTTTCAAGAATCTCGGCGAAGCCTTAATTCAGGAAGGCAACCGAGATCTTTCCCGGGCACAGGCCAATACGAGCCTTTCGAATGCAGGCGTTACGGTAATCCCATAGCTTAGAGAAGTATCGAGAGATTTATAGATGCAAGACAACATTAGAATTCTCATAGTGACTATGGTACTAGTGATGGTGTCACTTACCTTTATTCCCTGGTCGTTAGCAGACAATACTTCAGCAGATTTAAGCGTAACTTCTGCTAAACCACTGTACAACCCACCGGCCAGAGCACAACCTCCTGTCAGGGTCAAGCACAATCGCAAATCGATTAAAACGATATGCCAACAATGGATGAACTGGTTCCGCAGACCGGAAGCAAACAAGAAAAATCCACCGAGAAAAGTGGCAACTGCGGCGGCCACCCGCGTAGCAAAGAGGTCCTCTGATCCCAAGCGCGGGAAGAGAATTCGTCCTCAAGACGGAATCATTGCAAACGCCGAGACACAAGAAGTATTGATGAAAAACGCCTACATTAAATACTCGGCAGATGCATCCCTCGATGCTGATAAGCAGGGGATCATTTCATTAAATACGGGGGATTTGATAATCGATACATACAAGCCCCTGCTCGTCAAAGTCGCAGGTGAACGAGTTCTGATAAAAGCTAAGACCACACTATTGATGTCTCTGCGTGACGGTGTGGTGAAGATACGTAATTTGCAAGAAAGTCACAGGCACTCCATTCACGTATTTGCGGGTCAAAAACGCTTTGCTGTTTGCGCCGGCGAGGAGTTCGTCGCAGCCCGAGATTATCCGACTCTTCAAGCCACCGCCAGTGGAGATTTCGTTCAACGCCGGCGAATAAAGACCTTTGAGTTGGGAGATGGAACCAATATCATGTGTTCGGAGTATGCCCTGGTCTCACTGGTCAAGACTAATTACTTGCTGGGACTCATGGCCTATAGTCGTATAACTGATGATCGAAAACTCTTCGGAAAGGTTGTAAAAATGGCCGCATGCCTGCAAATTGCCACGCGCAATCATGGTCCTTACGCTCTGATCGCTCATGCCAGCTCATGATTTAATCACAATTCTTAGAGCCGGACGTTTTCGTTATTCCGCGGATATTCATTGCACAGCCAGTACTTTGCTGTAACGTCTTCTGTAATCACTCGCGGTGGAACACCAAAAATAAAGCAATTGTCCGTATTATCGTCATTCAGACTACTTACTTCACCGACGCAAATTGCGTGGTCTGCCGAGTGTCCGCAAAATTGATGGCACAGTCTGGGCGGAAGGGTGACACTTTCGCCAGGCTCCA
This sequence comes from Candidatus Obscuribacterales bacterium, assembly GCA_021732565.1. GTDB lineage: Bacteria > Cyanobacteriota > Vampirovibrionia > Obscuribacterales > Obscuribacteraceae > JAKFUT01. The sequence continues at coordinate 17,974 of JAKFUT010000032.1, forward strand.
AAACAACTTTGCCCCCCGCCGGAATTCGTCGCATCCTGCCATCCACGTTCACCACAACTTCCTCAGGGGCAAGGCTCCTCTCATCGCTGGCGGCCCAGCCCAGCTCAACCTCTAGCCGACCGCCGCCACGGTTGATCAGATCTTCCGTTTTCATCCAGTGAAAGTGCCACGGTGTCACTTGGCCCGGGCGCACCATCATCGCTTTCTCTGCATAGGTTTTACACGTGGTTGGTTTTCCCTTCACCAGCCGTCCGTTACGTAATATAAAAAGAGTAAGTCCCGTTTTTTCGAACTCGTCCTGACCAAAGTCGGTTATATTCCAGCCCATGCCATGAGTGCGAATCTCTTCGCTCTCTTCCCCTGCCGCCTCCCAATCTTTGGTGGTCCAATGAGCCCATGACGGCAGTCGAAAATTATGTTGATCGAAAAAAGTTATTGCTTCATCAATGAATCTGTTGATGTCACTGCGCTTCATGGGTGCCTCCCTGTCGGATAAAGATCTGTGTCCAAAAGTTCAAAACGAAACCGCGCCTTCGGTGAAACATGGAAGTCAACGCAGCCGGTATGCAAAAGCAAACCCCTTCCGGATCCGTGATTGATCGTGATTCTCCTAGTTGCGGTTCAGCAAGGTACGCGAGCTCTCCATTTCAAGATTCTTGCGTCGAAAGATATCAGTCTTGAGCGAGGAGACTCTATCCAGAAAAAGTATTCCGTCAAGGTGATCGATTTCGTGAAGAATCAAGCGTGCTTCAAAATCGACGGTGTCCAGTTCAATTGGCGTTCCATCGCGGGCCATGGCCCGCATTTTAATAGACTTGGCTCTCTTCACATTCCCTGTAAACTGGGGAACACTTAAGCAACCCTCTCTTCCGATTACTTCGCCTTCCTGCTCAACAACAACCGGGTTAATCAGCACCATGCCGCCATGATTTACTACCGGTTTTCGGTTGCGCGATGCATCGACAATCACCACACGAACAGGCACCCCAATTTGAGGAGCTGCAATGCCCGTGCAACCCGGAGAATCGTACATGATCTCTTCTAGATCGCGCACCAATTCCATTAGCTGTTCGTCAAAGCTGTCGACTGACGTCGAAACTTGCCTCAACCTTTGATCAGGATAAGTTAGTACACTTCGTACGGGCATACCTACAGTTCCACGGTTTCCAATTCTTGCACGCTGATGTCCAACGGAGGTTCGCCGCAACATTTTGCTAGCTCCTCTTGTAGCCGATGAGCAGCCATGTCGCCAGGAGAAGATACTTCCAGTATCATGACAAATATGCCCTTTTCTCCGGAGCCGGAAAATTTTGTTGCCACATCGGTAATATTCATATTCAATTTTGCAAGATGTCTGGTGATACCAGCTACGATACCGGTGCGATCAGCTCCGTAAACGGCTATGATGAACGAATCTTGCAGCGATAGCTTTTCAGATAGTTCAGCGTCACTAAGTTCACGCACGTTCAATATCAAATTCCATTGCGCGCCAAGATCGCCCAGGCGAGATCGCAAGTCTTCTATAGATAGGTTTTCTGGAAGGGCTGCCATGAGAATGAGCGCGAACGATCCCCTGAGCAATGTCATGCTGCTGTCGAGCAGATTACAGCCGCAGTTGAAGAGGAATTCACTTAAGTCGGCTACGATGCCGACTCGATCATGCCCTGCCCCGGTAATTACAACGTTTCTGTTCACAAGACCGTCTTATAATGATGAAGCGTGGAGTACAAATTATGGGATGATTTACCACAGAACGTGGAATGTGAATTATAGTTCGAATCCGAACCTTAAGCGCCGAACTCATTTGCCAAGACCCCGGAGAATTCTAAATGGTTAAAGACGCAACGCTCATTCCGATCGGAGAGTTGCTTACCAAGTCGGACATCCTGACGACCGATAATCTCAACGCCTGTCTGGATCGTGCAAAAGAAAGAGGGCTGCCGATCGGAAAAGTAATGGTCATGCTTGGATATATCAAGCAGCGAGAACTTAAAGCGGCGGTGGAAGCACAGTCGCTTATTAATGACGGTATGCTGAGTGTAGACCTTGCCGCCAAAGCGTTGCAACTAGTAGCAAATCAAGAGTTAAAACTTCCAGAAGCCCTCGGTCAACTGGGCTGGAAGAAGCAGAAAACCGGCGCGACAAACAGAATCGGTGAACTGCTGGTAGAAGCAGACGCAATAACGTGGGAGCAGTTGGACGAAGCCCTCAGAACCAGTTATGAGACAGGGCTACCGGTGGGGCGAGTTCTGGTTTTCCGCAAAGCTATTACAAACGCAGTCCTTCTGGCTTGCCTCACAGCACAAAAATTGATTCGCGAAGGTGTCATCAGCCGTGAACAGGCCGTGCTCGGGCTGAAAGCAGTTCGTCAAAGGCAGGTTAGCTTTGAAGAGTCATTATCGCAAAGCGGGTTCTACAAGCCTCCCACTAGACGCAGTACTCCTTTAGGCTACATTCTTGTTGAAGCAGGACTGCTTGAAGAAACGCAATTAATGACATGCATGGAAATTGCACTCACCGATGAGAAGCCCATTGGCGAAGTGTTCATTGAACAGAAGTTTTTGTCTCGCGCGTTGCTTAAGGCCGCTTTGAAAGTGCAGGAAATGGTAGACAATGCCACAATTGCGACGAACTTAGCAGCAAAATCACTTAAGCGTATACATCAGGAAGGCTGCTCCGTCATGAAAGCGGTGGCTGAGTCGTGCTGTCCTCAATTGCAACCGCACCATCGAAACTTATTGATAGAGATGCTGTCGTTGGCCCAGTTGGCAGATCCTAATGAAATAGCTCAGGTTGTCAGCCCCGAAGTTGATGCTGAAGATTTGCGCAAAGAGCTTCTTCTAAGCGGGCTAGTTAGCGAAACTGTCATGTACGGACTACTTCGATCTCTGTATTTGATCGACACTAAAATTCTGGTTCAAGAAGACGCCATCATGGCTATCCATCACTGCAAGAAGAACAACGTCAGTCTAGATGATGCGTTGAAAGAGCTCGGGTGGACTACACCGATGCGCAGGCGCTAGGTTCGGATCACAAATTGTCAACCACGAATCTGACACTAAGCAACAACGGCTGTCACTTTGCGCGGGGCAGATTGATGTTTGTGATTAAGCGCCCTGATGTAAGGTTTAGTGGAGAAATCAAACCAATATCATGTAGCAATTGAGCCTGGGACATGTTGAATTCTGCAATGGCCTGTGCCTTGTTCAAGTTTGCTTGAGTGAGATCTCGTTGTGCATTGAGAACATCGATATTGATTCCTAAACCGGTATCAAGTCTGATGCGTGCTAATCGAAGCTCTTCCTGCGCGGCGGCAATTTCAGCAATAGCTTGGTGTTGCCCGATAGTTGTACTTCTCTGCCAGCACCCCGCAACCAGAGCCAATGATATCCAGATTCTCGCCTTGTGAATAAGAGAGAACATCTTTCAGACAGACTTCCTGATAGATTTCTGAATCAAGCTCATAAGGATTCAATCTGTCTCGCTTCTTCACCCTGACAGTGGGAAATCTACGCAAATGCAGTTTCAGCGCAGTCACTCTCTGACTGGAAGGTGAGCCGGTCCGTAGATGGCCGGGTGAGACAGGGATCTTTGAAGCATGCTCCACATCTGATCGCCAAAGTCATAGTGCCACCATTCATTCCCATAGTTCGTGAAGCCGGTCTGCCTCATGGCGTGGTACAGCAACCGACGGTTACGCCGGGCCTCTTGGCCAGATTCATTGATGGCATTCTGTTCAAAATAGGGAGTAGAACTTACCGGTGATGCATCATCAAAGATACCGCCCATGAATAGCTGTTCCCCTCGAGCGCCCTTTCGTTTTAATGTCAGGTCAACCGCTCCCCCAGTGACATGCACAGTCCAAGTTGACTCGTTCAGGGGATCAAATGAACGGGGATCAGAGCAGTAAATTGCTGCGAAGGAATTCCATTGAGCAATTGTTCCTTGTGGATACTTTCTCTTCGCCACACCAACGAAGTACTCCCAAAGTGCTCTCTGGCACTCGATGGATCGCCATCCATCCAACACAAACACTTCGACTCCGTATCGAGAAAGCATTTCATTTACCGTAGCTAATTTTTCGGCGACCGATTTCCTGCACCATAAGTCAGTGTTAGCATGTGGAATTGCACAGTAGTAAGGTGCATTTAAACCATCTTTTCGAGCATAAAAACTTTCGCCCGCTATACCATAGTCAACTAGCTTCACTAGCGGCTCTTCGAAAGCCGGGTCCTTTTTATTGACACGAAAGCGATGATACTCCCAAGTCGATGAGGCCGTTCCGCCTGGTTTGGAAATCGGCAGATTTTTCCAATCGACTGATGAAGGCGATGTCGACGAATCGCCGACAGGACTCTTCGCAATCAGTCTTTGATTTGAATTAAACGGAGATTTCGCTAATGCACATGTCGCCCAAACCGCCAATATGACAAGCATTACCAGCGTAGCGCAGCAAAAACGCGTATGCCCCGGGGAAAGTACGAACAAATTCATTACGGTTGTCTTCGCAATACAGATTTATGTGACACTTAGGGTGGAATGTATAAGTCAGGAACTTATGTATTACACATAGCGGATTTGGAACTGCTCACTCAATATGTTTTTCTCAGTTTCTCACAGAACCTACCCGCTCGCGGATTACATCATGTTTCCACGCACACACGAACAAATTTTTTATAATGAAACGGCAAACCGATGCCGAAAACTACTGCGCACAGAGAAGTCCGGGAAGCGATTGCTAGCTCTCAAAACACTTCGTGCAAACATGCCCGGGCCTCGAATAAATTTAATGCAGCAAGTCGCAAATGCATTCCATTTAACAATTTCGAGAATAATTGATTTCACACGCTGAAGTGATGTCTAATTCTGCTCGAAATCCTGTAGTTAAGGACATTCTACTTTGCAGGGCGTTGATTAAATGTCAACATTTAGGGTATAGATAAGATGATTAGATGCGGGACGGCAGGCCCGCCTGGTCGACATAACCGGGGAGTAAGTTTTTATGGACGGCGATGAACAATTCAGACGGGCGCAAGAACGGCAACAACCGCAAGAGAGTCCGTTGCATGATGCCGTCCGAGAGAAGGCACCGGATCAGAAGGAAGTCCGCGAAGTTCAACCTCGCAAAGAGGGTCAAGAAGAATCGGATAAACCTGAGGTTAGAATCGATCAGCTGGATCCCGCCCAGCGGGCCGTAATAGGCCGAATGGTTCGTGAAATGAAGGCTTGTTTAACCATGGTCGATGACGGACTTAAGGCGATGGAACGTCAACGCCAACAAACACCCGACTATCAAAGAGCTAGTTTTGACGACTGGCACGACGGGTATTGCGAAAAAATGTTGGCCGATTTCAGACGCAATATGGACGAACTGGGCGCCCCGTTGCCATTTCGAATCGCGTTGGACGTCCAAGGATTCGGACCACCCGGGAAGTTCCGTCCCGAGACTTTCAAAGTTACGGTTCCGCCCAGAGCCGAAGACCTTGCCCTTCATGGCTGCAACGCCGTGGTCAAAGTCCACTCCGACAATCTGGAGCGCGAATCAGACCTTAAGGGTGATGCTGGTCCCGACAAATTCGTATCGGGGTGGGAACTAGTCTACTGGATGATGCGCCGTGGCGGCCTCACTCGCCAGCCGGATGCTCTATCCGCTTAATTCTGTACTTCGGGCAAGTTAATGTCAGGCTTCAGTCAGAAGATCTGTTGCCTTGTATGAGATTTCTGAAATAGGACACCGTGGCCAGACAAGTGCGGTGTCCAGCTTGAGTATGCAGTCTGAAGAAGCAAACACCATGGATTGGCGGAATCTGTTGAGTCTGCGGGAAACTGGTGAACTGATATCGTGATATCGGTATGCCCCCGCCTTTCAATCTTGGATTCTCGTCCGGCGTCGCCCTGGCACGTAAACTAAACATCCCTGTGTGTGGCCTTGGTACTTGCTGCTGGTCTTCTCATCAGTGCCAGCCGCAGTTGGGCACTTCAAGAGGAGTCCAAGTTGACAGCAGCATCTCCTGCGGGAACGAGGTTCTGGCGACCACAGGCCAGCGACAGTTATGATCGAATGCCGGTAGCGCCGTCAGCCGGGTCTCAGATCAGACGATCTTGCGCCTTCACAGTCAAGTGTGTTGACAAAACGGTTTCCTGGAAATGAAACCAGGGAATATAGACGCTGGCATGAATCGACCAGCATCTCGCTCTAAATTTAGTGAACTCAAGTCAGGTCTGCCAACTTTTGGACCAGGCTTCGGATTGCGCACGGAAATTTGCGAGGGCATTAAGCAACATCATGCCGAAATTGGATTTCTAGAAATTACCCCCGAGAATTATCTCGCCGATGTTCGCTCCATAGAATGGCTTGAAGCATATGGAGACAAGTTTCCCCTTATTTCGCATAGCGTTTCGCTGTCTCTAGGCAGTGTTGATGATCTCAACGAAGACTTTCTTCATCAGCTGCGGTGGTTTGCTGACCATTTCGGTATTGCATGGATAAGCGATCACCTCTCTTTTAGCAGCGTTGACGGTCACTATAGTTATGATCTATTCCCGTTGCCCTTTACCCGACAAGCAGCTCGTTTTGTAGCAGATAGAATTCTCAAAGCGCAGGAAATCGCTGATCGTCCCCTTATCATAGAGAATATCCCATACTACATTTCCTCGCCTCCGGGCCAACTGACGGAATCGGAATTTATCTCAACAGTGGCTGAATATGCTGATTGTGGCTTGTTGCTGGACATCAACAACCTGGTGGTAAATTCCATCAACCACAAATTCGACGCCCTGGATCGATTGAAAGAGTTGCCGCTCGATCGAGTTGTACAGATCCATATGGCTGGACACTCGCGTTACTCGCAACGAGCCATTGACAATCACGGCTCTCCTATTGAGACTGAAGTGTTTAACTTGCTGCAGTATGTGCTCGAGCAAACATCAGTGAACGCAATAATGATAGAGCGAGACCAAAATTTTCCACCATTCTGCGCGTTATTGGAAGAACTAAATCACATTAAAGCAATTACGCTGCAGGCCAACAAATCAAATACTGCTGAGTTAACAACGTCCGACGCTGAACCGACTCACAGCCACCGCATTATCGAAATTGCTCTTGACGCAAAGCATAGTTGTGATGAACCGCAGCTCAAAGAGGGTCACCTCGCGCAGACGCAGCACATTCACGCCAACGGGGAGGCGGATCTATCGATACCTCACCGGACGGAGCCGCAAAACATCGACCAGAACGGAACCACCGAAAACACTGAGTCACAAGTAGACCTTGCGAAGTATCAGCGATTCTTTCTCAAAACCTGGGACAGACTGCAGGTTCCGCTTGACCTTGCTACGGTTCTCTTTGGCGGTAGGGGCAATGGGTCAGTTCCAGGGTCGGAATGGCCCGGAATAGATCACACAGGACTTGGAGTGTATGCGTGGTTACGAGATCAGACAAGAGTATCAACGATGATTTCGATATTTCCATGCTGTGTAGCGGTCATAGGTTCCGACTATCACAAGGTCTTGCACAAATACTTCAAGGCACATCCTCCAAGAGATCGCGACATTTTGAAGATGGGCGAAGCCTTTCCTGACTTCCTTGCGCAAATGATCGACAGAAACAAGATACCGCCCTTTTTGAAAGAACTGGCGGATTACGAGCAAGCCCGCTATCGCTTGTTAAGTGTGCAATCGAAGCCTGTCGGTGCACCGGTGAATATAGAACTAGACTCCTTTGATTTTCTCGCAAATAATCGTCCGCTGGTAGTGCCCGGTTTGGAACTACGCTCATACCAGTTTCCCATCATCGACCTCTACATTCAAATTTCTAATCGTCATGCAACCAAGACACAAGAACTTCAGTTTGAAAGACAGAAATCATGTCTGGCAATCTTTCCAGTTTTTGGACGTTGGGAACCGCAAATTCTTTCACTCAGTTCCACAGCATTGGAACTACTTTCAGTTGCGGTGGAAAAGAAAAAAACATACCTGCAACTTATAAGCACCATTGCCGGCAAGAATGCCGGACCGCAGGAGTTGGCAGCTGCAATTAAATTGCTCAAGGCACTTCATGAGAATCATATTCTCGTGGGGTTTGAGTCTGTTCACAAAACTGAGAAGACGGAACCAGAAACCTGGCTCGACTATCACGAAGCCATGCGAACACAAGGAGCCCATCAGACACTTGAGCTTGCTCTCTCATCCATCAACGCAGCGCTGGCTCACGAACTGGTGGCTGTCGATATCGGAGCAGGCTGCGGTCGCGATTCGCTCATGCTTCTGCAGTCAGGATGGAAAGTCATTGCAGTTGACGCGAACACTACTGCCCTTACCGAGTTACACAAAGTCCTTCAACCCGAGCAATTTGCACGCTTCGAAATACTCAATGCTCGAATGGAGGAACTCGAAGTTCCAGAATGCAACCTGGTCAATGCAAGTCTGTCGCTACCGTTCTGTAACCCGCAATTTTTTGACTCCCTGTGGCAGAGAATTACCAACGGTCTAGTGCCCGGAGGGATCTTTTGCGGTCACTTCTTCGGTCCGCAGGACGACTGGGCTCATTCAGTAAATGTGGTTTCCAAAGATCGGCTTGAGAAATTGCTTGAGCGATTCACTGTCATATCCCTCCAGGAAAGCCACGGACCGCTGAGGCTCGCAAGTGGTGGATATAAGCAAGGTCACGTATTCAGCGTTGTTGCGGCCAGAAAGCCCTAGTTGCGATTTTACGACCAACCAGTGTCATCATTCTTGCTACCCGACCGCAGGTGCCGGCATCGGGAAGAATCCGGTGGCAACCGGCGACCAATTGCGCGTCGTCAATCTGAATCCACGGGTTAACCCGTTCGAGTGTCAGAAACACCTCTGCGTTCGGGTACGGGTTCTCCCTGTGTACGCAGCGATGCACGCCGCGATCAAAGTGAAGGGTGTGAACCCGTAACCGCTGCTCATTCAGTAGTTTCGGCTGCAAAAACAGAACAGTGCGATTGCTCCGATTAGCTCGCTGGAGTGATAATGAAAACCCGAGCAGTCACCGTGAACACTGAGAAAATTACGTCGCCTTGAAGTTAGCATCCGAGGTCAGCTCTCCTTCTACAGAGTTATAGATTCTTCCTCAGTGGTGATTCTCAAAGTTTGACACCGAAGAGGGACGAAATTATGAAGCTCATGCGGTTAAATGAAATTGTGGGCAGAGAAACGACGAAACAAGTCGAAGCCCGGGGGAAGCTCAAGCGGAGTGCATTCAAATGAATGAAGATGAAGTGGTAACACGTCAAATCCAGAAGATGGAAAAGCAACTCGCAGACGTGGAAACCGGATGGGGTACCTCGAGTCTCAAGCTGTTAGATAAGTTGCAAGCGCTGGCTGATCTCTATTTCGTGCTTAATCGTTTTGCCGATGCCGAGCCTCTTTACTGGCGCATTCTAGATATCAAATTCCGCAATCTCGGTGAGCGTCATCCCGATACGGTAATGGGACTAATAGATATCGCTGATGTCCTCAAAGCCCAAAATCGTAACGACGAAGCCTCGCGATATTATTCATGTGCCATTCGAACACTGGTCGATCTCGCTAACGAATGCGGCGGAATCTCACCGCTTCTGGCTAAAGCAGGCATGAAACTGATCGAACTCAAAGTCAATCCCGCACGCGAAACAACTCAAACCTCCAAACTTGCGATCGCCTGCTAAGTCCAATTATGCCGGGCAACTCATCGGAGATTTCATGACAGACCCCATAGTGCAAGCCGTAGTTGAATTTTATTCGCAAGCCAGGCTCAAAGGTTCGGTAAGCATTGTTGACACAAACGAATGCGGTGGTGTCGTTTTTGCAATTCACTCTGCACATGTGCGCTGTCAAATGGCGAACCACGTCTCTATAGCAAGTCTCCGAGAAATTGTCGGCGACAGGCGAGTAGCTGCTAACCACCGAGCATATTTTGCACGCTCTTCTACTCACCCAAGGGAACGAGATATCACTCCATCGAGTGATGCGCGGTGCTTACTCGATTAGGTAACACTCAGGAGCTAACAACTTTCCCTCCACGCAAGACCCCCCCGGGGGGAAGCATTACAGAGCAGTTCGCGATTAGACGATAGTACTGAGGCACCACCGAAGGCGTAGTCATCGCCCTCATACAGGTGACCGAAGAGGAAGTTTTTTTTCAAAGTCAATACAACGCTGGTGGCAAGTTAACGCAACCCCGTACATGTTTGCACGGGAAAACCTTGCGCGCAGGAGGTTCTTCATGAGAGATTTTCTAACGGTTGTAGCAGTGTGGGTATCACTTGCGATAACATACGCTTCGCCAGTAGAAGCTCAACTCGTAATGATGCCTTCTCAATCAATTATGAAAGAAGGTCCAACCGCATGCGACCGAGATAGAAGCGCCTCCACGGCAGGCACCACAATTTACTGGAATGCTCACAAAATCGATTTTGCCATCGCACAAAAACACGGTATATCACTTCGCCGATCAGCTGATTCAATCGACTACATTGCAAACCTGCCAGGACAACCAGTAGTTGTAAGATCCGGTAAGGCATTTGAAGAGACAGAGGAATCGATTAGCGAGGAACTTTCGCAGTTGACCGTTTCAAAGATCCAGAGCCTTGAGAATCGATTTGGTATAACGGTCAGTCGGGAACAGAGTATTCGATACTCACCCAAGCGGCCCAACGACAGTGAACCGGAGTCCTTGATGCAAGTACGACAACCATCACTTGGCGAAGTGCTCGCGGTGGAGTACGCCCTTGAGAGATCGCTACCTGAAACCAATGGGAAATTTCAGCTGCAAATTCTCTTCCCGAAAACCATCAGCACTCTCGGAGCCCTGGCAAAATGGGAAATCTCTTCGAGAAACAAAGCCACCATAATCGTGGAACCTACTGGCGGAATTCGCGAACAGAGTCTGGAATATGTGCTCTTGCATGAGCTTTCGCACCATTCACAGTACAAGATGGGATACGATCCCCTGTCGCCATATGGTTGGCGCTTTTGTAACCAGCTCGGATGGCACTGTTTCAAGAATCCGTTAACCGGTGAGTCGGACTGGACGCTGGAAACTCAATCAAGTAGCCTCTACAAATACAGTACTCCCTTGCATTGCTGGGTGAGTTGTAATCGTGCTGGCCAGCCGGTGGACGAAACCGGAGCACGCGTTAAACACCAATACGAAGCGAATCACCTCACTTCGAAACAGATACTGGAAATGGCCAAGGTTCGTCCATGTACGTCATACATAGATAATCCGCTGGAAGTGCTCGCCGAGGGGCTTGCAATGTACCGTATTGACAGGCTGCATCGCGCCCGGCTCATGGAGCGTACGCCCGAACTCTACAACATCGTCAAAGACTTTGATCAGCAGGTTATTTTACGGCAGTTCGGCGCAGGTTTGATGAGGTCTGTTGAAGGGCAGGTGGTCGCAACCTCGACTCACGATACTTCGGGCGTAATCGCTTTCGAACAACAAATTTTGGCGAGTGCATCAATCGGATCGCAATAGCGGGCCAAGAGAATCAAGCCACCATTCTTCGCAACTCAACGGTTGATTGCCCGAAACGCCTCATTGGCTCTCGGGCAATCTGCAACATATCGCCACCTTCATGACGAGTGTCGGACGGACAGTCGCCGCTTTAGCAAGATCAAGCGATGCCGATTTGTTCAAGCAAAAACCGAATGCAGGTTATGTCAACCGAATTTCCTGCCAGCCGCCACCGCGATCGCATCGGAATGGATTCCGGAAAGGCAAACAGTTTTGAGAATCCGAGAAGTCTGATAATCTCGCCCGGGGAGAATCTCCGCAGTCCACCATTCTCCATTCGCAAGTAGGAACCACCAACTTTCATCGAACGCGCATAGCCACTTGTAAAACAAATCGTTTGGGCACCACCTGGCGATTCAATGACATCAAATCCATGCTCGTACCGATCTTGAACGCTCTGTTCGACAAGAGTCTCACTCGAAACGACAGTATCGAGATAGTCCGAGAGATCTTTGACTGGTGTTGATCGGTGACTCAGTGGATCTATTTCAACATTGAAGCGTTCACTGAGACTGGCGACATAGAAAACTCGAGGACGTCGCGATGGTATTCCAAATAAAGACGGGCAGAGGTGAGTGCGGGAATATTTATAGCCACAGCCCGATAAGGTATCGAACAGAATTTCTTCTCCCTTTGAGTCGACAAAGCCTTCGACATTCTCAAGCATGAACAGCTCCGGAAGATGATGAGGTAACATCGCGACCAGGTGCAAGAATGCCGCAGCTCGGGTATCCTCAACATCAAGCTGTTTACCCCTTCGACTAAAAGGCGTACATGGAGGGCTCAGCCACCATGCCGAAGCCGCAGGAATGTCGTTTTGCTTTATTGAATCGAGATTGCGCGAGATCGGCCTGAGACCGAAATTAAGGAGGTAGGTTTCGTTAGCATCGTTGTTCTGATCGAACGCCGCAATAATTTTGATAGATGAAGAACGGAAGCGGGGGTCTTTATCGGACTCAGCCCAGTCCGGCTGCGCGATATGACGGCTGACCTGCGAATCTGCCGCCAGTTCTTTGAATCCATCGGCAGCGACGAAGCTCTGGCAACCGCGAACAGCCTCGGCAAATGCCCCGATTCCAGAAAAGAACTCTACAGCCGATAACAATTCTCCCGTGCTCATCGATAAATGTCGCGCAGAGACTGCGAATCTACTTCTCCGCGCCTACTGGCGATTCAATCATTGCCCATAACTGCCGACTAACTTCCCAAACGTTTTCATTTTTCCAGTTATACAGCGAGCATCGAACTGTCCACGAGCCTTCCGCCGTAATGGCAAGTTCCACTGGAAACAGCGAGTGCCCACGGAACAGATCCTCGGGATCATTGGCATTGAACTCTTTGCGTAATACTACATGCCCGGTCGGATCTTCGATTTCCAGATGACCTCTGTATTGCCTACGTTCATAGGGGGTTCCGAATCCGACAACGCAGTAGCAATTAAGCATAGTCGGCAACTTTTTCACAACAAAAAGATCGAATACTCCAATAACATCAACTCGGCCTGCATCTGCAAGGGTGGCCGATTGGCAGAACAAAATATAACCACTATGCAGATACTTCATCAATGCTCCTCTGTCAGATGCCCCGTGATCTGACCTTCATATGTCCGTGATACGACGCAGCGACGGTCTAGGGGGATCTAGTTTATCGTATTTACATCGTCATTATGCCCTTCCTGGCGTCAGTTACTCAGCCCGGACAATTTTCAAGAAAAAATTACAGCTTTTCAGAATTTTCTTGACGGCATTACGTGCGGAGATTCAGAGAAGATCAATCTCCGTGACGTACAGATCAGACAAACTCCACTAGCCATGTCGCTAAAAGCAGCGTAATATGGGACGAATCAAATGTACGTTTTTTTGGCGCAAGGATTTTCCGGGGATCATTATGGGTAAGAAAGCTGCGAAGACTGAAGACAATCGAAAAGAGCGTGTCATCTTGCTCAAATACTACCGGCAAGGAATGACAACAGCTGAAATGGCAGACCTGCTAGGGTGGTCAGTTCGCACAGTCTACAGTCGACTGCGATTCCACGGCATATCTGGAGGCGACGCACCAGACTATTGCCGCTCGTGTGGGCATGTGCGTACGAGCATCTACGACGATAACTAACTGACCGCTGCGAAGCGTTAGGGTTGTCTCGCCAGTCTCGGATCGACTGAACCAAATATTTTGACACCAGGTTTGACCGAGACACCTGGCTATACGTTTATTGCCGAACTACTTCGAACAGAGTCTACCTGTGTGCAGCAGGGCTGCACCATGACACTGTTCTTCTCGAATCAAACACTGCACAAGTTTTGCCATAAAATGGATCCACCAGACCAGCGCAATCCACCTCCCGGTGAGTAATGGATGGAGCACAGACTGCGCCGATTTTGCGCAACTGACGCGTTGCAGGTTGGTACAGCCGGGCAAGGAATATTTAGTGAGTGGGCTTGATCGGCAGAGCAGTGCACTCTAGTTGCATTTCGAGCGGGTCCCGCCCTTTTAGTTTTGTGGGATGTCGGTAAAGTAACTTAGCCAGGCAAGTCCTGCCCGGGACCGCAGGCGTGCGCCTGCTTCTAAAACCTTACAGAAAAGCCGCGTTACCTCGATTGCGACGAAGCTTCAACTATCGATTGGAATTTTGATTCGGATGGCCGTATCTTGGCGTCTGCATTTTCTGTTGAACATAAAAACGATCGCCGCACGCGGTGAGATCGAACGCATTGGAGCGATAGATTGATAGCCCGCGGTCCAACAAGGGAGAAGCGGCGGGGAGAAGGAAGGGTAAGTCCCCCAAAACCGTGAGCTAGCACCATGCTAATAGAGAAAGGGCGGGCTCGTTGAAGCCCACCCTTTATATAGAACGATTGTTCAGCGCGTAGAAACGGTTTATCGACCTGGCTTACGTCCAGAGATAATCGATTCAGCGATGTTGCCAGGTACCTCTTCATAATGGTCGAATTCCATTGTGAATGTACCCTGTCCTCGTGTCTTGTTTCGAATATCGGTTGCGTAACCGAACATCTCGGACAGCGGAACTTGAGATTTCACTCGCGAAAGTGTGTCTTGGGTATCCATGCCCTCAATGCGTCCGCGACGACTGGAAATATCACCAATTACGTCGCCCATGAACTCTTCCGGTACCTCTACTTCTACTTTCATGACAGGTTCAAGCAGTATTGGCTTGGCCTTCATGAATCCTTCTTTGAAGGCCATGGAACCGGCGATTTGGAACGCCATCGCTGACGAGTCAACGTCGTGGTACGAACCAAATACCAGGGTGCAACGGAAGTCGATAATGGGGTATCCAGCCAGAACGCCGCCTGAGGCTGCCTCTTCAACGCCTTCATCAACAGCGGGGATGTATTCCTTCGGAATGACACCACCAACAATCTTGTTGACGAACTCATAACCGGATCCTGCGGGCAGGGGTTCCAGTTCGATGACGACGTGCCCGTATTGACCACGTCCACCCGATTGCCGGATGAACTTTCCTTCCTGTTTCACATTGTTTTTGAAGGTTTCGCGGTAAGCCACCTGCGGCTTACCAACGTTGGCTTCCACCTTAAATTCACGCAGTAGACGATCCACAATAATTTCCAGGTGAAGTTCACCCATACCGGAAATGATCGTTTGCCCCGTCTCTGAATCAACCTTCACGCGGAAGGTCGGATCTTCTTCCGCCAGGCGGCCCAGCGCGGTGCCCAGTTTGTCGGAGTCTTGCTTTGTTTTCGGTTCAATAGCAACTGAGATAACCGGCTCTGGGAACTTCATCGCCTCGAGAATAATCGGGTGATCATCAGCACACAGAGTGTCACCAGTGATAGTGTCTTTCAAACCTACAGCGGCGCAAATATCTCCGCACATCGCTTCCTGAATATCTTTGCGTTGATCTGCTTGCAATTGAATCAGACGGCTGATTCGCTCGCGCTTGCCTTTCACGCTATTCATGACATATGAACCGGCAGACAGCTTACCGCTGTATACCCGTAAGAATGTCAGTTTGCCGACAAACGGGTCGTTCATTACTTTGAATGCCAGAGCCGCGAACGGTTCGGTTTCATCGCAACGGCGCACACCTTCTTGTCCGTCTGGAAGAATGCCCTTAATCGCGGCAACATCTAGAGGGGAGGGCAAGTAGTCGACGATGGCGTCGAGAAGCGGTTGAACACCCTTGTTTTTGAAGGCGGAGCCGCAAAGAATTGGAGTGATGCGGTTTTGGCAAACAGCCTTGCGCAGTGCAAACTTCTTCTCTTCCAAACTGATGGGTAGCCCCTCGAGATACTTGTTCATCAACTCGTCATCGGTTTCAACGATGGCTTCGTCGAGTTCACGACCGCATTCTTCTACCAATTCCTTCAAATCTTCAGGAACAGGAATTTCCTTCAAAGGATTACGGCCAAGCTTGTCAGCTTCGTCGTAAAGATAGCCCTTACGATCCAGCATATCCACGTAACCGATATAGCGATCTTCCGCACCGATTGGAATTTGAATCGGATGGCCGTTGGTCCAGGCGGTGTGTTGTCCGGGAAGTTGCGATTTAACTTGTTTGACTACACGCATATAGTCGGCGCCCGAACGATCCATCTTGTTAACAAAGACCATGCGGGGCACTTCATAACGGTTCGCCTGCTTCCAAACGGTATTGGTCTGCGGCTGAACTCCGGCTACGGCGCAAAGTACAATCACCACTCCGTCGAGCACCAGCA
>JAKFUT010000290.1 GCA_021732565.1 Candidatus Obscuribacterales bacterium
TAAATCGCCAGAAACGGTTATATTTCCCCCGCTGTTAATTTGAATAGCGCCGCCTGTACCTCCAGTGCCTCCTGTTGTATTCGGTCCCAGCGTCGGAGCTCCACCGCCACCGCCGCCAAATGTTTCGATGGCTTGCACGTTTACGTCTGCCCCTGCCTGGATAGTTACAAGCCCTCCGTTACCGCCGTTCCTGGCGAAAGGAGCCAGGTTGGTTCCGCCGTACCCTGCGGTGATGATGGTTCCGGTTGTTATTGAGGCGTTGGCATTTAGTTGTGCTGAACCGGATACCATTGTTGGAGCAAATGATGCCGTGGTGCTGCCATTGGTGGCGAATGTAGCCACGCCCCCGGCGATGGTGGGAGCAGAGGTGTAGATCTCAACCCGTCCCTGACCAGGATTGTATGACAAACCACCGGTCAAGATTGCACCCATTTGTACAGCCTGCGGAGAAACACCTCCTCCGGAACCACCCGCTATCACAAGTACGCTAGCCCCCGCTCCTGCCGCAGGGGAAGCCACTATGCTTTGACCTGTGGCGGGAAACCAGATGTTTCCATTGCTGGCATTGTTGGAGTTGGCAATGAGGTTAACGTTTGAGCCATTGGTTGTGAGAATCGCACCAGGTCCGCTGTTTGCGGAAAAGTCGATATTCCCTCCGTTTGCACTGGTGAAAGTTACTATGACGCCACCGGGTCCGGGTATCCCTAACGGAGAACCGCTGATAGTGCCGGGATTCCCCGGGGGAATTTCAGGGTTCCCGTTTAGATTTATGCTTGCTCCAGCGATCAAGGTTATGGGTTGATTACTACCGCTGGTTGAAATAGTGCCCGTACCATCGCTGGTGATGTTTCCGCCGGCAATGATGGAGACAGCCTCAGCAAATGTATTTGCTCCTGAAATGACGATGTCTCCTAGATTAGCGAAGGTGGGATCACCATCCTCACAGTTATTAGACAGCGTCAAAGTCGGGGTGTCCGCATACAAGTGAGCCGCGTATGCATGGGTGCTTAAAGCTCCGGTTACATTGCCGAGAACACCGGTAATAGATCCTCCACCGGAATACAAATTGAGATTTTGGGAAAGGTAATCACCACCGGTGATGTTAATACTTCCAACTCCGGAATACAGTGCATCGCGAACATTGATTGCCCCGTTCAATGCTTTGAACGTTCCACCTGACGCATTGATCGAGATATCGGTTGATGCATTTAGCGCCGATATACTAATTGACCCGTTGGTGGAAGCGATCACCCCGGTGTTATTAATAACTCCTGAACCCGTGAAGAGATTGAGGTTGCCACCTGCGGTTATTAAGGACGACGAGCCCTGCAGAGAATTGTTGGTGATCGTACCTTCGGCAGTCAGCGTTAGCGCTCCGTTGGTTGAGATGACCCCGGAGTTTGTTATGTCGGTTTTCGAGGCGAGGGAAAACCCGAGATTCGGCTGGGTTGATATTTTCGCAGAAGGCAAGATTGTGCTGAGTATGCCTTGCGGTCCGACAGTAATGCTATTTGCATTGACGAGAAAGGTGCTAATAGATGGATTTGGCGTGGCAAGGTAAAGGCTGCCGAGATCCGTCAAATTACCGGTCAGGTTCAACACGCCTGTTCTAGAGCTGTTCGTTACGGAGACACCTTGCGGGATTACGAGGTCCGACAGCCGCTGCGATAGCCGCGAACCAATCGTCAAATTACCTCCGCTGGCACTACCTTGTGCGTTGAGCATGAGAGATTGCCGTCCAGTCGTTAATACCTGCATGGCTGCTGCTCGCTCGGCGACAGTCAGGGCGGTGATAGAGGTGATATGTAGATCCGACCCTCCGACATTAATCGTAACTTGATTGTTATGGAGGAACCTCCCCGTGGTACTCGCAACCGTTGAGGTCAAATCAAAGTTTATCGGGTGGCTGGTAGCTCGGGCTAGACCAGAGGAGGACCAGGATGGTGTTGACTGACCACTCCAACTTTGACCGCCAGTCGGAATGCCGGTGTTAGTGAACCCGGGTCTGGATATCAAGCCTGACCAGTCATAACTACCATGACGGGGTCCCATCCCGGCTGTCCCTGTCTGAGAATAGCCACCGGGCGAGTTGGAAGGAGCTGCTTGAGAGGCTGAATGGTGTGACCAGCCCTGATGCCCCTGGCCTGTCGATGACCAGTGATGAGACGGAGTGGATGCCGCCGCCGGTGAGGCAGGTGTTGGCGATGGGGTGGGCTGTGCCAGACATGGTGATTCCTGGACGGCTATAAAAGACTGCATTGCAAGCAAGGAAATGAGATGCTTTCGCATTTTATGTTGCCCTCTACGCCCGATAAGAATGGCCACTTTGACACCATGGGAGCCTTCCGATTTTCGCAAAGCTCCAGTACTAACTTACCCGGCGAATGTGTGGTCATTATGAAGATTGCGGATTAATGTGGATCATATTCCGGAAACGCTCGGCATGGATGGAGTCTGGTGGCCCATGTCTGATAGTAATGGCCACCTGCCCCCTCAGGTTCGGATCTAAGTTCCTCAGGCTAAAGGAGCAAACAAACTTGGTCGTTAAATCGATTGTGTCTGGAGCTGACTTGGCATGAGCGCACGGTGCGCGTTTTGATTTGATAAATTTAGATTTCCACCAGAGTACTGCATGTTCAATGCACAGGCAGCAGCACTGAGATCGGCTGACCTCCGTGCGCGCTGCGACCATCAGCACGTCTCGAATCTCGAACGGATAGAGCTGTTCGTTGTTCCTTCGCCCTTTTGGTGCTTTACGCCGGCGGCTCGCGATTGCTAGTAGATAGCTTGAAGCGCAAGACCAAATCACCCGAACAATGAGCAGTCGTAAATCGACTTTTGCACATCAATGCCCTTTGGCGCCGCATAACGCACTAACGCAAGGCGATTTCTATGAAATCGCCTATGAAATTGCCCGGGAGCTGTCTATTGCTGCTGCTGTTCTTGCTGCTGTCGAATAAGTTGTATCTGATCCTCGATATTGCCGCCAAAAACCGGCATGCAGTTCAGGACCACGGTTTTCTCCGCCGCCAGCTCTGCAGGAACATGCTGCAGCCTTTCCGACTTTACGGACACTTCTATCTTCTCTGCACCCATGCCTTTGTAAACCCCTTTGTTAGGAGGCACATCGGTAAAGTTTCGCCCTACTGCAACTTTGACGAAATTTTCGCCGGCTATGCAATTGTTGGTGGGATCCAGCGCCACCCAACCGGCAGATGGAACCCATATCTCCACCCAGGCGTGTGTTTGAGCGCTACCTCGAAGTTCCGGAGTATCGGAATGAATGTAACCGCTGACATACCGAGCCGGGATATTGAACACGCGCGAAAGCCCGAGCATCAAATGAGCAAAGTCCTGACAGACCCCCCGTCGGTGGGCCAGAATTTCGGTAATGGGACTAGCTGAGGTCGTAATCCCTTGCTCATACACAAAGAATTCGGATATCTTAGCCAGCATTACTTTAGCAAGTTCGCCAATCCTTATGTTTGGTCCTTTGGACGCAACACTCCGCAAAATGGAGCCGGCCAGCTCTCTGAGAATAGTGGTGTCGACAACCGGTCCGCCAAACTGAAGAAAGTCATAATGTGCCCAGTCGTGTTCTGCATCCTTATGCCAGAGATCTGGCATAGCATCTAAATTGAGCGTTTGCGAACTTGTTTCAACAATGCTCGTTGAAATGATCTGGATTTGCTTGTGCATAGCATTGATCGAAAAAACATGCACCGAATTGCCGAGCCAATCGAAGTAACTCCTCACCTTGGAGGCGGGACCGATACCCAGCTCAAAAGAGAGTCTGTGCTGCAGCGTTTCCTGCCTGGGAGCCATGCGCAGCTCGATTACAGATTCCTTAATATAATCCGAATAGTTTAGTTCTGTTTGATGTTTTATTGATAGAAGCATGATTACTCAGTGTAAGAAGTATGACCGCTGAATTGCCGAGGCAGCCTCGCCAGTATTTTCCAGTATTTGTTCTAGGACCATTTTGACACCTGCGCTGTTGAGCTCCCGTGTTTCGGCAAGCTCCAGCTGTCCATCAAGCCTCCCCAATATTCGCTCTAGCGGATCTATCTCGAGTGGATGCGCCGCCATGGCGATTCCAGCCACAGCCTTTTGTGCTTCTCTGACACAGTAACGAATCGAGCGTGGAGACTCTTTGTCAAATATCAGGAAAGCGACAACGCGCTGAGGATCCAGATCACCGACGTACCTCCGGCGAAAGGCCTCAATCGAACTGCAAGATCTCAGCACTGCCATCCACTGAATATTGCTAAGCGAAGTTTCCAGTGCCCACTCCTGCGACTTCAAAATATCGAATTTAGCCTCGATAACCCGGCACGTCATCTCTATTCGTTCAAGATGTTTGGCCAGCTGTATGAACTGCCACCCCTGTCCATGCGGCAAAGTCTGATCGGTAACACCCTGGAAAAGCAATGAGCCCATAATCGCCGAATTTAAAATCTGCTGGGGGCTTTCCGCCAGACTTTGTTTGGCATCATCAGCTTGCTGAGCCCAGTAGAGTGTGTTAAGGGTCTCCCACATCTCAACCGAGATGGATTCCCGAATACTTCTGGCATTCTCGCGTGCTTTCGTCAAACAATTGATCAAACTACTTCTATTGCGTGTATCAAATGCCATGAATTCAGCAACACGCTGCCCGATGTTTCGATCACCCTGGCTGAGAATCTGCATTCCTTCCGGTGTGGTATGGAGACGCAATATACGCATCACTGAAAGCCATTGCTTCTCCTGCATGTTTTGCGCCAGGTCACCCAGATCCATTAGCACGTTAAAATTGACCAGGACAATTCGGCCCACATGTTCGGCTCTTTCCATGTACCGGCTCATCCAGTACAAAGACTCCGCCACGCGCGCCAACATGGGTCTGGTCGCGGGACTGCGGGGAACACGCCCTTGAAATGTCGACGGTTTCAATTTGGGAAGCGACTGGGTCTGCATGCCCCAATCTCTCTTAACGTTGACTCGCTCTTTTCCTTCTGTCTTTTCAGCCACGATCAACGAACCTCCTCTAGAACCCAGGTATCTTTGCTCCCGCCGCCCTGGGAGCTGTTTACGACAAGGCTGCCTTCTTTCAAGGCAACTCTGGTAAGTCCGCCAGGAGTAACAACGCACTTCTTGCCATAGAGAATGTAAGGGCGCAGGTCAACGCGCCTACCTTCAAAATGATCGTCCACCAGGCTGGGACACTGGCTGAATTGAACAACCGGCTGGGCAATATAGTTGCGAGGATCGGCTTTGATCAGCTTGGCAAATTCAGCTCGTTCTTCCGCGGTTGACTGGTGCCCCATCAGCATTCCATAACCGCCGGATTCGTTTGTCGCTTTCACTACAAGTTCATGCAAATGTTCAAGCACATACTTGCGATGCTCGTCATTCGCACAAACATAGGTGGGCACGTTATTCAAAATTGGCTCTTGCTTCAAATAAAATTTGATCATCGCCGGCACATACGGATATACTGCTTTGTCGTCGGCTACACCAGTGCCGGCTGCATTTGCAAGTGCGACGTTACCGCAGCGGTAGGCATTCATCAACCCGGGCACTCCGAGTATGCTGTCCGGTCGGAAGCATAGAGGATCGAGAAAATCATCGTCGATCCGTCTGTAGATTACGTCTACCAATCGCCGGCCGCCAGTTGTACGCATGTAGACCTTACCGTCATCGTAAATCAGGTCTTTGCCTTCCACAAGTTCCACACCCATTTGCCGGGCAAGAAAACTGTGCTCGTAATAAGCAGAGTTGTAGATGCCCGGGGTCAGCACAACAATGGTGGGGTCTTCGCTGCGAGCCGGCGCCAGCTCTTTCAAACACTGCAGCAAATTGAAAGGATATTCCTCCACCGATCTCACGGGATAGGATTCGAAAAGACTGGGCAAAACCCTCTTCATGACCGCACGATTTTCGATGACGTAGCTGACACCACTTGGAGTTCGACCGTTGTCCTCGAGCACTAAATAACTGCCGTCCTTGTCACGTATCAAGTCTGTGCCGCAAACGTGAATGTAAATGTCATTGGGCACATTTACGTGCAGCATCTCTCTGCGAAACATTTTGGCGCTGTAAATCATTTCAGCGGGAATCACCTTCTCGCGCAGAATATGCTGGTCGTGATAGACATCTTTGCAGAACATATTGAGAGCGGTTATTCTTTGCTCAAGCCCGCGTTCAATGGTGCGCCATTCGGCAGCTGGAACAATTCGGGGAACCAGGTCAAATGGAAATATGCGTTCAACTCCGGAATCATCTTTATAAACGGTGAATGTAATTCCCTGATTCCTGAACGAGATGTCGGCCATCTGCCGGCGACGTTGGAATGCACCATCATTCAAACTGGTGAGTTGTCCATAAACAGGTTCGTAATGTTGGCGGGGAACACCTGTCTCCCGAAACATCTCGTCAAAAATGTTGTTCAATTCATAATTCTGGAACACAAAGACGCTCCTCACCGACGCCCTCACAATGAGGGGAATCCGCCAATTCTACCCGCTTGACAATACTCTCTGTCTTCGGAACTCCTTGCGCCGAATGAACTCTTCGTCAGATTTGGCTAAGCTCTCTTACGATTGAACCATTGCAACGCTTCGTCGTTCGAAAGCAAATGCATCTTGGGTTAATGATCGTTGACAATGGAGGACCGCGTGAACGCTTGATGGATCATAGACGGTCCTTAATCAAAGCCGCAGCCAAGTCAAATTTTGCTCGCCGGCATCCAAGTTCGTTCACTTCAATTTTCGGCTGTCCTGCACAATCGCATTCAGAGCTCTTTGGTCTCCGATGCGCTTCTCTTACCTTTCAGTAACGGACATTTGAAGTCTGGAGCGGCAAGAACTTGTTTTCGCACAAGCCTGAACATATCCGGCTGAATTTGAAGATCTCCGGAGTAAGGAGAGCTATACGCATCCAGAAGCCATACATTCAACATTAAACTGAACGCTACCAATGAAGTCACAATCACGGAAAGTTTCATGCGCCGGCGGATGAAAAAATAGGCAAAAATGAGCGTCGAGGCCGATCCAAATCCAATAGCAATCCATAGCGGTAAGCTCAACGAAGAGGTGCAGGCGACGGCTCGCTGGCGGCGTGTCTCGCCGAGAACTTGCATAGAACTGAGCATCGCAGACTGCAAATTATTTTCACGATCCCCCACGGGTGAAAATCCGCTGACTGCGTTCCACAAATCTTGATAATCTTCCCACGCTTTTGGACAAGTCTGTTGACTCTTCATGAGCGCCCACTCCGTGTCAACCACGGCGGCGGTGTAATCAGTGCAAAGTTGACCTATCCTGGCGCGGCTTTCATCGTTGTCAATAGCCCTGGAAATACGGTAGATATTTCCGATGGCATTTGCTTCGTTGGACGAGGTCGCCTTCAAATCATGATAATCCTGGACAGAGTTGGCAACAAGTAAACCGAGAAGCAACGCAAACAATGTTCCGACAACACCAAGCATTGCCGCCACCATGCCCTCATGCCCTTCGAGGTGCCGCTCTGCAACTACTTTATCGCAGAGATAGTGTGCCGCCACTAGAAATCCAAGCACCACGATAAACAGTACGATGGCGGTAGCCATGTTTCACTCCTCACTCATTGTCGATATCTGCACCAATGTTATCCAATTATAAGGAAGAGAGGCGGATATTTATGGAACAGGACTTTCCGTCGTCAGCCTCCATACCCTACGACAGCGACGGAGTAGAAGCAAAAGATACCATTACCATAGTTGAGCAAACTACCAGACAACTCTACCCAAGTCGCCTTTAGGAAGGCTTGAATTCCGTTAGTGCTGAAACAATTCTTCTGTCTATACTGGCGAATCTGCTCACGAGGAAAATATCTTATATTTTTGACCCGGAAAAAATTCGCCAAACGGTTCCCGGATGGAGAGATATCCTACATCGCTATTTCCGTTTGTAGACCCAGACTTTATCTCGCGATTCGGAATCGCGCCATTGATCCACCGGTGCCGTCTCAACGAGCCTCCAGTTGCGCCCGAGTTCGCCGAAGAACTTGGTGTCTGCCGTTAGCCCGCCTTCCGCATCGCCGATGTAGATCAGGGTGTTTCCCCGATAGGCCTTTAGCGCGTTGTAACCCATGGGCTCTCCCATTGGTGGCCAGCTGAGCATCAGCGCACGGTCCGGATGTGCTCCGGCTGAGGTCTCTCCGCCCTGTCTGACTGCAGTCCAACTCTTTCCCGGGGCAGAGTAACCTGCCTGCACATTCTTCCCCGTCTCGATCGGGTTTACGTCGTATGCAACAACGTCTGCGCCTCTCATTTGCAGTAAGGCATCTATGTAACCCGTTCCGCAACCTACGTCTACGATTGGCCCGTGTCGTTTGATGGTGCCGAGCGCCCGTTCGGTAATCACAGGCCAGCAGAATCGTCGCACAAGCGCATCTCGCACGCGGAAGGCCTGATAGCGATTTACTTTGTTTTCCAGCGCTTCCCACATCTCGCGGTAGGGATTGTTGCCTGCCGTTAATTCAAAACTGACCGGCTTCTCTTGATCGAATCGAGCGAGCAAGTCGCTCACGCGGGTTGGCCGGAAAGCTCCGCGCTTATCGTATCGTTGGTTGCCTCTGGCATTGGATTCCTCGAACAATAGTTTCGCGGCCTCCGGCTTCCCGCGATTAATGGCAACAATACCCATATCGACAAGCTGATTGATCTGCCGTGTATTGTCTGCTGGAAAATTTCGTTCGGTGAGATCTAGCGATCGTCGCAAATATCCCTCCGCTTCCTGGTAGCGACCGGTTTCCAAAAAGGATTTTGCAAGTTCATGCAGCACTTCCGGAACGGTGTGGTTCGCAACTTCAGCCGGCATTCCTTCTCGGGCTTTCAACGCGCGCTGCAGGTAGGGTTCCGCTTCGTTGTACTTGCCGACGTAATTTAAATACGACCCGAGATTCCAGGCACTCTCCGCAGTGGCTATGTGATCGCGTCCGTAGACTTTATCGCGAATTGCCAGTCCATCGCGATAATATTGTTCCGCCCGACCGTCATAAGTGGTGGCTTTGAGGTAATCTGCGAAGCGAAGCATTGCGTCGGCAGTATTGCCGCTGTCTCTTCCATGTTGTCGTATCGTCTGTTCAATCACCCGTTCGAAGAGAGGAGCCTCACCTTTGGTTCTAGTGCTGAGAGCCGCTTGACACGTATCGTGCAGGGCCTGCAATGTGCGGGGATGTTCCGCACCATATGTCTTCTCGTAGGTCGCCAGAGCTCGCTGATGAAACGCGACGGATTCAACGCGCTTGCCGGCCACTTGGTAGTCAGTGGCAGGCAGACTCTCGTACATTCTTGCGGCGACTACACACATGTCTGCGACATCCAAATGATCTGCGCCCAATTGCGCGGTTTTGTTCTCAATGGCAGCGGTGCATTCTTCTATAGCCGCAACGTGCTCCCCTGTGGAAATTTTTTGGGTCAAAGAGGCTTCCAGCGCCACTGCATCTGGTGCAACGGGACGAGTTTCTTGCGCGGGCTGCTGTCGCTCCGGTGCTCCCGCATTCCGTCCACTACCGTCACCGGGCGCAGATCGCGACGGTCTGGCTGCTGCTTCAGTCTTGGCAAACTGTTCGATTGCTTGTGCCGTTTGCCACAAGCCACTTCCTTGAGAAATGGGTTCGGAGAAATCGCTTTGTCCCCTTTGGCGTGCTTCCGCCTCCACACGCTCCGCAAGAAGGCGGTAAGAGCCCGCACTACGATCGAACAACGGATCCGATTCGGCCTCCTTCACCACTTCGATTGCGTCCTTCACGCCCCGCATCTCTTCCTTGTCACCACGACCAAGTTCATTCAAACGAGCCGAAAGCTTGTCTGCCAACGGGGTATCGGTGGGACGAACGGCGGTGTCACTTTGCGGAATTTTGTCCAACAATTTTTCAAGGTGTCGTGAGGCCTTACTGTATGCACTTCCTCTGTTCATACCGCTGGCGGATTCTTCCGCGTAACCGAGGCTTGATAGTTGATCGCAAATCTGGCGGAGGGTTTCGTACCCCCATCCGTTCCGGGGAAAGCCAGGTCTCTCCATCACTTCTTTCACGGTTTCATGAACATCGCGTGCGGCCGATTGCTCGGGCGAAGCCTCCCGTTGACCAGCAACCTCTGTTTCAAGAAATTTCAGGAAATCGGTGGCAGGATCATAGCGACCAGACTGTCCGGAAGCGTCTGTGCCCTGAAAGACTTGATCGTTCTTGAGCCCCGCCTCCGCTCCATCTTTCGATGACGCCGTATCTTCTTTGACTTCGGTTTTGCCGGTTTCGGCTTTTCGCGCGGCTTCGATTTCCGGACCGGCTTTGACTTCTTGTCGTATCTCAATGAGTGGTTTCGGTGCTTCCGCAATTCGCGGTCCTAGTCCTTGCGGACCCGGAACATCCCCCACCGGAACCGTTAGCAAAGGCTTACCTTCCGGCAACGGAACGCGCGACTCAGTCTGCAATGGCGGACGACTTGCCTCAAACGGCTTCGGACCGGACGCACCTACGGAAATCGTATTTGGTGACACTATTTCTGCGACAGTTCTTCCTGCTCCATTGCCAGAGCCGGTGGTGAAATCCCCGGGAGTGAGGGACTGAGGTCGCCCCGGGAGGACCCTTTGCACGGGCGTTGCAGTTTCAAGCGCATTTCCATTAGGTCCGCGACGAGGCGCGCCGACAGCGTCGCTCGCAGTTGAATTTCCAGATTGCTTATGTCTGGCTTCGGCTCTCCCTTGTGCCAATCCAAAACCCAGGCCGATGATGGAAAAACCGTAGATGGATTTATAGACATCCTCTCCAGACGCCATTCCTTTGCCGGAGAAAACAGAATGAGACTCTGCACCGACAAATCCGGCCGGTATGCCAGAAAGCCCTCCCGCGAGCCATTGACTGTTGAGACCTCGGGAAGATAGAGCTCGCATGGAAAGGGCCAGCGTCGTGAAAGTAAGAGCGCTGCTTGCGGCGCTTCCTGCTCGTGCACTCAGGATGTTTTCTTCTGGAGCCGATGGTGTAAGTAGTGCGCCGTACGCCAAACCGGTGAAGGCCGAGTTAGTCACGTCTATTGCGGTCTTTCGGCTAAGGAAAGCCTCTGCTTTGCCAGTAGCTCCTACCGCCAGCGCCTTGCCTTCGCTTGCCATGACTTTATTAAGTAACACCGCGCTGACCTTGTGCAACCCAATGAACCAGGGAATCATTCCCGCAGCCTGTCCGAATTGCTGAATGTGCCAGTCGACGCTTCCAAACTTGGCCTCAGAAGGTGGTTCTATGAATTGAATCGATGGAAGAACATCGGTTCCAAGAACTTTATCGCCAATCTGAACAACACCGTTCAAGGGAGACTGAATCAGGCTATGCAGAAACGCCCGAGATGCTTGTTCGACTGGTGATTGGGACTGTTTATTAAGAGCAAGTTCTGGTGAAAATGTTAAAAGGTCGCCCATTTAGTTCTCTATTAGGAAGATCCGCTGAAGTGATGATATTTGCACGCTCCAATTCTTGCCATACGTAGTTGCCGTGGAATTTCAATTTCGGCAGTTTATCTCTGAAAGATGCTAACCCGTTCAGGTGTAGCGCCAGGTTCGTCTACCGATTAGAAAGTGCAGAGGCACAGTGGTCAACTGGTAACGTTTCTGGCGTGGGCGACGACACAACAATAAGCATTCTCCGTATAGAATGGGTTTCCCTGCGGACAACTGAACAGAGAGCGGAGGGTGAACATGGGACTGGACTTGGTCGAGTTGGTAATGGAGATTGAAGAGGAGTTTGGATTAGACATTCCTGACTATGAGGCAGAGAAGTTGACCACAGTGGGGTCAGTATATGAGTGGCTGAAAATTCGCGTGGCTAGTTTTTCTCCAGTGGCGTGCTTAACGCAGAGGGTGTTCTATAAACTTAGACGAGCCCTGATTGCGAATTACAACTTGGAACGACGAACAATCGAACCGAACACCAGGCTTACAGACCTGATGCCGCTAGCTTTAGTGGAATCAGGCTGGCCTTTTCTACAGATGTTTATTGATCTCAAGACGCCGCCGTTCAAGGTCGCAAACGAATTTCTTGGATGGCGGTTGAGCGATCAGACACTGACAATGCGTGAATTGGTTGAGGCTCTAATCGTGATTAACGGAAAAGCAATGGCACCGCAACGCGATTCAGAGGAGGAAATCTGGAACCGCCTCGTAGGAGTGATTTTACGACACTCTAATGTCACCCGCCAGCAAATCACCCCCGAAGCATCGTTCACAAAGGATCTGGGTCTTGATTAGCAATGTGCTTCTACTGAGCGGATTCTATTCTACCCGATCTTGTTTTTTAGGCAGTTTCTTCGGCCAAGGGAGCTTCTTCTGTTTCTTCAGCAGCAGGATCTTCTTCCGCAGTTTCTTCAGCTGCCAGAGCTTCTTCTGGTTGTTCGGCAGCAGGTGAAGCACCGTCTCTGTTCCATCCGGTGTGTATGTCTCGTGAATCGCTGCAATCCTGTCCCGATTGGTCTCGAGAAACTCCTCAAACGCTTCAGATTGCTGCTGCAGAAAGTCATCCTTTCTATCAAGCCACGCGCTGGAATTTATGACGATGTGGGTAGCCTCCGCCAAACCACAACCCTGATTTGTCCTCACATAGACTACGCAGTCCAAGAGGCCAGCACCATTTGATCTCAGCTCGCTCATTCGGGAGAGCAAAACCTCTAACGACTCTTTCGGCCGCATTGTCGCCAGTTCCTTTATTTCCGGAAGGTCCATCACGCATCCTTTTATCTGTGGCCGACCAAGTGTAGGAATCTCCACGCATTGTAACATCCGGCTGTCAACTGGTTCTGGCAGCAACCTTATGAGAGACGACAAATTTCAAGACTGAATGCTCAATGTTTTCTGCCGCATCTCCGCGATTTCGACCGTGTAAAATAGAAGAGCTTCAAAGCGCTAATATGAGTAAATTGCATGGGCAGCGGAATGATGGAGTTTCGAGGAGTTTCTCCAGGGAACGGAGATAAAACTGGATTTTATCTCCTTCTACCGCTGGCAGCATTTCCCGCGGTGTTCCTTATCACGTCGCCAAAAGACCTGTTCATTAATCCAGGAACTACCGTGTTTATGATATTTTTTGGCATCGGCTGGATGATCTTTTGGGCGGCATACCGACTCTTACCTATCTCTTTGATCGCGCCAAAGCGAGGAAGATTGCTCAATACCGCGTTCGCCTTAACGATCAGGCATCGAATTCGATACGGTCACATCTCGCTGCCGCATGTCCTGGGACGAAATTCAAAGTATCAAGCTAATTGATTGCGGCGAAGGCTCCTCCGAGCTAGTCTTCAAAGCCCGTGGAAAGAAATTCACATATGAACGATGGCTCCAGGATGACCACCGATTTATCGAGGCCGTAAAGCAGAACTTTCCACGAATTGAGATGTAGAGCACTCCGTGATTAACGGTAGAGTCGGCCTGTAACTTTCGCTAAGGTTATAGGCAGCCACTCAACAGCGCGAAGGCTGCCTTTCTGACCGGTCATGGTAAAATCCTTCATTCTGGATTCTCTCGTACACTGGAGGGTTGTTCGCGATGTGGCCTGAGTGCATTAATGAGTTGTCCCCCTACGAATATGCCTACCGGGAGGAGACTCCTAAGTTCCTGAAACAGACATATGAGAGAACTGAAAACGGTGAATTGTGCAATCCCGTGCAGAATGTTTCTCTGCTCGGCATCTGCAAAACCTCGTTGTTTAAAGATTGCCCCAACATGCCCGAACACCACATCGAGAATGCGGCAGATGAAGGTGATGAAGAAGACGAATACTACGATGATATCGGCCGTTACTTTTGGATGGATTTCGATGCGACCACAAAGACCGGTACAACACTGCCCTTGAGAATGGTCTTCAATGAAGGAGATGCCGACTGCAATGACGGTTTCTGGGGCGCTGTTTGGAAACGCGACTCTGGAGTTCTTGTCGCAAACATCGCTAGCACGGGGGACTGCCAGGCTACCATAACTGCCAACGCAGGCGCCGAGGTTGAATTGTTTGAAGAAGAAAACCTCACTGTTCTTGATAATCTGGAGCCTGAAGATGACGACAAACCGCTAACTTGCGCATCACTGGTATATTCCAACGGATTTGTCCTGGAAAAGATCATCGGTCTGGCCATAATGATCTGCAGCATACACACCAGTAGCCAATTCTATGATGTCCACGGGTATGCATAACCTTCTCGTTCTTCATTGCATTATCTGGGCGTTATTCTGTCAGGCAGCCTTTGGCTCAGACGGTTCCAAGGAATCGTTAGCGCAGGCCGGTGGAACAGCAGGGCGCAATACCGCCGATTACCGCAAAGTTATCTCGTTGTCCACACTCACTACGGCTCAAATTGACCACGTAAATCAGTTTTACGACGAGGGGACCCGACGGCTCTCTGCCGGCACTCCTCTGCCCGAAGTGAGGCAGGAATTTTTCACCCGCGTACGTTCTATATTGAACAAGACGCAGCGAGCTGAGCTTGATGGTGCATCAGTAACGAATCCCCCTCGTTCCTCAAGCAGTCCTTCCGTCGGTGAAACAGACAACGGAAGCTTTACGGTGATTCAAAACGTTTCATATGTAACGCCAGGGGATTCACAGCGCGTCGGCGATGTCTATCTTCCGAAGTCCGAAGGGCTGAGGCCTGCCGTTCTCTACATTCACGGTGGTGGCTGGAGCGGCGGTGACAAGCGCCAGTCAGATCCCATGGTAGCTGCGTTGGCCTCTCACGGTTTCGTTGTGTTCAATATAAACTACCGTTTAGTTGGTCAAGGCGGCGAATATCCCGCGAATTTGGTAGATGTGAAAGACGCTCTTGCATTTCTAGGCAGTCAATCGCAATGGCATGTGAACCCGAACAAATTGGCGGCGATGGGAGGTTCGGCAGGCGCACATCTTGCGATGTTACTGGGATACACAGCCAACGGTCCCGTCTTTTCCGCTTGCTTCCCAAAGAGCAAAGCCCGCGTGGTTGCAGTAGTAAGCTGGTTTGGACCAACCGACCTCAGCCCGGGCCATCCGATGGTTGACAGATATCTTTCTCAAAGTGGCAGCTATCGAGAGGCATCTCCTGTAGACCACGCAGCAACTGCAGTACCCACGCTTTTCGTCCACGGTACGGCAGATTCGTTGGTGCCCATCGCTGCTTCAGAAACGATGGCTGCGGCTTTGCAAGCTCGTCATATTCCGGGAGAACTTGTGCGCATCGAAGGTGCGGGCCACGGTTTTCCGCCCGAAGGCTGGTCGAAGGCCCTCGATCGAACCATCAAGTTCCTCGATTCACAGTTTGCCACTACGACTCGGCAAGGGCCGTAAGTTTGCGCAATTTTCGCAGAGCACTTGCGAAGGCCGCCGGGAAGGTGTACCGTTTCCTATGCGTAGCTGTATTTGCAGAATTTTATCGCGCAAACCAGATTACCAGATGCGAAAGGATACGCGCCAACCCTTCGTGATCGGCCTGACAATGTGCGCCGGCTGGAGACGACATATGAATAAGAAGTTAGCCTGGGGTTGCGGCGGATGCCTGGTCGGTATTTTAGGTCTCATCGTAGTTCTATTGATTGGCGGGTTTGCTTTCTTCAACATACTAAGACCAGGCCTAAACAGCGCTATCAGCCAATCATTTTCCCAAGTCGTTAATCAACTCGACGAACTGAGCGCATCCACCGCGCTTATCTCTTACAGAGACAAGGACTATCCAGCGATGCTGGCAAACTTCAAATCCAGCGCCGAAGCTTCAGCAGACGCGGCCAACGCGGTGGGCGAATGTTACGAGCTCGGGCTCGGAACAGCTCCCAGCATGAAGGAGGCATTGAAGTGGTACAAAGATGCAGCCAAACGTGGTAGCAAGGAAGGCGAGACTAATTTAGGCCGGCTCACTGCAAATCCGAAAAACAAACTCAAAGGTAAGGAGCTGCCTTGCATCAAAACCAGCTACGCCGAGGCCTGGAAACATCTTCAAGAAGCCACCAAGTAGACTGCATTCAGCACACGTACTGGTACTGCTGGATATTTTTATCGCGTCATTCCGACAAGGATTTTCACGCCCACGAATTACAAGACACCAATAAAAGTAAATTCCGCACACCCGGGTTGGGTCAAGACAGGCATGGGTGGCACTGAGGCCCCCATGGATCTTAGCGAGGGCGGGAGAACCAGCGTACAGTTGGCTACCCTTGACGCAGACGGGCCCAGCGGCGGTTATTTCCACTTGGGCAAATCACCCTGGTGATCGGATCAGCGCACAAGAGACAGTGCCAAACGAATCGTTAGCCAGTCGGAAGCGACGTATTGGCAAAAAGGTTCCAAGAGCGATAAGCACACAACTCCAAAGAGTAATGAAGTCACCACAATTACTGCAGAATTGTTTCACCGGGAGCGCCACGAAACCAGAGGTCCTGCAACGCCCTTGTCTTCTTCTGTTGCAGGACTCTCGAACCAGAAGCAAGTGCTTCCGTCGCTTGGGGAAGAACAGCAGATTTTCCCGCCATGAGCAGTTACAAAGGATTTGGCAATTTACAAGCCAATTCGGCTTACCGCGTTACCATTAGTTTCTACCGAGCAAGATCATGTATCTGCCATCGCGAGTAGGAGTACGAGGTATGCTATATCTCACCCTTCCCGCGCCCTCTTGCTCTCCAGTCACTGTGTAAGTCTCGCTTTGACTGTTGTACTGTATCTGAGCGTTATGGATGGTTATCCCTTCCCTTGAAGTAGGATTTCTAAAATGTACGGATGAACCACCTAACCCATGGGCTGCTACCCCGTTCATACTCCTCACGTCTCCCCGATCTAGCACGACTCTTCGAATTCTCTCTCCCTGATC
Source organism: Candidatus Obscuribacterales bacterium (assembly GCA_021732565.1). GTDB lineage: Bacteria > Cyanobacteriota > Vampirovibrionia > Obscuribacterales > Obscuribacteraceae > JAKFUT01. The sequence continues at coordinate 16,826 of JAKFUT010000290.1, forward strand.
TTGTGCCGCCGTCAGCACATATGGTGATTCTTCCGAGTCTCGCGGAGGATTGACTTCGGTAGGCTGATGATCTTCGTTCACGGAAGGACGTTCATTAGCTGGTGCGGGAAGGTTTCTGGATTCAGGATTTCCGCCTTCCGGTTCCACGCCTCCACTCAACCTACCCTCGCCCATTCGCCAAGGTACACGGGAATCTCCTTCGCGCGGCAAATCCAACTCAACCGGTCGGGGAAGTGTCCCTGACTCCCACGTTGCCAGGGTGGTTGCTCCCGAATCGCCCGGACGTGGAGAAATGCCCGATTCAGATCTAGTAGTAGGCAAGTCCCAATCACCCGCCGGACGCGGAACCGTCCCTGACTCCACACCCAACGCCAGAGTGGTAGGTCCATCCAAAGCACCCGGGCGCGGGGTAATGCCCGACTCTGGATACGCCCTTGTGGTGGGTAAATCCGAATCACCAGGGCGCGGGGTAATGCCCGACTCTGGATACGCCCTTGTGGTGGGTAAATCCGAATCACCAGGGCGCTGAGTGATGCCCGACTCCGGATACGCTCTTGTTGTGGGTAAATCCGAATCACCAGGGCGCTGAACACTCCCTGATTCCGCACCCAACGCGAGAGTGGTCGCCTCTTCGTCTGGTCGAGGTACGTTACCCCCCTCAGGATAAGCCAATGTAGTCACGCGATCTCGAGTGTCGGCTGAATTATCATTTTGGACAGGAAGCGTTTGTCCCGGTCGGAGGAAGACACCGTGTGATCGATCGCCTGGCTCATTCAACTCATCAATGAAAAGAGAAAAACCGTTGAGCATGGTCTGTGCTACTCGTCCCACAGGCTCTCTTTGAGTCATTTGCCGCACGATATCAACGGACTCTTGCTCTCCCGAATAGTTAATTGTTGAGCCTCTTTCAGTGGCTCTCTCTTCTGGTTGTGTTCCATCCTTCTCGTTTTCAAAGCTCATGTTCCGCCCTCCACTCATGAAAGCGAGCATAATCAATGCAAGCTGTCCGCTACCTGGCAAATCACAACTTCCGGCCTATCCACCACTTAAACCGGGCACCGAGAGTGGTGCCACTACCTGGAAATTCGAAAGCTCTGTGGCGTTTTTCGTCGCATACTTCACCATTGATTGGCGGATTTTGAAATTACTAACGCCAACCATGCGAGCTCTTCGCACGACTTAAGCATGAGTTCAACAAGTGCCCATTTATTTGCAATTTGAGCTGGTATGCCCGGGACACGTGCCGGTTCTGAATGTAGATACCGCGATACAGCCAATAAAGCGAATCTTATAAAACAATCTCTGCCCTCCACCAACACATGGGAAGTCTTCGCTCTTGGCCGTACCGGCCTGGACCAGATTGTTCATTAATTGCTCTGTGAATAGTCCATTCCTCTTAAGAACAGGAAACTGTTGCGAGTCAGTTCATAAAAGCGAAGACAAGAAATTAGGGTGATTGCGGACGCGGAACGAGCGGCCCGGGGGCGAGAGGGTCCAAGACTGTAACGCGCAGTACAACCAATTTTTGCATGTTGCCTGTTTGTTTGTGTTTAATGCAATCGAACGTGCGATAATGAAGTCGAATAAGTCAGGCTGTCTCGCTAAACCTTTGGGTCCACCCGGGCAAAGCGTTTCATCGCGAGGCCTCTTTCAGGAAGAATACATTCATCGTAATTCGTTGACAGTGCTGACTTGTGTCGCACTTGATCAACTTTTTCGTAGTCACTTACTGTTGGTTCTAGCTGGGCGACTTTTCCGCTCATCGGATATTCCGATGAGAATGCACTTCGTCGTACAAGGTCTATACATATGCAAAATAAGTTATTTGTGAGAAATCTCTCCTTCAACAGCACCGAGTCGGAACTGTCCGGACTGTTCGCCGAGTTCGGCGAAGTGCTGTCTGCCAAGATCGCCAACGATCGCGATACCGGCAGGTCTCGTGGATTCGGCTTTGTTGAAATGAGTTCGCAAAAAAGTGCTGAAGATGCTATCACTGCATTGGAAGGCGCAGAATTCAACGGTCGCGTCATTCACGTAGCAATGTCCGAGCCCCGTGGCGGCTCCAAACCCGCAACAGCCTATGGCAACCGGAACTGGTAATTGATTCACAAGATGCGAGCAGCTTACGTTCATGCGTGCTGCTCGCATCTTTTTTTCTATGCAAATGACCAACGGTTACGAGCTTGAATCGGGGGAAACCTTATAATGCCGAAAAAAGTACTCATCGCGTTGCCGCTAGGCATGCTTGAGCAGGTTAATGCAGTTGCCCAATTTGAGCACCGCAACAGATCCGATTTGATACGAGAAGCATTACGCCGCTATATCGACAGTTTTCGAAGACAGCAAGGCTCTCCGGCTATGAAACCAGCTGCAATAGAATCTTTGGAATCAGTCTAAGACAGTCGCAACTCACTTTGCCGGCGAATTCTCATGATCGTGCAAGAAGCGCGTTGGACCATCAGGCACGCGTAGCACAGAATCCTTAAGCAGACGAAACATAGAGGGTTCGATCCTCAGTTCCCCACTAAAGGGATGGCTGTACGCAGCCAGCAGCCAAACATTTAATGCCAGTGCTGTGGCTACCAGCGTGGTCATGAATGCCTGAACTTTGGGAAATTGAGACGCAAAAATGAAACTAAGCGCGAGCGTTATCATCGCGCCAAAGATTATCACCGCCCACAGTGCTATCGGCGTACCCTTCTGCGATAGAAGGATACGAGCACGACGATGTTCGCCGAGGTTTTGCATCGAAGCAACGAGCCCTTGTTGCAGATTATTCTGGCGATCATTCTCTGGCACCACAGATACAGTAGCTTCCCAGAGCCGCTGGTAAGCATCAGTGCCATTATCGATTTTCTGGCCGCGTTCCATCTTCGGCCATTCCTCGTTAATTACTTCATCAACATACTCTCGACAAAACTGCCGCAGTCGCGGTCTGTCAATGTCTGAAAATCCACGTGCGACCCAGAAGACGCTAGCGACATTGCTGGCCTCTTGCTCACCGTGCATTTGACAATCGTGATATTTATCCATCGCCGATGCGACCATGAATCCTAGCAGCACGGAAAAGAGTGTGCCCACCACTCCCATCATCGCTTCCCCTGCGCTGTGGTGCAGCTCAAGCACTTCTCTCTTCACCACGCGATTCACCAACCATTGCCCGCAAAGAGCAACTGCGATGAAGATGAGAATGAGGATAATGGCGTGAGTAATAGTGTTCATCTGAGCGCTTTCTCCACAGAGCGATCGCTCCATGGATTTTAATTTGGACAACTACTTCCAGGACCGGAGTGGTTCTTCTTCTCGTTTACCTTGCGTTTACTATAGCAACAGTTATAGCAGCGTCGATGGTGATCACGGAGCTCATTCCCCGGTCTTTGATTCGCTTCAAGATTTGTGGCACACCCAACCCTGGTTTTTGCAGAAAAATCGTCTGCTATTGGCCCTTGAGCTTAACTGGATTTGAACAAGCCTCCTCAACGGATTTGCCCTCCCTCACAGGAAAAAGTAACGCACCTTGCCAAATTGGTAAGATTCTATCGATCCTCAGGGAAAAAGCTGATATTTTCGTTCGAATCTCTTAGCAAGTTCCCGGCACCTGCAAACTTATGAGGTCCTCACAGGCGGCGCCCAGAGCTACCAGGCAGACAATTCGTGTCTTGCTGCAAAGAACCACCGAGCCTGTTACAGAATTGAGGTTGAACCATGGTGAATGAAACAGATGAGCGCATTGAAAATTCACCGGAGAATAAGACCCCAACAGCCGAATCATTGCTGCTGAAAGAGGCAAATGCGGGAAAACCCGAACTGGTCGATGAGCAAAAAGAGCTCGACGAGTATCTGAAGTCCGGTGGCAAAAGCGGCATTACAAATGAGTTCGGGAAGCCTTTACTGGTCGAGGGCGCCTCCGTGGAAGATAGCGTCGTCAATGCCTCCCAAGAAAAGTCCGGAGCTAAGGAATCGTTTATGGGTAATATCGCCTCCACTCTGGAAGGAATAGGCAAATCACTGGCCGACGTTGAGCGCATGGCTGAAAAGACTATAGGCGAAGGAGTTTCCGAAGTTGGCAAGGAATTAGGAACATTAGTCGGTCAAGCAGAGCAGACCATCGGCGGTGCAATCGGAGAAATTGGCAAAAAATTGGAAGAAGGGGAACATGCAGCAGTAGACGGATTGGGAAAGGTGTTCCAGGGAGTCGCCGATTTCTTTCACCCACCGGAAATTAAAATGGACCCGCTGGAAGTACGAGCGCCGGCGCCCTATCCCGGAGAAGCCATAGGACTCAACTTTCCCCCCAATAAGGTTGTCGCAACACCGGCCGACACCCTGGAGAGTGTGGCAAAGAAAAATCTGCCACCGAGCGCAACGGCAGAGCAACTCACGGCCTATGAAAAGGAAATCGCCACGGTCAACGGGTTAGATCCAGCCAGACCCGGCAGTCTGGACGGCAAAGAACTGACGCTGCCCGGAGGCACCACAGACGGTGGCATGGTGATTAAAGGTGAGGGCTCTCGCACTATAACGACGTGGAAAAATGGCGCGGAGAAAACTGAAGACACTGACGGTCGAGGATACAACAGGCAGCCTGATGGAGCCGGCGGATACAAGGAAACTCATTCGGGGCCTCGCCAGGGTGATCAGTTTGAATTGACCACGACTCCAGACGGAAAAATGCTCATAGCCGACAAAGCTGGAGATACTCCGCGAGAAGTTCCGCCGGCAAGCGAAGAAGTAAAAACGGAGAGGCATAAGCTGTTAGATCTTGCACAAGAGAAGATCGCCGACCCGGAGAGAAGAGCAAAGTTCGAAGCGGACATGCTTCGTTTCGAGGAGCGAGCGGCGAAACAAACGCCCCCGCTGGGCGGAGAGGAGATCGCCAAAACCTACAAAGAAACAGAGCGACTTCTTACTACAGCTGGCGACGTTCCGCTCAAACAGGAAGATCGAGTGAAAGTTGCAGAACAAGTAATGAGCCAGTGCGCTATTCCCAAGTCTATTGACCAGGGTCAACACGAGACTTGCAATATGACGACGGCAGAATGCACCACGTACACAAGGCATCCTTCCGAAGCTGCAAGGCTAGTTACCGACATCGCCACGACGGGTCAATACACCGCCAAAGATGGCACTCAAGTGCAAGTGAACCCGGTGGCGGCAGACGCGGAGGCCAGAAACAACCCGCCGGTGGACGGCGACAGAAGTCAGGCAAGCCAAATTTTTCAGGTCGCTGCGGTCAATCTCTATTATCAGAAGCAACCATACACATACACCGACGCAGCTGGAAACGCAAAAATAGTTCCACCAGGCCAGATCCAATACCAGCAAGTACCCGACGTTCCCGGAGTTGTGCCACCCACCGGGGGCGAACGACTCATAGATCAGTCGACCACTCCACCAACCACGATTATGAAAGACTGGATTAACAACATCCCCAAGGATTCGCCGGATCTTGCGGACCGCGCAATGGTCGATGTTCCCAACATAATTAGCGGCACCACGGACGCTACCATGATCGAACACAAAACGGGCGTTTACGGTGATGCTACCGGAGTGAATACGTTCGAAAACGAAGAGGGACTGAAAAACTATATTCAAGACGCTGCGGAAAAGGGCAAGTTTCCCATTGTTATTGGCGTTCACAGCGGGCAAGAACCATTTCTGCATGACTCCGGAAATGGAGCAGCAGGCGGAAGCGGCGGTTGGCACGTCGTAACTATTACAGACTACGATGCTGCAACCGGTAAGGTCGAAATAGACAACCAGTGGGGCACCAACGCAGACCACCAGGGCGACAAGGCTGTGCAAATTCATGACCTTTACCGCGCCTCACGAAAACCCGACCAAATGGAAACGCAAGAAGCACCATGGTATAAACCATGGGAAAGCGACAAGCAGGTTAACTCAACCATTGAAGATCTTCAAAAAGATGTTGATTGGGATCGCGAACACAACACCATAGACACCCAAAAGGAGTTTGAGCTTCTTCGCTTGAAACACCAATTTGGTGGCATGAGCGATGCCGATTTCGACAAAGACCTGAAACAGTGCATTGATGATTCAGCCGATCGTTGGGCACAGAAAAGAACAGACGGCAGTTTCGATCAAAACGAATACAACAATGCGCAGACCAAGCTCAAGGATGTAATATCGGCATTGCCGCCGCAAGAGCGTATAGGCTTCATTGATCAGATGCACACGAAGGGAATGATCGATGACGACGCTCATCGCAGTGCACTCGTCGGAGCAACGTCTAATTTTATTGGACGAACTCATACTGATGCGCAGGCCGATACGTTCATGGCGAAGATCAAAACCATGACAGATAGCATGACTGCCGCGCAGCATGATGCTTTTTATCAGCAGATTAACGCAAATCCAAATCCGTTGCTCCGGTTGGAACTTGCTCAGTCGGAGAGAAAGACGGATGCAATCAACGACGTAAAATACGATGACTTGATCGCAAGCACTACCACCGAATTCCTCAGCGTGCCACGCAGCGTGGCGGCGTCATCAGCTTATACTGCGCGCTTGCAGCCATTGCTGACAGCGCTGCCTGAGGATCGGCGCAACGCCATTGTGGCGAAGGTTCCAGCGTTAAGACCAGCGGCTCGTCCGTAGTTCAAATTATCAAACAGGAGCAACTAAATGGGCAACGACAATCCACACAAAGAAATCAACGAACCCGTTGACGGAAATACAAAATCGGATTCTTCTCAGAAGCTCATGGATGATCTCATGGGCGCGATCATGTCAAACGCAACAAAACCTGCTACCAACGAGGTCACCGATCTCGGGCAAATCAGCTGCATGGAATTGCCCTCTGGATGGGAAAAGGGAGCAGACGAGGAGAAACGTCAGCATTCGGCCACCTATCATGAATACCACCCCGAGGGAGATCCTTCATGCCAGCTAGGCTTCTACTATCGTGGGCGCCGAACATCGGAAAATGCAGGCCATAACTTCCACGAAGTTCTAAACAAGCCGGTGCATTCACTTTCGCGTTCCGAATTTGACTCCCTGAAAGAAACCATTAGAGACAAATTCAACTCTACCGATTTTCATGCCACCAATGCGCGAACAGTAGACATTAATGGCAAACGAGTGCTGTTACTGGAAGGCCGTTATAACGAAATTCAACAAGACGCAAAACACATTTTTGTCGATGCTGACGGCACGGGGACCGCGGTGCAAGAAATATTCTTTCAAGCACCGAAAGACAAGTTTGCCAACTATGCAAAAACCGCAGAGCGAGCCATGAAATCCATTCGCTGGAAGTAGCGCGGCTTCGATAAATCCATAAATTCTCCAAGATCTGTTAACTTTCCGCTTACGAATTTTGCGCCTAATCATTGGCCGCTGCCTCGTCGGTTAAACAACTGCCACGAGATGCACAAGCAGCGCACGTCCAGGGAAAAGCATAATCAACCTCCGGAGATAGCAACAATGGATCATAAGAACAGAGAAGCAGATAAAGCTAGCGATGATGTCAAAGACAACATAAAAGTATCCGACAAAGTATTCAAAGACGAGGCTGGAATTGATTCGCAGAAGGCAGCAGCAGATCTGGTAAAGGGAATTCGCAAGGAACACCTCGGCAAGCATGTTTTGACTAAACCGGGTCAAGAATCTTTTAAATTGACCGACGATGGCAAACCGATTACGGCACCGAAGGATGAGCCGGAGGGCAAGAAAGATCAGGCAGAAGGCAAGGGAAAAATAGAGCAAGCTGCGCCAGCGACCAAATATGAGGATTCAGTAGACAAGGCGCGAGCGTTGACATATTTAACTACCAATTTTGATTCAATTGACGCTGCCGGAAAAGGCAAAGCAAATGGACGCATCTCAGAAAAAGACATCGATGCGTTCATCGAGAAAAACAAAAGCACATTGGGACCGAAGGAGTTGCAATCTCTGGAGTATGCAAAGAAGCATATCGGCGAGATTGAGCAGGCTCATAATGATTGGGGAAGAGACAAAAAGGGCATCAGCAAGGGTGATCTCACGGAAACCAAGGGAGACACGGTTAAGGAGGTTTCAGCAGAACGCCCCAAAGATATTGCCGACGATGCGAAAAAATTTGCCGACGCTTTCGAAGCGGCCAAGAAATCGGGAAATTATGATGAGGTGATAAAAGACTATAAGAAAATAGTCGAGAAATATTCAGGCGACAGCGAAGTACAGGGGAAGATAAATGATGAACTGCATAAACGCGGTCTGCTACCGAGCGGCTTATCCATCGATACAGGCTTGCCGGAACTTATGAACAAGGAGATGCCCGGGCTCCCGATAAGGGGTGACAAAGACGTCAATATTTACGATAAGAATGGCAAGCCCGTCGATGCCACCACTTACAGTGCTACCCTTGGAACTCAGGAGCGCCTTCCTGGCAAGGATATCGTTGACGCAGAGAAACAAGAATCTGCAAGAGAAAGCAAGGATGACACTCGGATCAAGAAAGATGTCGATCTAGCCGTTTCGGACTTTGCTAAAGGCGATTACGCCAAGGTGATCAAGGATTTTGAAGCCGAAGTCAAGAAAAACCCCGGTGACGTTAAAGTGTATGCTCAGCAGCTTACAGATGAACTGCAGAAAAAAGGCATCCTCCCGCCCAGTATAAGTATTGATGCATTCGCTCTAAAAACAGTAGATACCCAAAACCGCTACATTCCGATCACCGACGGAACATCCTGGACCGGACTCTATGGTGCCGATGGAAAAAATCAAATGCGCAACGCCGCTCCAATCGATATCGCAGATACAGGTTTAAAGAAGGAAGATCCAAAAAATTCTAAACCCAAACGGTCAGGCATTATAGATCCATTTGAACTAGACAACTGATATAAAAGAGGAGAGAAGCCTCCCGGTGTCTGCAAAGTTCGAACCTACGACCAGTTAGGTGGATCATATTCTGTTTTTGCTCTCAGACGGTGAAACGCCTGAGAGCGTTCTCACGATTCGCCGCATACATCGATCGTTCCTTTACGATTTCGTCGACGAGTTATGTTCCTGTGGTACTTGTAAAACACCTTAAAGAAAGACTTGAGAATGCAAATTTGAATTCGCACTGCGATCCGTCAAGCGGGCACCATTTATGAACTGTGCTGACACGTATAGGCGGTTAGATGTGCGCCAAGCATCCCTCTTGCGATAGGCGGTTCCTTGATGGAACCCGGTTCAGGGAATCTATACCCGGCAAGCGAGCTTTGGCGTTGCCAGTGGCAACAAAACAGCAACAGCCTTCCTGCAAAGTAAGAGCAAGGGAAAGGGTGCTGGCCGCGAACAAAGTATAGTAACAACCGCAAACCAACACCCGAAGAGCGGGAATGGATTGCTGTCTGCTTTGCTCTGGCATGAGAGGTAAAATGAGCAGCAATGAAGCAGCAAAAGCTCTATTCAACGATTTTTACGGTGTATCCGGCAGGCAGGCGTGGCAGCGAAATTCACCAAGCGGAGTCAATCATCTGCCGACTCTTACTCTGGACGATCCTTTCGCAAAGTCGGTAGATGAGACGGCAAGTAGCGATACAGCCTCAGAATTACCGACCGTTTTCATGCAATTTGACAAAAACGCGGAGTCCTCATTGGACTGGTTTGAACAGCTGTCTAGAGAGGTGTCGGAAAAAGGAACGCACCAATCAGCCGAACCTCTCGCGTGGTAACTGAAGTACTTCCTACTTGAGCTGCATCGGCTTTGTTGTACAAACTGTCGAACAATTACGAAACTGGCTAAACCAACAACAGTGTCGCTGTCGAGATTGCATTGAGCCCACGAAGATCGGCGGATATTGAGCGAGTATACGAAGGATTGTACGCAGTTTGAAACCTGGTAAACGGTCAGAATTTGAGTTAAGCCGAGCGATGCGGACTACTTAACCGGAGGGACTTGTTGGGAATATTGTCCGCGGCCTTGCGTGCTTTGCATGATTGCTGCTGCCATGTTCATGGTCCGATTGAGAATTGTCTTGTCCCCCTCGTTCAGGCGCATCATAACGAGGTGCATCAGGTCATCCTTCTGCAGCACCGTTAGGAGCGAAATGTCTGAGTGAACAAGGAAAGAGTTTCCCAATCGGGTTGCGGCAGGGCGTCTTCTACCTACAGCTTGCTTTGCCATAAGTATTTTGAGGTTGTCTTCCGTATCACTTACTATAACTTCTGATCCTGGCAGCAGTTCTACAGTATTGGCACCGGAACTGATCTTGAGTGAATGGGCTTTGCTATCATAGAGATTTTGCACGGTTGTACCTGCCGCATCACAAGTGATGAGAGCAATGGTATTTGGTTCTACTGCGACAGAATATCCACCACACTTCACTCGGGCAGACTTTGAAGTGGAAATCAATGCTTTTCCGCTGCGCAATATGACGGTACCAGGCTCACTAACTTCAATCTTCGAGTTAGGCAGGTATCTGACGGTGGCGAAGTCTGTCAGGAATTCGCCTATCTGCGAGGACACAATGGCATTGATCTTTGTTATTGATTCAAGATGTGATCCGGGCATTGGAGCATAAGGTACTTTCATTAACCCGATCAATCGTTTCTTTTGCTCAGGGGTTAGCATTCCCCTTCCTTCCAGTATCAATCCAAGCTGTTTGCGGGCTGTTTCCGAACGGGCTTGTGTTATCTCGCGCACTTTCTCAAGCGCCACATTTTCATCAGGAATAGGATCCAGATATATCTTTGCTAAATCGTTCTGTAAACCGAGTAGAGTTCTTCGACCTGTCTGGTCGGCAGCTTCAATTTTCATGTGAACGCCCATGATCATCGAGTCTTGCTTCGGGTTGATGCCGGTATCTTGCCAAATCTTAGGATGGTGCCTGTTAAATACGATTTTTCTTTGTTCTGGAGTGAGAAGACCTCTGGTTCTTACAGCGAGTCTGATTTTTTCGTTTTCCAACTCTGCCTTTGCTGCATTTATTTGCGCTTGTTTTTCCAGCAACAAAGTCTCATTTAGGTCTGTGGACTGGTAAAGCAGCGTTAAATCGAACTGAAGGTCTTCCAATTTCCGCTGGAGACCATTTCTCTTATTCAAAAATTCCTTCATCAAGGTTAAGTATGAGGACCACTCATCAGTCGTTAGATTCACACCAGGATAGTTGTCCAGCGGATCGCCGTAAACAAACACGGTCCTCTGTCGGTCGTTTAACATTTTTCTTACATTGATGGCGGTCTTTGCCGCCGAGATGTCTATTTCATTTTGCAGAGAGTCTATCTCACCTTGAATAGAAAAAATCTGCTCCCTCTTTGCCTCTGGATCCAGGAAACAGGCCGAAATCTTTTGATACAGACCATCGATTTTCTGCCTATTTTGGTCGGCAACCTGATTGTGAACCTTAACCAATTTGTCAATTACTTCTTTTTGCTCGCTGGTCAAGGTGGACTGAATTGAGGGACTGATTGCCGCATCAAAGTTGAGTGCTGTCGTAGGCTCAGCATTGGCTGAACCTGCTAACGCGAATAAGACTAAACTCATTAGCCAGGCATTCTTGCGGATCATCTACTACTCCGGGGCGACGGGAGATCGAATGGGACTTTTACTCTATTCATGGGTCACCTATTATAGGCATAATTGAATAAGACAGATGCTGCTCCTGATCCCCCATACGAATGTCAAATATGAACCATAAACTAAGCGCCCTAATCCTGGTATTCGTCTTCGCAACCAGTAATGATCTGTTGTCGGCAATTGCAGCCGACGGAACTAATACAGGTCACGCGCCGAACCTGGACCTCAGTTCGACCTCTGCGTCGCTACATCCCGGAAAAGCCCTGCAAACCGGCAGTACTCAGATTACTGTTGGCGGGCAGTCCATGACGGTTACTCCAGCTTCATTGCTCACGCCTGCGGAAAAGTCTGCCCTCTATCAGGTATCGCATACCGGCTCGCAGTCAATTGTGATTGGCTCGCAGGGAAATGCCATCGGCGGCACTATTAATTTGCCGGCCAATCTCAATAACCTGGCCAGTCTTATCGTTCCGCAAAATGTTAGCGTACTGCATAATTTTTCGACTAACTCGACCTTGAACATTGTTGGAAACTTCAGCAATGCCGGAAGCTTTCTTGCCTATTCCAGCAATGCCAGTGCCGTAATTCAAGCAACAAACATCTTCAATTCAGGGCTTATATCTTCGTCGTCGATTCAGGGCCTCAGTGGTATCTCCCAGCTAAATCTTTCATTGATGGCAACCGGCAGCATTGTTAATAGCGGCGTGATCTCCAGCAATGGAAGCCTTTCGCTCAGCGCCGGCAATTCCATTTCAAACTTGTCTTCAACTACTCAGTCTGCGGTTGTTCAAGCCATTAGCAATGTAAATCTTCAAACAAATTCAATAATCAACTCTGGATTAATCAATTCTGTTGCGGGAAACATCAACATTGCCGGCGCACTCAATTCGAAATTGAGCGGTGATCTGTCAATCAATAATGCACACGGCCTCATTCAAGCAACGCTAGGTTCCGTAAATATTCGCAGCACAGACTATGCCGGTACTGCGCTTACTCAAATCATCGGCGGTAGCATCAACGCCGGAGAGATGAATGTTAATGGCGGAAACGGAAGGGTCGACGTTGCATTGAGTGACTTGACAGCCGTGCTCAACGCCAGCGCCGCCGATTTGCACGTAACCACTGCAACTCCCCGTTTGACGCTCGGACGAATCAACGTAAGCAACGATCCGACTTTCTACAACCAGGGCGACGGAGTGACGCCCGGCGACATTCTCATAGACGAACCGTTGGTTTTCCACGGTACAACAAATACTGATCATAATTTGGCAATTGTAGCTTCAGGAAGTATCACAACCGGCGATAACGCCGCTGAGCTCGATACCAGCTCTTCCACAAATGACGGCGGCACTATCGTCCTGGTCGCTGGTGCCGAGTTCTCTCTTGTGCCGGCCGGTCCAACATCTAATGCACCAACTGCAGGAAACAGCGGAGACAACTTTACCAATCTTGTAATCACTGGTCCCTCCTTGTTCGGTGGAAAGATTGATCTGACCAGTGGTGCGTCTGGCGGTATAACCAAGTTTGATACCCGCAGTGGCACCGGAAGCGGCGGCGCTATTACATTAGCTGCTTTTTCGGGAAGCACCACAGGATCGGGCACCATCAAACTTCCCGATACAGTTACTCTCACCAGTGGTGGCAGCGGTTCCGGGCACAACGGCGACATTAATGTGCTCGCTGAGAGTCTGACGGGCATTCCCGTCCAAATTGGTCCTGTCAGTTCCACCGGTGGCAGCGGGGTTGGCGGCAACGTTTTAATTCAGTACTCGAAAATCGGAGTCTCGAGCCCCGTCTCAATTGTAGATGGAACAGTAATATCCGGGTCTTTCACGGGAGTGGCGGATTCGACCAATGATCCGACACGCTCTGTACAAGCGGTCGATCTCAATATCTTTAGCCCCACAGGCACAACCATCGCTTCTTTCGGTAGTATTGCAATTGGAAAGATCGTAACGCACGGCAGCAATGTCGCGGTTTTGGCTAAGGGAAACATTACTGCCCTTCCCGAGGCAGCCCTTGATACTACCGGTATCAGCGGCGGGGGCACCATCAAATTAATTGCCGGTGCATCCCTCTTCGGGGCAGGCGGGGCCCCGCCGATAACATCGGCCGCAGTGAATGAAATCCTATCGGTGGTTGTTGGTTCAGCGGGAAACATTGATTTAACCGGCATAACAATGCTCGATTCCTCCTCTGCAACCGGTGCAGCCGGCAAAATCGGCATCTACGCCTTCCCTACGACCTCCGACAATACTCTCGGCAAGGTAATCGTTCCGTCCAACGTCACCATCAAGGCTGATGGAGCCGCCGGCGCAGCAGGAAGCCAGATTCTTATTGCAGGCAACGGTATCGAAACAGGCAACATCGAAGCTGTTAACGCGTCGCCGCCCACCGCTTCTAATACCAATCAAATACAACTGAAAACAGGAAGTTTCGTCGGTTACGGCGACACAGTTTTTGCCGGCGCAACAACTGCAGGTACCCCTCCCTCGCTTGGCAGCGGAGATCACGTCTATACCGGATCCTTAACTGTTAACGGCGACGGCAGCTCAATCCTTATTCCATCCGTAAATAGCATACAAATTGACGGTAACATAAAAGCCACAGGTAACAGGTCCATCATAACCATTACCACTGGTGGATTCACAGAACTGGAAATTGGTGCGGGTGGCGCAAATAGTATTAACGGCACTATTACTGCAGACGTTGCGGGACCTGTAGGTAACGCAGGCACCATCACAATTACCGCTTTCGCTGGAATAAATTTGACAACCGGCGGGGCCCTGGTTCTTGCATCTGGTGTTAACGGTGGTGACGGAGGTAGCCTTTCGTTGCGCTCCCCATTGTCGTCGGTGAAGCTTCCAGTCGGGGGGGTGGATGTATCACCACTTTTCAGCGGTGCAACAGGTGGCACGATTGCACTTCAGGGCGACATACAGGTTTCTGGTGCAGGCAACTTCCAAGTCAAAAATAGCGGACCCGGCTCACAGATATTAGTGACTCAGTCTGACGGAACAGCCGCTTTGAAAATCGGAGGGGGCAACGGAGAATTGTCCATTGCTGCCAGCGGAACGAACACGATAGTGACAGCGCAGGGCGATCTGTTTATTGCATCTGGCGGTCTGAGCATTACCGGAGACTCGAAATCCAGCCTGAGTTTGACCACCAGGGGACATCTTTTGGTAAATGGCGACTTGACAGTCTCCGGCAGCACAGCTGTGTCTATTCAATGCTCTTCTCTTGATCCATTCATAATAGGTGCTGGCGTTACATCCAATGGAATAAACGGGTCCATCATAACGCAGGCCACCGCCACAAGTGTTCCTACCGACGCTTTCTTCGCATCCAACCCTGGCACTGCCAGTAGTGTCACTTTAACGACTGGCGGTGACCTCAGGATTACTGATGCAGCCAACATCAAGTTATTACCCGCTGCCAGCGGGGGCTCGGGGGGCAGCCTGAGAATCACGGCCAACGGAACGTTGTTCATTGATGATGGCACATTGAGCGTTGATTCCAACGGCACTAATTTTCAAACTCGAGGAGGAAGTCTCACTCTCTCGGCACCGCAATTAGTTTTACCAGTGGACAAACATGTTGTTCTCAGTTCCAATGCCGGAGCCAATTCCTCGGGATCGGCCGGAGATATCTCGCTATTTGTCAACGGCGGGACTACGATGGCAATCGGAGCTGCTAACGGCGAGTTGGGCATAAGTTTGAAAGGCTACAACGGTTCGTTCACGTACAGTGGCAGTTCTAGTATCAATCTGAACTGGAACGGGCTTGTGTTAGACAAGAGTTTACCGCCGGTTGGCGGATTCGGTGGCAATTATAAGGTTCTCACTACTGGCGACGTGACAGTCAGCGGCGATTTCTCCAGCCCGTTTCAATTGGCCAGTCTTTCCTTACGTGGCTCCGGAGTAGGTACGTTCACTGGCAGCATGGACGTTAATGGCGGGGACGTAATATTAACAGAGCTAAAAGGAATCAATATGGGCGCCACTATATTCGGTGGCAACGGAAACGTATTGATGAATACGGCATCCACCGATGTAGGTGGTTCCCCTAGCCCGTCAGCGAAGATTTCCATCACAGCGCCTATTATTATGGGTTCATTTGGAAACATACTAATACAGGCCGACTCCCCCGGGCAGAGTATCAACCTGGCTGCCGACATACAGGGCGGACTCCAGCTTAGACTGGAAACCGGAAGCGGTGGCACCATTAAACAAACCGCAGGCGTGATTTCATCGAATTCAATCTCTCTTTCAGGTGGTGGTGACTTCGGACTGGCTTCGCGTTTTATCAACGTAAATACCGGAGCTCTGAACGTGCTGACCACAGGCGGTGCGTTCATTCACAATGGCAGCAAGGATTTGAATTTAATAAATGGTTTCCTTGCTGGCGGATCTCTGGTGTTGTTTTCCGATGGGAACGTCACCGGGTTTAGTGCATCAGCTACTCAAATCATCGTGCGAACAACTGCGGGATCAAACGGAAACATAACGTTCAATGGTACTATCACTGCTACCGGTGCGCCGCCCGCTCCCGCAGTGCAGCTAAGTGCAGACGGAACCGGCAACGTATCAGCCAATTTTATTTCCGCTGACGGTCTTTTTGTTGATCTCTCTAGCGGCACAGGAACCATAGGCGGCGACTCTGGAATTTCCACCGATGCTGGCGCCATAGCCGCAAATACCTTCGTTTCCGGCTCCGTGTCAATCAGCGCTTCCTCTCCCAATCTTGTTTTGTTCAGTTCGCATGCCGGAAGAGACTTCAACTTAACGGCGACAGGCGCTGTTACAACAAGCTCCATTGTTAGCGATGCGGGGGCAATCAGTTTGCAGGCAGCTACGGGAATCACTGTTTTTGCAGGGAAGGAACTAACTGCAAATAACGGCTCTGTATCGTTGCAGACCGGGAGCGGCACCATCAACATTCAAACCGGTGCAACACTGACGGCCATTTCGCCCGATCCGGCCGACGGTATTTTTCTCGGAGTGGGAGCCACCTTCGACAAACAGCTCGGCCCCGTTCCCACCGGTGTTACTGTCATCGGCAGTGCCGGCCAAGTTTTCTTTGGCAATGGAATAGTTAACTCGACGGGCAATGCCACCATAAATTTAAACGGAAATACAATTGTTGCTTTTTCCGGTACTCCGGGGTCTGTAACCCTTGGAGACGGTGTCAGCCTCAACTCGAACCCCGCCCTCACTCTGTTCAGTCTTGATTTAACTAACTCGATAATCACAGCGCAGGTAAACTCGCTTCAAAGTAAGGGAATAGTAGGGGGCACTCTTCAGGTCTCAGGGGGAATTGCAACTGGAGGCAACGTTATCCTCGGTCCGGCAAATCTTTTCCCCTCGTTAACCGCGGCTGTTATACCGAACAATGTGACTGTCACCTTTCAAGATTTTGGCGGCACTCCAGTTCAAGTAGGCATTACGGCCAAGAGCAGCAATCCTACGGTGACGATCGACGGTACGGCCCAATTTGTAAGCTCCGGTGGCGGGACCGACGCACAATTGCTTGTTTCTTCAACGTTTCCTGCAACGGCATATCAAAACGGCGGTGGTGGT